>NZ_JBEFAK010000009.1:0-300360 GCF_040137845.1 Nonomuraea sp. B19D2 | reverse complement strand
ACCTCTGGATGCCACCCGACCCGGTAACCGGCTGACCATCCCAGGATCGGCCGTACTCACGCATGCCTGAGGACGATCACACAGCGCGATCACCAGAAGCCGAAATGCGCTGGAGGTGAATGCTTACCTCCCCGCCTCCTGATGAATTCGATAGCGCCGGAGAACTGCCTCTCGTTAGCCTCGCATCATGATCTACGAGCATCCGTTGGCCTATCTCCATGGCGTGGAAGGCATCGCTTTGATGCGTTCCTTCACCGGGGAGTTCGACCGCGAGTTCGTTGACGCGCGCATCGCGGAGATCCGCAGGTTGATCGACGACGAGATTCTGGCTGGTGCGGCCGTGGAGGTTGCTCGGGTCGACACCGCCGAGGGATACCGCATTTGGTCCAAGACGTATGACCGGCCCAACTCCGCATTCGACTTCGACGAGCCGATCGTCGGGGAGATCCTGGACGCTCTCCCCGTGGGTGTCGCCCTGGACGCCGCTTGTGGCACCGGCCGAGTTGCGGCTTCCCTGGCGGCGCGTGGATATCAGGTCTTCGGCGTGGACAGCTCTGTGGACATGCTTGCGAGAGCGCGGGAACGGGTACCACGGGGCGAGTTCCTCATCGGTGATCTCTATGATCTCCCGATCCCTGACAATGCCGTCGACGTTGTCGTCTGTTCACTGGCGCTCACGCATGTTCCTTCGCTTCAGCCAGTGATGGCGGAGTTCGCCAGAGTCCTGCGCCCGGGGGGACATCTGGTGACCTCGGACATACATCCGGAAGGGGTCGCCCGCGGGATGATTCCCCTCGTGCATACAGCCGACGGTCAGCCGGGACGGATAGCCAGTCATCGCCATTTGATCGGCGACTATGTGCGCGCCGCCCTCGCGGAAGGGCTGCAAGTGCGGCGGTGCGAGGAACCCCGGCACCTCAAGGGGGATACGCCCGACGATTCCCCGCCGGCGCAAGTACCGCCGACCGCAGAAGCGATGGAGCCGTGGGCCGAGCGCCCCTGGTGCCTGTCAGCTTTGGCGCCGGAGGCGGCGGAAGCTGCGAATGGCGACGTCCCTGCGATGGTCATTTGGCATTTTCAGGCGTCCTCTGCTGACGGCTGACGAGTCCCATCCGCAGGGGGAGCGCGGTAGTGCTCGACTGCGGCGGCGATGTCGGTCCAGCCGATCAATCGGGCGAGGCCGATGGCAAGGTTGCGGGAGCTCGCCATGATCCGGGGCGCGGCGCCGGTCCGGACTCGAGAGGTGTCCTTGAGAGGCAACATTTCGCGTTACTGGGCGAGCTACTACGGTCAAAGGCCGCTTCCTGGCTTTCGGGAGCGGCCTTTCGTCGCTGGCGACTGACTGGTGCATGGCTTCTGCGCCGTCGAGGATGACCCGGGCGGAGCGCTTGCTCCGTACACGATCTGCACCTCGGAGCGAGCCGCATGAGTCCAATCAGCAGTTTGCGCCAAAAAGGGTGGCGCGAGCGATGAATCCGAACCAGATCGCCGGGTAGGAGAACCGCTGATCCCATATGAAGTCCACATTTTCCTCGGGCATGCTCGGCCCTATGAGCTTGCCGCTCCGCCATAGCTCGGTGCCATTTATGTCATTAATTGCGATGCCTCCGAAATATACCCAGCAATCGTCGCTGTCGCTCGACCTTACCCGTGCTTGGAATCTGGCTGTGCCGTCAGGAAAGAAGGTGGCTTTTCTGTCCATGATTCTGCAGTCACCGGCGGTCTGGTCTCGATTCCACAAAAGCTGCACCGACCCACGGACCTCCCTGGTCTCTATTTGATCCGTGTCGATCAGCTTGCTCTCGTCGCCTACAATCGGCATCTCCTCGACTGTTCTTGTGGCGACGCCCTGATTTGCGAATCCATCGGTGAGACCCATGCCCTGCTTTTCCGCCTGGAGCTCGGACATTTTTCGTACCTCCGTACGGTATTTGTTGTTTTTCGTCTGGGGCTATCTGCATGCAGGTGTATGCCCGTCACTCGATGGCGCACCCTCCCAAGATAGTAAAATTCGCGCGAGGGCTCATGGAATGACTGTATGAACGGTTCCTGCAGGGTTTGGAGCTGCTCGTCTGCTAAAATCGACGAACCTGTCAAGCCAGAGCCGAAGCGTTCTCATGTTGTAAGGCCGAGTAGCTGAAGACCGTCGGCGGGGTGGCTGCGGTAGTTGGTGGTGGCGATGCGGGTCGAGCCGATCAGGCGGCCCAGGCCGATGGCCAGAGTGCGGAGGCCGGCCATGATCCGCGGTGCGGTGCCGGTCCGGACTCGGGCGCCGTCCTCGTGGTAGATGACGTAGCGGCCGTGCGCAGGTGTGCGGGGTGAGGACGGGTTGCTCGCGGCGGCGGGCGGGGCATCGGCAGCGAGCAAGCCAGACAGCCGCAGGTGGCGGTGTCGAAGGCGTCGGCGGTCCAGGAGGGCGAGGAGTCGTCCCAGGTGCCGGCGGCCAGTCGTGGCCTGCCGGGTAATCCGGCTCGGGCGCGTCACATGGGCGCGACGGTGCCTTGACGCGTAAGGGGGAGCGGGTCCGTAGAACCGCGCACACCTTCCAAGACGGCTTGGCCCTGTCTGTCGACAAACTTGGTGAACAATTCCTGCGAGTAGCCGAAGATGACGGCCCAGGCGACAATCTGAGCTGACGAGTCGAGCGCGCTGAGCCCGGGCACAAACCCCCCTCGCATGAGGAGCAGGCCGAGAACGGCAGTGAGCGCGCCCATCGGCAGTTTGAGCAGGGCCAGAGCGACGGGAATCGCATGAGCGGTGGTCGTCCCCCTGATATGCCGGAGCGCGGAGGTTGACGCGACGCCGGCGGCTATCAGGCCGGCGACTTCGACGACGATGTAATCCGGCCACGTTGCGGCTTTCCTGTTTCTTTCGTCGAGCTCGGGCCTGGACTCGGACACGGGCTCTGGGGAGCGGGAAGTAGATTGAGGGCGAGACCCTTCGCTCTGCGTCGGGCAGACAACGCTTTACACGATTATCTGTTCTCTTTTCCTGGCTGGCCCGTAATTCTTTGGTCCGTCGGATTGAAGCACAAAGGCACTGCGCCCGGCCAAAGAGCTGTCAGCACGGCGATGGCGATCACGAAGCAGAACAAGCCGGTGATCACCCATCCGACGATGCGGGCGAAGCTGGCGGCACGTAGTCTCTCTTGGAGTGCTACGTCCCGCGCCGCGTCCACCGCTTCGACGATGGTTACCAGCTCGCCGTCGCTCCGCTGGTGGCCGGCATCGACTTTGGTTCGCGCGACCCCTTCCAGAGCGATCCTTCGGGGATCCTTCGAAGAGAGGTGCTCGCGGACAAGTGACAGCGTGCTGGGCAGATAAGAATTCAGTTCTTCGGGTGAGAGAATCCGCAGCCAGAGGGAGCGCGCTCTGTTGAGGTGCAGCTGAGCGGCGATCATATGCGATACCGTCGCACCTCTGCGGTGTATGTCGTCGTCAAGTAGGGCCAGCGCCTTTTTTGCCTGGTCACGTGCACCATTCAACAAGGTGGCCTGCTCGGGTGGGACCCCCATGGCCTCTCTGGCGTTCAGATGGGATTGCAGAACCTGCACCTTGGCGCGGATTTCTTCGCAGAGTGCCCAGGTGGTTCCCTCTCGGCGCAGTTCAAGAAATTGTCTGACACCTGGAATTTCTCCAGTCCAACGACGCCTGATCATCATTTATCCAATCCCGACGTTGGGCTCTTTACCGCAGCCCACATGCCCCCCTGCTGTCTGTCCTCCAGTGCTGATCGCTACGCACTGCAAGCTCAGACTTTGCCTGGTCATATTGAATATTGACACATTGACCTTTCGCCCTTTTTTCTCTGTCTCGGGGATCTGATGGGGCGGAGGGGGCGCGCCGCTACATGCGGGGGATGGGATTAACGCGATGTGGGAGAGGGCGCCGGCAGTTGACGTGCTCGAGCCTCTGGTCGAGGACCGGCTATTTAGGTGCGTCAATGCGTGGAGTGCCGTTGTGCAGCTTGGATTAGTTGCGCAGCACGCCCTTTCGATACGCCTATTTATCCGGCATCCCCTTCAGTGCTGGTCGACGAGCATGTGCGCGGCTCCTTTGATGCTGCACAAGGCCGCGGTCGAGGCCCAGTGCGGTCAGCCGGCCGCTTGACTTCCGCCGGCGTGATCGAGGGCGCCTGCCACCACCTGATCGGTGATCGCCTCGACATCACCGGTGCTCGCTGGGACCCGGAGCCGTCCCTCCTCTCATGCCCGCCGGCGCAGCAGCGCCGTAGCGATGGCGACTTGGGCAGGTTCGAGCGTGGTCTTTGCGTCTTCGATGTCCCACAGTGCGTTCTGCAACACGCGGCCGAGGGTCCAGCCGACTGCTCGCCCCCGGTCGAGACCGAGGACCTCGGTCAGCAGGTCGAAGCGGCGCAGCACCGCCCGCGACACGTCGCCGGTGGCCGCCACCTCCTCCCACCGGTTGTCCAGGGCCGGCAGCAACTCGAACCCCGGGTCCCCGGCCAGCGGTTCAGGGTCGATGGCGAGCCAGGGTTCCCGTTCTGCGGCCAGGACGTTGTCGTGGTGCAGGTCCCAGTGCAGCAGGCGGTTGCCGGGCTCACCGGCCAGTTCGGCCACGGCGGACGCGCAGGTGCGCAGCAACCGCTGTTCGCCAGGGTCGCGCAGTGTCGGTACGGCCTGCGGGACCTGGTCGAGCATGGCCGCAGCGATGTCGGACAGCTGCCGCAGATCCCTCGGGGCAGGTACCGAGGTCAGGCGGGCCATCAGCGCGGCCAGGATCTGCATGGCCGCATCGTCGTCGGCCACCGAGGACAGAGGCCGGGCCGCATCCAGGCGTTCCAGCAGCTGAGTGCCGCTGTCCTGGTCATGGTCGAGCAGGTGCACAATGCCGTTGCCGCCCCACGCCCGCAGGCCGGTGGCAGTGCCGGCGGTCTCCTCCCTGAGCTGCTGAAGCTTGAGTACGGCGGGTGTGCCGTCGGCCTGAAGCACGGGCAGGACCAGCGAGGCCATGCCGTGTGCGGCCGGGCCGTCGGGCCGCAGTTCCCAGCGGTCCAGGAAGTCGCCGCCGAGGCGGGGCAGGTCGGCGATCCAGGCGCGAGCTTCGGCGCCGTGCGCGCCGTAAGACGCGGCGAACGCGTCGGGAACGTCGATGTAGGTCGACGTGTTCATGAAAAGGGTCTCCTTCGTGGTCCAGGGTCGGAGTGCGACGAACGAAGGAGATCATGGAGGTGCCCGATTACCGGGCAGGCGTCAAAGCATGCCCCCACCCTACTCGGACGTGATCACATCTGGACAAATGCCCTGACGGGCCAATCTCGCCGGCGAAGGAATGGCATGCGCCTTTTGGGCTTCCTGCCGGAAGGCAGGCCGACCCAGGGGACCCGCAGCCTGCCGACTCCCACATAGTTCGCCCGGGGTACCGGGGTGGAGTCGTAGCGCAGGTTGGCGTCCCCTGCGGTGATGAGCGCTCCGTTGTCGAGGACGTGGCGCAGACGGTGGGAGCGAAGACGCCCGGGCTGAGCGGCGTCGCGGACCAGGATGACCTGCTGCCGGTCGGCCGGACGTCATGGGACAAAAGGGGACTCCTCCGGCAGACCGGTGAGGGCGCGGGTGACGGGGTGGAGCGGGCGGTGAAGCACTTGAGCTGCCGGGCCGTGCTCGATCAGCCGCCCCTCGTGGATGACCGCGACCCGATCGGCGATCATCGCGGCCAGGGAGAGGTCGTGGCTGATGAGGATCAGGGTCACGTCCAGGTCGGTGAGCAGGTTGAGGACCTCCTCCTGGGTGATGGGGTCCAGCCCAGAGGTGATCTCGTCGCAGATCAGCACCTCCGGGTGGGCGAGCAGGGCGCGGGCCAGAGCGGCGCGCTGGAGCTCGCCCCCGGAAAGCCCGTCCGGGCGTCGCCGCGCGGCCTCGCGGCCCAGCCCGAGCGCGGCCAGAGACTCGAAGGCGTCCTCGCGCGCGGCGGGAACGGCCAGGCCGCGCAGCCGTACCGCGGTCCTGGCGACCTGCTCCACGACGGCACGCCGGGGGTCGAACGAGGCCCGGGCGTCCTGGAAGGCGTACTGCACGCGGGCGAGGTCGGCGCGGCTCCGGCGACGGGGGGACCGGGGCAGCGGGCGGCCGGCCAGCCGTACGGTGCCGGATGTCCAGGGGCGCAGGCCGGCGACGCAGCGGGCGAGCGTTGTCTTCCCGCTGCCCGAGCGGCCGACGACGACCAGCCGCTCGCCGCGGGCGACGTCGAGGGTCACCTCGCGCAGGATTTCCGTTCCGAGAGCTGCGATCTCCAAGAGCGGGACCGGTTCCATGCGGGTCTCCGCCGTGCGGGCCCGTGCGGTGACCAGCGCCCTGGCGTACTCGCTGCGCGGGGCGTCCAGCACCGCGGGCCCGGACTCCACGACCCGCCCGTCCTTGAGCACCACGACGTGATCGGCCAGCTCTCGCGCCAGGCCGAGGTCGTGGGTGAGCAGGACGACGGCGACGCCGAGCCCGGAGAGCTCGGCGGCGACTTCGGCCCGGGTGATGGCGTCCTGGCCGGTGGTGGGTTCGTCGGCGACGATCACCGACGGCTTGGCCAGCAGCGTGTGTGCCAGGACGAGCCGCTGCTGCTGCCCGCCGGACAGCTGGTGCGGGAAGCGGCGCAGGAAGTCCCGGTCGTCGGGGAGCCGAGCCTTGCCCAGGGCCTCGGAGACGCAGGTCCCGTGCCGTACCGCGAGCTGGCGGAGCACGGTTCCGATGCGCAGCACCGGGTTGAGCGCGGCAGAGGGGTGCTGCGGGATGAACCCGACGGTCCCGGGAGGCGGGGGCTGCCCGGGTGCGACCTGGTGTCCGGCCACGGTGACCCGCCCGGTGACCCGGGCGCCGGGTGGGTGCTCACCGAGCAGCGCGAGCGCGGTGGTCGTCTTGCCGCTGCCGGAGGCGCCGACCAGGGCCAGCGTCCGTGCGGCGGGCAAGGTGAAGCTGACGCCGTCCACCAGGGGCCGAGCTGGTACGGCGACCGCCAGCCCATCAACTTCGATCATGATGTGCCTTCTTCAGAACGCGGTCCACGGTGAGGTTCAGCCCGACGGCGAGCATGACGATCAGCAGCGCGGGGGCGAGGACCGCCCATGGGTTGAGGAAGAGCCCGCCCCGGTTGCGGTCGACCATGACCGCCCAGTCACTGGCGTCCGGCGGCACCCCGACGCCGAGGAAGCTCGCGGCGGCGATGAGGTACAGCGACCCGGTCATCCGGGTGCCGGCGTCGGTCGCGAGCACGCGGGTCATGGACCGCGCGACGAACCCGACGGTGATCCGCCACCAGCTCTCGCCCTGCAACCGCATGGCCTCCACGGCTGGACGGGCGCCGATCTCCAGTGCGCAGGCGCGTACCAGGCGGGCGATGTCGGGCAGATGGACCAGCATGACGATCCAGACGAGTGCTCCGTCGGGAGCCAGAGCCGCCACCACCAGGAGCAGCAGCAGCGAGGGCACCGCCAGGAGCACGTCGAGCGGCCGCATCAGGGCCTCGTCGGCCATCCGGGGCATGGTCGCCGCGGCCAGTCCCCACAGGGCGCCGAGCAGGTAGGCCCCGGCGGTGGCGAGCACGGCCGTCAGCGCCAGGGCTCGCCCGCCCAGCAGCACCTGGTGCCACACGTCGCGTCCGACGAAGTCGGTGCCGAGCAGGCCCAGGTCCGTGAAGGGCGCGTCACGGACCAGCTCCTCCGGAACGAACCACGGTCCGGCGAGGGCGATGGCCAGGGGCACGGCAAGCAGGAGGAGTCTCATGCGCGTGGCGCCAACCGGAGGACCGCGACGTCGGCGAGCAGGTTCACCAGGACGGTCGTGGCGGCGAACAGGAGCGCGAGCCCCTGCAGAACGGGCAGGTCCCGCTGGCCCACCGCGTCGGCCAGGGTGCTGCCCAGCCCGGGGACCACGAAGACAGCCTCCACCACGATGACGCCGCCGAGCAGCCAGTCGACGGTGCGGGCCAGGTGCTGTACGGCGGGGGCGAGCGCGTTGGGCAGGGCATGTGCGAACCAGCTGAGGCCCAGGCGGCGCGCGTGCCGCACGTACGGCGAAGCCAGCACGTCGATCATCGCGGAGCGGACCAGCCGCCCGGTGGAGCACACGGGCCGGACCAGCAGCACCGACACCGGCAACACCAGGGCCGCGGCGGTGAGCCCGCCCAGCCCGGTCGGCGGCAGCCACGCCAGCGCCACGCCGAAGACCGCCACCAGCATGATGGCCAGCGCGAACTCCGGGACCGCGTAGAGCGCGGTGCTCGCCGCGGTCAGCGCACGGTCGAGCCGGCTCCCCTCGCGCAGCGCGGCGGCCACCCCGAGCAGGATCGACAGCGGAACCAGGAGCAGCACGGTGAGCCCGGCCAGGACGGCGGTGGGCGCCAGCGCGTCCAGCATGATCTCGGTGACCGGGCGACCGGAGACGAGTGACGTCCCGAAGTCGCCCAGCACGATCCCGGAGGCCCAGGCGGCGAAGCGGTCGGCGAGGGGACGATCCAGGCCGAGCCCGGCCCGGATCTGCGCGATCCGTGTCGGATCCGGTTGGTCACCCGCGAGCACCACCGCAGCGTCGCCCGGCAGCGACTCTGCCATCAGGAACACCAGGCAGGCGACTCCGGCGATCTGCAGGATGCCCACGGCCAGGCGCCGCGCGGCGTAGCGGGCCGGGTTCAAGCCAGCTTCACCTTGTCGAACCGGGCCCAGTCCAGGGTGTTGGCGGGCGCCGCCCGCACCCCGCTCACCTTCGGCGACGTCGCGACGATCCAGTCGGCGAAGCCCCACACCAGCAGCCCGCCCTCGGCGTGCAGCAGCTGCTGCATCTTCAGGTAGGCGGCCTCCCGGTCGGCGGCGTTCCGCGCCGAGACCGCTGTCTCGTAGAGCGCATCGAACTCCGGTCGCGCCCACTTGGTGGCGTTGGTCGTCGAGGCGGACAACAGCCGCTGCGCGATGTGGGTCTCGATCGGCATGGCCCCGGACCGGAAGCTGGTGATGGACCCCTTCGTGAGGATGTCCGACCAGTACGTGTCCTTGCTGCCGTTGACGATGGTGGCCTTCAGCCCCGCGGCGCGTAGCTGGTCGGCGAAGACCGCGGCCGCCTCCACGAAGCCGGCCGCGGCGGTGGAGGTGGTCAGCTCAACGGTCAGCCCGTCCGCCCCGGCCTTCCTGATCAGCGCCCTGGCCTTGTCGAGGTCGGGCGCGCGCTGCGGAATGCTGGAGGCGTAATGCTCATAACCCTTGCCGAACAGGTCGTTGCCGATCTGCCCGGCACCCGGCATGACGGTGTCGACCAGCTGCTGCCGGTCGGTGAGCAGGAACAGCGCCTCCCTCAGGTCCCGGTCGTCGAACGGCGGACGGTCCACTTTCATGGCGAACGCCTGCATCGCGCTGTTGGGCGCGCGGACGAGCGTGACCCGTCCCTCGTGCTGGCGGGCAGTGGCCGGAGTGAGGTCGTGCGCGTACTCGACCTGCCCGCTCATGAGCGCGTTGACCCGCGCGGACTCCTCGTTGGCGATGAGGAACTCCAGCTCCTCGAGGTACGGGGCGCCCTCCCAGTAGTCCGGATTGCGCCTGAGCAGCACGGACCGGCCCGGCTGCCAGGACACGAACGAGAACGGACCCGAGCCGACCGGCCTGCTGAAGTCCACGGTCCCCTCGGGGACGATGTAGGCGCCGAACGCGGCCAGGACATTGGGAAACTCGGCGAACGGCCGCTTGAGCCGGAACTCCACCGTTCTGTCGTCGACGGCCCGGCTGTTCGGCAGGTCGATGAGCGCGAGGCTGGACTTGGCGCGGAAGGTCTTGCCCGGATCGGTGATCCGGGCGTAGCTGGCCAGGACGTCCTGGGCGCGCACCGGCCGCCCGTCGTGGAAGCGCGCCTGCCGCAGCGTGATCCGCCAGAGGGTGAAGCCGGTGTTCGGCTCCCACTTCTCGGCAAGGCGGGGCTGTGGGGAGACGTCCGAGCCGAGGTCGGCGAGCTTGTCGTAGAGGGCCTTGGCGCGTGCGGCCTCGTTGAAGAGATTGGCCAGGTGCGGGTCCAGCACCTCGGTGGCGCCGCCGCCGGCGAACACGGCACGCAGTCTCCCGCCGGAGCCGCCGGAGCCGCTGGAGCCGCCGGACGAGGCGGTGCCGCATCCGGCGAGCACGGCGGCTCCCGCGGTCAGGCCGAGGAAGCCGCGGCGGCTGAGATGGTCACGCATGGTGAGAGTCCTTTACGAGACGGGCAGCAGCTGAGCTGCGGGGTTGTCGGTGAGGAAGGTCACGCCGGCACCGCCGTACGCCGCTCGTGGATCAGCACGGCCGCCGAGCAGGTCAGCCCCATCGCCGCGCACACGGCGGGACCCGCCGCGCCCACCCAGCCGACCAGCGCGGTGCTCGCGGCGGCGACCACCCCGGACACCAGGTAGAACATGCCGAAGTAGGTGCCGGTCAGGGACTCGCCGCCGAACTGGCCGATCCGCTCGTACACGAACGGCTGCGCCATCATCACGCCGAAGGCCAGCGCCAGCACCGCGACCAGCACCGGGACGATGCCCGGCAGCAAGGCGGGCGCGAAGAACCCGGCTCCCATCACGGCCAGGCCCAGCGCCATCGCGCGGCCCCGGCTCGTCGCCGACTCCAGCCACTTGGTGATCCGCACCTGGAAGAGCAGGCTCGCCACGGTGGAAACCAGGAACAGCAGCGCCACCGAGCCCGCCGTGCCGGTCGCCTGCTCCGCGGCCAGCGGCAGCACGAGATAGAGCTGGTTCTGCAGGGCGAACATGCCGCTGAGGGCCAGGGTGAAGGCGAGGAAACGCCGGTCGGTCAGGCAGCGACGCCAGTCGCCCAGCACGGAGCCGCCACTGGCGGGCACGTCCCGTGCGGGCAGGACGAACGCCTGTGCGACGGTCAGCACCGCGAAGATCGCCGCGGCGGTGAGCGCGGCGGCCCGGAAGTCCACCAGCAGCAGCACGCCGCCCACCACCGGCCCGCACAGCGCTCCCGCCTGGGCGAACACGTTGAACAGCGCGAACGCCCTGGCCTTGTCGGGAGCCGCCACCGCGATGTACGCGCGGACGGCCGGATTGAACAGGGCCCCGGCCAGCCCGCTGAGCACGGCGGCCGCCAGCAGCAGCGGCACCGTGGCGCCGAACGCGAACAGGCCGAACCCGACGGTACGCAGAGCGCACCCCGCGATGATCACCCGGCGGGCCCCAAGCCGGTCGGAAGCGGAGCCACCGATGAGGAACAGCCCCTGCTGGCTGAGGTTGCGCACCCCCAGGACGACACCGGTCACCGCGGCGGAAAGGCCCAGGTCGCCCGTGAGATGGCCGGCGAGATAGGGGATCAGCAGGTAGAAGCCGGTGTTGACGCCGAACTGGTTGACCAGCAGCAGCCGCACGGCCCAGGAGAGCTCTCTCACGTGGCCCGCACCCCCGGGTGCACTAACAGGTATGCCACTGCCCTCTCCTCTGGTCGGATGTCGAAGAAATGATTATCATTCCCGTCACAGATGCACAAACGGGATCCAGTGAAGGGGTGGTCGCAGGGTGGACGGCGGGCCCGGGCGAAAGCCACAATCGTGACTGGTTCCGCGGCGATGGGAGGCTTGGATGCGGTTATGGCGGAAGGCTCTGGCTGTGGTTGCGGGAGCGGTGCTGGCTGGGCAGGCGGTCTTCGCCGGGAGCGCGTCCGCGCGCTCGATCGAGCTATGGGTGAGCACGTGGGGGACCGACGTGAACGTCCGCAACTCGCCGACCGGGGGCTCGGTCATCTGGCAGATCGACGCCGCCAACTATCCGTACGTCTGCACCACGACGGGAGACCGGGCGACATACGGTTCGTACACGAACATCTACTGGTCGAAGATCAATTTCGACCGGGACGGCAACGGCTACTACGAGTCGGTGGGGTGGATCTCCGACATCTTCATCCGCGGCGGCGTCAACGACCGGCCTGCCCGCGACCCTTACATCCTCTGCTGACGCCGAGCTCGTCCCGAAGGATCGCGCTTGTACCTCCATACGAGACCCGGTCGCGTCGACAAACCCAATGAAGACTACGTGGCCGCCGCCAGCGGGACCTCTGTCCGAGCGGTCCTCCTGGACGGCGCGGGAGGGCCTTCAGAACTGCCTACCGGCTGCCGGCACGGCACCGCCTGGTATGTGAACCAGCTCGGCGACCGCCTGATCCTGCGCATGAGCGACCCCGGCGAGGCTCTCACGGAGGTCTTGGCGGCGGCCATCAAGGCCGTGGCGGAACTGCATGGCCACTCCTGCGACCTCACCCACCCCGGTACGCCGGCGAGCACCGTCGTCATGGCCCGGCGCGCCGAGGACAAGATCGAGTATCTGGTGCTCGGCGACTCCACGTTCGTCGCCGACATCGACGGCGAGATCGTCACCGTCTCAGATCGGCGAATCGACGCAGTGGGCGTGGACCTGTGGAAGGCCATGGCCGCCCTGCCTACCGGCGCACCCGAGCACCAGGCGGCGCGCATCCGGTTCGTGGAGCACCTGCGTCGCATGCGGAACCAGCGCGGCGGCTACCCGACCGCCGCCGGCGCGCCGGAGGCCGCGCACGAAGCACTGACCGGCGACTTCCCGGCCGGGCAGGTGCGGCGCATCGCCTTGTTGAGCGACGGTGCCACGCGGTTCGTCGAGTTCGGGCTGGGCGAGTTCGCCGATGCGCTCGACATCCTCGGGTCGCAGGCACCCGGGCGGCTGTTCGACCGGGTACGTGCGGCGGAGGCGAGCGATCCGGACGGCGAGCGGTGGCCGCGGGCGAAGAGGATGGATGACATCGCGGCCGTCTACCTTCCCGGCCTCAGTGTCCGACCTCAGTGCTGAACGGTGACACTGTGGCAGGCGGCTACCGTACGGGGACGCCGAGTTCGCGGCCGCGGTAGAAGCCTTCCCACTCCTCGAGGACGTACGGGGCCATGACCTCACGCCGGCGTGCCTCTGCCTCGGAGGTTCGCCAGGAGTCGCATGCCTCCTTCGAGTCCCAGAACGACACCCCGGTGATCTCCTGTCCGTCCTCGGACCAGTACGCGTAGGCCTGGCGCAGCCCCTCCGGATTCGGATCAGGGCGCCATGCCCTTTCGAATTGCTGCAACGCGCCCGGCTTGATGCGACGCGTCGTCACCCAGACGAAGTGCTCCCTCATCGCAGCCTCCTCTGCAACGCCGATGCGGCTTGGTGGCGCTCTCTCCATTCACCATAGGTCCGTGGCGCCGGACCCCCGTCCCCGGGGTCAATGTCTCCACGCCCTCCTCGTGGTCAAGACCGGAGGGCCCTTTCTCGGGTTTTTGGAAGTCAAATGGTGGGCGGCTGGCTTACTCTGCGGTCGACAATCCCGATTCTTTGCAGAGGACGGCTCATGGTGGAGTTTGTCGAGGCGCATATAACCATCGAAGGGCACAAGAAAGCCTCCCAGCTGGCGTACAGCCTGCTGCACGCCGAGCTCGCCGCCTCGATCGACATCGCCGAGGTGACCAGGCTCGTCCGCGGAGAGTCGGGGATCGAACAGGCGAGTGCCTGGCAGCTGGCGGTCAAGGTGCCGGAGCCGCGGCTGGCGGCGATTGTCGAGCATATTCGGAAGCATCACACCGACGAGGCAATCCCTATCTTGACATTTCCGGTTTTGGGGGAATGTCGGGATTAGCGGCACGGTCCCATGGATCAGAAGAGGGTCAACGGGTCCATCGGCTGGGGCTCGGGCAGGGGAGCCAGCTCCGGCAGGCGGGTGCGCACCGCCTCGTGAAAGGCACGGGCCAGCCGCGGCGCGTCGGCGTTGTCGGGTGTGTGGAGGAAGAACGTGGGGGAACGGCCCTCCCTCAGCCACTCCGTGACCGTGTCCAGCCACGCCTGCCAGCCCTCGACCGTACGGGACTCCGCGTCCCGCCCCAGATAGCGGACGATCGGATGGGCCGTGAGGGCGCGCATGCGGCGCGGGACGCGGGGTTTCTTGGTCCACGCGTCGCGTTCGGCGTCGCTCGTCGGCGGGCTCTGGAAGAGTGCCGTCGTGTCGAACGGGACCCACTCGGCGTCCACGGCCGCCAGGACGCGCTCCAGGAGCCGTTCCGACCGGTCGTCCTCGAAGAACGCGCGGTGGCGCACCTCGACGGCGTACCTGTACGAGCGGGGGAGCCGGCGGAGGAAGGCGGCCAGGACGCCGGCGTCGGCCGGCGTGAACGAGCCGGGAAGCTGCACCCAGAGGGCGTGGGCTCTGGGTCCTAACGGCTCGATCGCGTCCAGGAAGGAGTGCAGGTCCTCGTCGATCCCGGTGAGGCGGCGTTCGTGCGTGATGGCCTTGGGGAGCTTGACGACGAAGCGGAAGTCCGGGGTGATCTGGCGGGCCCAGGAGTCGACCGTGCTCCTTGTCGGGGTCGCGTAGAAGGTGGTGTTGCCTTCCACGGCGTCGCACCAGGTCGCGTAGGAGCGCAGGCGCTCGCCCGGAGGCAGCTGCTCGGGCAGGAAACGACCTGGCCAGCGCGCGTGAGTCCACATCGCGCATCCCACATGAAGCCGCATGGCTCGACGTTATCGGAGATCCGCCGAGACGCCGTCGCGGCCCTGAATCGAAGGTTGTCATACAAGTGACGGCTTCGTATGATGACTGACGACATCCATACCGCCGACCGCTTGGACCGCCATGGCCGCCGACCGCATCCGCCACGTCTCACTCTCCTCCGTCACGCTTCCGCTGGACGTCCCCGTCAGCGACGCCAAGGTCCTCACCGGGCGGCAGAAGCCGATGACCGAGATCGCCTTCCTCTTCGCCGAGATCTCGACGGAGCAGGGCCATCAGGGCACCGGTTTCAGCTACTCCAAGAGGGCAGGCGGGCCGGCGCAGTTCGCCCATGCGAAGGAGGTCGGGGAGAATCTCCTCGGTCAGGATCCCTCCGACATCGGCAAGGTGTACGACGTGCTGCTGTGGGCGGGTGCGTCGGTCGGTCGTTCCGGCGTGGCCACGCAGGCGCTGGCGGCGGTCGATGTTGCGCTGTGGGATCTGAAGGCGAAGCGTGCGGGGTTGCCGTTGGCGAAGTTGCTGGGGGCTTACCGCGACTCGGTGCGGACGTACAACACCTCGGGTGGCTTCCTGCACGCGCCGATCGAAGAGGTCAAGGCGCGTGCGAGCCGGTCGCTCGCGGACGGCATCGGTGGGATCAAGATCAAGGTGGGGCAGCCGGACACGAGGGAGGATCTGCGGCGGCTGGCGGCGGTCAGGGAGCACATCGGGGGCGATGTGCCGTTGATGGTGGATGCCAATCAGCAGTGGGATCGTGCGACGGCGTTGCGGTTCGGGCGGGCGGTGGAGGAGTTCGGGCTCGTGTGGATCGAGGAGCCGTTGGACGCCTATGACGCCGAGGGGCATGCGCAGCTGGCGGCCGCCCTCGACACGCCGATCGCCACCGGCGAGATGCTCTCCAGCGTCGCCGAGCACGTCCGCCTCATCGAGGCGCGCGCGGCCGACATCATTCAGCCGGACGCCCCGCGCGTCGGCGGCATCACGCCCTTCCTCCGCCTGGCCACCCTGGCCGACCACGCGGGGCTGCAGCTGGCACCCCACTTCGCGATGGAGATCCATCTCCACCTGGCCGCGGCCTACCCGCGCGAGCCCTGGGTCGAGCACTTCGAATGGCTCAACCCCCTGTTCAACGAGCGGCTCGAGACCCGCGACGGCCGCATGCTCGTGCCCGACCGGCCAGGGCTCGGCTTCACGCTCAGCGAGCAGTGCCGCAAGTGGACCGTCGACAGCGTCGAGTTCGGGAAGGCCTGACCCGTGGGCGACCGCGTCGAGTCGGTACGGTTCGGCCACTACGCCGTGCCGCTCGCGTACGCGGTGAGCGACGCCAAGGTCGCCACTGGCCGCCAGCGGCCCCTGTCCCAGATCGACGTTCTGACCTGTGAGGTCGCGACTCGCGACGGCTTGGCGGGGCTCGGGTTCTCCTACACGACCCGGGCGGGCTGCCGGGCCCAGTTCGCCCATGCCGAGGAGGTCGGCAAGGATCTCCTCGGTCAGGATCCCTCCGACATCGGCAAGGTGTACGACGTGCTGCTGTGGGCGGGTGCGTCGGTCGGTCGTTCCGGCGTGGCCACGCAGGCGCTGGCGGCGGTCGATGTTGCGCTGTGGGATCTGAAGGCGAAGCGTGCGGGGTTGCCGTTGGCGAAGTTGCTGGGGGCTTACCGCGACTCGGTGCGGACGTACAACACCTCGGGTGGCTTCCTGCACGCGCCGATCGAAGAGGTCAAGGCGCGTGCGAGCCGGTCGCTCGCGGACGGCATCGGTGGGATCAAGATCAAGGTGGGGCAGCCGGACACGAGGGAGGATCTGCGGCGGCTGGCGGCGGTCAGGGAGCACATCGGGGGCGATGTGCCGTTGATGGTGGATGCCAATCAGCAGTGGGATCGTGCGACGGCGTTGCGGTTCGGGCGGGCGGTGGAGGAGTTCGGGCTCGTGTGGATCGAGGAGCCGTTGGACGCCTATGACGCCGAGGGGCATGCGCAGCTGGCCGCCGCCCTCGACACGCCGATCGCCACCGGCGAGATGCTCTCCAGCGTGCCCGACCTCGTGCGCCTCATCGACCTGCGCGCCGCCGACTATCTCCAGCCCGACGTGCCGCGGGTGGGTGGCATCACGCCCTACCTCAAGGTCGTCGCGCTGGCCGATCATGCCCACCTGCAGGTCGCGCCGCACTTCGTGATGGAGATCCACCTCCACCTGGCCGCCGCCTACCCGCGCGAGTCCTGGGTGGAGCACATCGAGTGGCTCTCGCCGCTGTTCAACGAGCGGCTCGAGATCGAGGGCGGGCGCATGCGTGTGCCCGACCGCCCGGGTCTCGGCCTCAGCCTTGCCGAGGAGGCCGCGGGGTGGCGGCTCGACCAGGTCGAGTTCCGGGCCTCAGCCCCGGCAACCCGGCCGCGGCTCGGCCGAACCGGAACGGCGGGGTCGCAGCCGGGTGGCTCGGCGAGGTCGAGTTCCGAGTCGTCGCCAGGTAGGTTGTGAGCCGTGTCGCCAGATCAGCGGCTCGATCGCGACAGCGGGCGCGGGCTCGCGCATGAGCTCGTCGAACGGCTCAAGGCGCGCATCCTCGCCGGCGAGATCCAGCCCGGCCAGAAGCTGCCGACCGAGTCCTCGCTGGTCGAGGAGTTCGGCGTGAGCCGTACGGTGGTCCGCGAGGCCATCTCGCGGCTCCAGGCGGCGGGCCTCGTCGAGACCTTCCAGGGGCGCGGCTCGTTCGTGCTGGCCGTGCCCGCCTCCACGGCCTTCTCGGCGGAGGCGTCGCAGATCCGGACGCACCGCGACGTGCTCGACATGATCGACTTCCGGATCGGCGTCGAGTCGGAGTCGGCTGGGCTGGCCGCGGAGCGCCGTACCGACCTGCAGCTCAAGGCCATCGAACGGGCCCTGGTCGACCTCGGGCGCTCCGGCGAGCAACCCAGCAGCGCCGTCGAGGCCGACTTCCAGTTCCACCTCAAGATCGCGCTCGCCTCGGGCAACCGGTTCTACTCCGACCTGCTGGCGTCGTTCGGGCCGATGGTGATCATGCTGCCGCGTACGCGGCTGGAGCACGCGTACACGGTGTCGGACGCCACGCACCTCACCCGGGTGACACTGGAGCACGAGAACATCTACCGCGCCATCGCCGACCAGGACGCGGCGGCGGCACGGGCCGCGATGCGGCTCCACCTGTCCAACTCCCGGGCCCGTCTCCAAGCCCCCTGAGGGCCTGGCGTGAGTGGGCTACCAGCGGGACGTGTTGGGGGTGAAGTCCGGGACCACCGTGCGCATGTAGGCCGTGTCCTCGCGCCCGCGCTGCCCGCACCGTACGTACTGCTCGTGCAGCACCCCCAGCGCGTCCTCGTCCAGCTCCACTCCGAGGCCGGGGCCGGTCGGCACGGCCACGCTGCCGTCGCGGAACTCCAGCACCCCCGGCTTCACGACCTCCTCGGTCTTCCACGGATAGTGCGTGTCGCAGGCGTAGGTGAGGTTGGGGGTGGCGGCCGCGAGGTGGGTCATCGCGGCGAGGCTGACGCCGAGGTGGGAGTTCGAATGCATCGACAGCCCCATGCCGAACGTCTCGCAGATGCCGCCCAGCAGCGCCGAGCGCCGCAGCCCGCCCCACAGGTGATGGTCCGACAGGACGACCTGTACGGCGTCTGCGGCGACGGCGGGCTTGAGGTGCTCGAACGCGATGACGCACATGTTGGTGGCGAGGGGGATGTCGGTGTGCCGGGCGACCGCCGCCATGCCGTCGATGCCGGGCGTCGGGTCCTCGAGGTACTCCAGGACGCCGGACAGCCGCTGCGCCACCTTGATGGAGGTGTCCACGGTCCAGGCGCCGTTGGGGTCGATGCGCAGCGCGTGGTCGGGGAAGGCGGCGGCCAGCGCCTCGACGGTCTCGACCTCGTGCGCGGGCTCGAAGACGCCGCCCTTGAGCTTGATGGCGGTGAAGCCGTAGTCGGCGACCATCCGCCGGGCCTGGGCCACCATCTGCTCGGGCGTGACGCCCCGCCCCCAGGAGTCCTCGTCCTGGCCGGGGTGACCCGCCCACTTGTAGAACAGGTAGGCGGAGAACGGCACCCGGTCGCGTACGGCGCCGCCGAGCAGGTCGCTGACCGGGCGGCCGAGCGTCCTGCCCTGCAGGTCGAGCAGCGCCACCTCGAAGGGCGCGGCCACGGTGTCGACGGCGCTGGAGACCTCCAGCATGCCGCCGAAGCTGGCGCCCGCGCCGCCGGTGGACGCGCCGAGCGTCTCCTCGACGACGCGCCGGAGCCCGTGGGCGTCGAACACGTCAAGGCCGGGCAGGGCGGCGGCGACGGCGCCGAGGCGGTCGAGGTGGGCCTGGTCGGCGTACGTCTCGCCCAGCCCCACCAGCCCCGAGTCGGTGTGGGCCTGGACGATCGCGCGCAGCACGAACGGCTGGTGCACGCCGACGACGTTGAGCAGGGGCGGGTCGTGGAAGGCGACCGGGGTGACGGTGACCCGGCTGATCCGCCCGCCGCCACGCGCGCGCACCGCGCCGGAAAGCACGCTCACTGGGCCGCCTTGACCGTGAGGACCGGGACGCTGGCCTCCATGAGGATGCGCTGCGCCTCGCTGCCGAGGATGAACTTGCCCACCAGCGACCGATGCCGCAGCCCGATGACGATGAGCGTGCCGCCGGTCTCCTTGATGAGGTTCTCGAACGTCTCGGGCAGGTCGTCGTCGTGGAGCGGCTGGCGCACCTCCGCGTCCACGCCGGCGGCCCGCGCGCGGGCGAGCAGCGCGGTTGAGGCGGTGTCGCCGATCTTGTGCTCGTCCACGGGCGCGCCGCGGCGCGGCGAGTTCACGATGATCACGCGCTCGGCGCGCAGCGCGCCCTCGCGCAGGCCCGCCTCGACCGCGGCCTCCCCTTCGGGCGTGGGCAGGTATCCGACGAGGATCGTCATGGCGTCTTCTCCTCAACTGGAGCGTCAACGGGAACGGAGGACTTCCGGCGACGGCGCACGGCCACGGCTTTGCGGATCAGCGGCAGGAAGGCGACCAGCACGACCAGGGCGAGCACCGTTCCCGAGATGGGGCGGGTGAAGAAGCCGGTCGGGTCGCCGCCGAAGATGAGCAGCGCCTGCCGCGACGAGTTCTCGATCATCGAGCCGAGCACGAACGCCAGCACCAGCGGCCCCGGCTCGAAGCCGAACTTCTTCATCAGGTAGCCGAGCAGGCCGAAGACGATCACCAGGAAGATGTCGTAGACCTGGTTGTTCACGGTGTACGCGCCGAGCAGCGTGATGAGCACCGTGATCGGGGCCAGGATCGCGGGCCGCACGCGCAGGATCTTCACGAAGACGCCGACCATCGGGATGCTCATGATGAGCAGCAGGATGTTGCCGATGTACATCGAGTTGATGACGCCCCAGAAGACGTCGGGGTGCTCGGTGACGAGCTGCGGCCCCGGCTGGATGCCCTGGATGAGCAGCGCCCCGAACATCAGGGCCATGGTGGCGTTCGCCGGGATGCCGAGGGTCAGCAGCGGGATGAACGACGACGTGGCGGCGGCGTTGTTGGCGGTCTCCGGCGCGGCCACGCCCTCGACGGCGCCCTGGCCGAAGCGCTCCGGCTGCTTGGCGCGCCGCTTCTCGACGGCGTACGCCGCCAGCGAGGACAGCACCGCGCCGCCGCCGGGCAGGACGCCCAGGACGAAGCCGATGAGCGAGCCGCGGCCGATGGCGCCCTTGGCCTGGCCGAGGTCCTGGCGCGACGGCCACACGTTGCCGACCTTGGCCGGCGCGTGCACCTTGTTGTGCCGTTCCTCCAGGTTGTAGAGGATCTCGCTCAGGCCGAACAGGCCCATGGCGATCGGGATGAAGTCGATGCCCTCGGCCAGGTTCAGGCTGTCGAAGGTGAACCGCTCGGCGCCGGTGAAGGTGTCGCGGCCGACGGTCGCGATCAGCAGGCCGACGCAGGCCGCGATGATCGCCTTGAGCTTGTTGCCGTTGCCCACCGAGGAGATCAGCAGCACGCCGAGCACGCCGAGGGCCGCGTACTCGGGCGGGCCGAAGTCGAGCGCGAAGCCGGCCACGATCGGGGCCAGGACCGTCAGGCCGATGATCGAGACGGTCCCGCCGACGAACGAGCCGATGGCGGCGATGCCCAGCGCGGTGCCCGCCTTGCCCTGCCTGGCCAGCGCGAACCCGTCGAAGACGGTCACGACGGAGGACGCCTCGCCGGGGAGACGGAGCAGGACCGAGGTGATGGTGCCGCCGTACTGGGCGCCGTAGAAGATGCCCGCCAGCATGATGATCGCCGAGACCGGCCCGATGCCGTACGTGATCGGCAGCAGGATGGCGATCGTCGCGCCGGGCCCGAGCCCGGGCAGCACGCCGATGAGCATGCCGATGATGACGCCGATGAGGCAGTAGAGCAGATTGCTCGGCTCCAGGACGACGCCGAAGCCGTTGAGGATGGGGGAGATGTCCATGTGGTTTCTCAGATGAGGCGCGGGAGCGGGACCTGGAGCAGCACGACGAAGAGCAGGTAGAACGCGGCCACGGTCACGACGCTGACCACGATGGAGGAGCGCCACGACTCCTTGCCCAGCCAGCGCAGCCAGACGAACACCAGCAGCAGCGACGGGATCTCGAAGCCGATCAGCGGCAGCAGCACCGCGAGCAGCACGAGCGTCACCACGCCGGCCGCGGTGAGCAGGCTCGCCTTGGAGAACCGCTCGGTGTCCTGGAGCCCGCGGCCGGTGACGACGAGCGTCGCCGACAGCACGACGATGACGACGCTGATGGCGAACGGCCACAGGCCGGGGCCCGGCTGGGTGAGCTGCCCCAGCCCGAGCGCGACGGAGCCGATCGCCCCGGCGACGCCGACGGCCAGCGCCACCAGGGCCGCGGCCACCTGCGAGACGGGGCCCGCGTGCGGCGGCCGGGCTTCCTCGGCGACCTCTTCGAGAGGGTCGATCATGGACATGCTCGCTCCTTGGAACTCATCCGGCCAGGTTGATGCCGTACTTGCTCAGCTGCTCCTTGTACGTGGCGGTGTCCTTCTGCAGCGAGGTGAGCACCTCCTGCGGGGAGACCTCCATCGGGGTGAGCGAGTTCTCCTCGTTGAACTTCTTGTACTCCGGCGTGGCGAACGTCTTCTTGGCCACCTCCAGCAGGCGGGCCTTGACGTCCTCGGGCGTGCCCTTGGGCGCGGTCAGGAAGCGGTACTGCGTGACCAGCACGTCGAAGCCCTGCTCCTTGGCCGTCTTGACGTCCGGCAGGTAGGGGATGCGCTTGTCGGAGAAGACCGCGAGCGGGACGAGCTTGCCGGCCTTGATGTTCTCGACGGCCTCGCCGATCTGCATGGTCGAGACGTCGACCTGGTTGCCGAGCAGGGCGGTCAGCGCGGGGGCGCCGCCGTCGAAGGGCACGGCCGTCGCCTCGATGCCGGCCGACTTGAACGTCAGCGCGGAGGCGAGCTGGGCGCCCGTGCCGACGCCGGTCGTGCCGTAGCGGATCGTCTTGCCGGCCTTCTTCATGTCCTCGATGGACTTGTAGCCGGACTGGGAGTTGGTCGCCATGACGTAGTCGTCACGGGAGACGCCGGTGATGACGTCGAACGACTCGATCTTCGTGGCCTCGGCGGGGGACACCGTGAGCGGCGTGATGGTGAAGAGCGAGGCGTTCTGGATGGCGATCTTGTAACCGTCGGGCTTGGCGGCCTGGAGCTCCTTGGCGTTGAGCGCGCCGTTCGCGCCGGGCTTGTTGAGCACCGGCGTGGAGACGCCGAGCTCCTTGCCCATGCCCTGGGCCAGCGCCCGGGTGATGAGGTCGGTCGAGCCGCCGGCGGACGCGCCGACGCTGAACTCGATGTTGCCCGTCGGATATTTCCCGTCACCGCCACCGGAGGACGTCGTCTTGACACCGCCGCACGCGGTCAGCGCGAGCGCCGCGGCGGAGCCGATGACACCCACGAGAAGGCGGCGGGCGGTCGTCCGGGATGTCGGCATGGACTTTCTCCTTCGTACGAGCGGTGTGTATGGAGGTTACGGGGTGGTTTCCGCTCTGTAGTCTCCGGAGACTAGGTACCAGCCTCGATGCCTGTCCAGGCTCATTTCGGTATCAGGTGATACTCTGCGGGCATCATGCTAACACTCGATCAGATCCGGGCATTCGTGGCGGTCGCCGAGGAGCTCCACTTCGGCCGGGCCGCCGATCGACTCCGCATGACGCAGCCGCCGCTCAGCCGCCACATCCAGAAGCTGGAGCGCACGATCGGCGTGACCCTTCTGGAACGTGACAACCGCCGCGTGGTGCTCACCGACGCCGGGCGCGGCTTCCTGGAGGACGCGCGGCGCATGCTCACGCTCGTCGACACCGCGGGCGACCGGGCGCGCCGCATCGCGAAGGGCGCCGCGGGCACGGTACGGCTCGGCTTCACCGCGGTCTCGGCCATCAGCATGCTCGGAGGGCTCCTGCGCCGCCTCGCGGAGGAGCTGCCGGAGATCGACGTCATCCTCCACGAACGGGTGACCGCGGGGCAGGTCGACGGCATCCTGCGCGGCGAGCTCGACATGGGCCTCGCCCGCCCGCCCTTCGACATCGCCGCGCTCCGCTCCCGGGTCGTCTTCCGCGAGCCGCTGTGCGCCGTGGTCCCCGTCGGCCATCCGCTGGCCGGCCTCGACCGGCCGCTCGCCCCCGACGACTTCGACGGCCTGCCGGTCATCAGCTACAACCCCGTGCAGTCGCGCTACTTCCACGAGCTGACCGTCCGGTTCCTCACCAACGCCCACCCCAGGATCGAGCAGCAGGTGCATCAGATCCTCACCGCCGCCCTCCTCGTGGCGGCCGGCCGGGGCGTGGCCCTGGTGCCCGCCAGCGCGCAGTCGCTCGGCATCGAGGGCATCGCCTTCTGCGATCTGATCCGGGGCGGCGGCGACCCGCTGGACGGCGGCCCAGGAAGGAACGTCCCTGGAAGAAGCGGTGAGCCGGTCGAGCTGCACGTCATCTGGAACCACGCCTCGACCAATCCCGCCATGTGGCGCGTGCTCGAGCTGCTCCGGAGCTCAGGCCATGACGATGCCCTGCCGGTATCGTCGGATACAGAATCGCACTTGGACAGGAATCCACCCTCCTCCTAGCCTGACGGCGTCAGCCTTACCGGCGGTGCGGGGGGATCCCACGGCCGCGTGCAAACCAGAGGACGTTCATGCCGAATTTCTCGCCACAGGAGCTCGCCGCCCAGCTCAAGGGCGGCCTGCTGTCGTTCCCCGTCACGCACTTCGCCGAGGACCTGCAGTTCGACGAGGCGGGCTACCGTGACCACCTGTCCTGGCTGAGCACGTACCCGGTGGCCGGCCTGTTCGCGGCGGGGGGCACCGGCGAGGGCTTCTCGCTGACCGCCGCCGAGATCGACCAGGTGGTGCGGGTGGCGGTGGACGAGGTGAACGGCAGGGTCCCGGTCGTGGCCCCGGCCACGGGCGGCACCGCGAGCGCCGTCGCGCAGGCCCGGGCCGCCGAGGCCGCCGGTGCCGACGGGCTGCTGCTCATGCCCCCGTACCTCACGGAGGCCGGGCAGGACGGTCTGGTCGAGCACGTCTCCGCGGTCTGCGGCGCCACGAACCTCGGCGTCATCGTCTACAGCCGGGCCAACGCGATCCTGAACGACCGCTCCGTCAGCGCCCTGGCCGACCGGAACGAGAACCTCGTCGGGTTCAAGGACGGCGTCGGCAACATCGAGAACCTCACGCGCATCTACGCCACCGTCGGCGACCGGCTGGCCTACATCGGCGGCCTGCCCACGGCCGAGACGTTCGCGCTGCCGCTGCTCCAGCTCGGCATGAGCACGTACTCCTCGGCGATCTTCAACTTCGTGCCGCAGTACGCGCTCGACTTCTACGCCGACGTCCGGGCACAGAACCGGGAGGCCGTCTACCGGCGGATCAAGGAGTTCCTGGTCCCGTACCTGGACATCCGCGACCGCCAGAAGGGGTACGCCGTGTCGATCATCAAGGCGGGCCTGGCCGCCGTCGGACGCCCGGCCGGACCGGTGCGCCCGCCGCTGCAGAACCTCACAGACGGCGAGCTCGCCGAACTGACCGCCCTCATCAACAAGATCAGCTAGGTCATGACTCCCACCATCCAGCGCGTCGAGGTCGTCCCGGTGGCCGGGTACGACAGCATGCTGCTCAACCTCAGCGGCGCCCACGGACCCTTCTTCACCCGCAACGTCGTCATCACCACCGACTCCGACGGACGCACCGGCCTCGGCGAGGTGCCTGGGGGCGAGGCGATCCGCCGGACGATCTCGGAGGCGGCCGAGCTGCTGATCGGGCAGCCCGTGGCGCGCTACCGCAGCCTGCTGCGGTCGGTGGCGGCGCGGTTCGCCGACCGGGACGCCGGCGGGCGCGGTGCCCAGACCTTCGACCTGCGCACCACCGTCCACGCGGTCACCGGCCTCGAGTCGACCCTGCTGGACCTGCACGGCCAGCACCTCGGCCTGCCCGTGGCCGAGCTGCTGGGCGAGGGCCGCCGGCGCGACCGGGTGCCGATGCTGGGCTACCTCTTCTACGTCGGCGACCCGGGGAAGACCGACCTCCCCTACCTGGTGGACGACGCGGGCGACGACCGCTGGTCCCGGCTGCGGCGCAAGGAGGCGCTCACCCCTGACGCGGTGGTCGCGCTGGCCGAGGCGGCGCAGGAGCGCTACGGCTTCGCCGACTTCAAGCTCAAGGGCGGGGTGCTGGCGGGGGAGGAGGAGGTCGAGGCGGTCAGGGCGCTGGCCCGCCGCTTCCCCGACGCGCGCGTCACCCTCGACCCCAACGGCGGCTGGCTGCTCGCCGACGCGGTCCGGCTGTGCCGCGGGCTGGGCGGCGTCCTGGCCTACGCCGAGGACCCGTGCGGCGCCGAGGGCCGCTTCTCGAGCCGGGAGACCATGGCCGAGTTCAGGCGGGCCACCGGCCTGCCCACGGCGACGAACATGATCGCCACGGACTGGCGCGAGATGGCCCACGCCGTACGCGCGAACGCGGTGGACATCCCGCTCGCGGACCCGCACTTCTGGACCATGGCCGGCTCGGTCCGCGTCGCCCAGCTCTGCCACGACTTCGGGCTGACCTGGGGATCGCACTCCAACAACCACTTCGACATCTCGCTGGCCATGTTCACGCACGTCGGAGCGGCCGCCCCCGGGGAGATCACGGCGCTGGACACGCACTGGATCTGGCAGGACGGGCAGGCGCTCACGACCCGGCCGTTCCAGATCACGGACGGCGCGATCGACGTGCCCACCGCTCCCGGGCTCGGCGTCGAACTCGACCGCGCGGCGCTGGCCGAGGCTCACGAGCTCTACCTCCGCCACGGCCTGGGCGCCCGCGACGACGCCGTGGCCATGCAGTACCTGGTGAAGGGCTGGACGTTCGACCCGAAACGCCCCTGCCTCGTCCGCTGACCTCGGCCCGCCGGGCGGCGGGCACTTCGCCTAGTGTTGGCCCATGGGCATGGTCGGGACGGTCGGGCTGGTGCTGCACCCTCAGCGCGATTCCAAGAAGGCGATAGACACCATCCTGCGCTGGGCCGGTGAGAAGGGCGTCACCGTGCTCGGCCTGCCCGAGGAGGTGGGCCGCATCGACTGCACCGCCGTGCCCGTCGACGCCAAGGCCCTCGTCGAGCGGGCCGATCTGCTGGTCGGGCTCGGCGGCGACGGGACGATGCTGCGGACCATGCGGCTGCTGGCCGGGCGGCCCACGCCCATCCTGGGGGTCAACCTCGGCAAGCTCGGGTTCCTGGCCGAGATCGACGTGGACGAGCTGGCCGGCACGTTGTCGGCCATCGACAACCATCGGTACACGATCGAGTCGCGCATGGCGATCAGGAGCCGGATCAACGGCACGGACGTGACCGCCTTCAACGACATCGCGCTCGTCCGGATCCCGGGCGAGGGGCTGGCGGCGGTGTCCGTCACCCCGGCAGGCAGCGACTTCGTGCGCTTCGCCGCCGACGCGGTGATCGTGGCCACGTCCACCGGCTCGACCGCCTACAGCTTCTCCGCCGGCGGGCCCATCGTGTCGCCCCGGGTCGAGGCGGTGCTGGTGGTGCCGGCCGCCGCGCACTCGGCGTTCAACCGGGCGCTGGTGCTGCCCGCCGACGAGGACGTGACGCTGGAGGTGCTGTCCACCAGTGGGCGGCTGGCGGTGGAGGTCGACGGGGCCGTGGTGGGGCATCTGTGCCCCGGTGACACGATCACGGTGGCCGCGTGGCCGGGGGCGGCGAAGGTCGTCCGGCTGGGCACCACGTTCTACGAGCGGGCCCGGCGCAAGCTGCGGGTGGACGGCAGCATCGAGGCGTACTGACCGGCACCTATGTGCGGGCGCGGCGACGGTGACGGGCCGGACGCTCCGCGGGTCTGAAGAGGTCTTCCTGGGCGTCGCGCGGCGTGAAGAAGCCGTCGTGCGAGTCCTCGGCGGGCTCGGCGGGCTCCTGCGGGTGGTGGCGGGAGGCCGTCAGGGCCGCCAGCGCCGTGGTGATCGGGACGGCGGCGATGAGGCCCAGCGTGCCGACGATGCTGCGGACGATCTCCTGGGCGATGACCGGCGTCGTCAGCACGTCGCCCAAGGGCTCCTGCCCGATGCTGAACAGCAGCAGCAGCGGCAGTGACGCCCCGGCGTACGCCAGGATGATCGTGTTGATCACCGACGCGATGTGCGCCCGGCCGATGCGGCCGGCCGCCCGGTAGAGGCGGGCGAAGCCGTACGACGGGTTGGCGTGGGCCAGCTCGGCCACCGTCACCGCCTGCGTGACCGTGACGTCGTCGAGCACGCCCAGCGCGCCGATGATGATGCTCGCCAGCAGCAGACCCTGCGTGTCGATCTTCAGGCTCATGTCGAGCGCGAGCGCGCTGTCGTCGGTGATGCCGTTCAGCCGGGCGAACCCCAGCGCCCCGTACGACAGCACGCCCGTGAGCGTCAGGCTGGCCAGCGTGCCCAGCACGGCCATGGAGGTGGGCAGGGAGAAGCCGTGCGTCAGGTAGAGCACGGTCAGCATGATCGCCGACGCCCCCACAATGGCCACCAGCAGCGGCGGCTCGCCCTCCAGGATGCCGGGGATGACGAACGTCAGCAGCAGCACGAACGTGATCACCAGCCCGACCAGGGCCGTCACCCCGCGCCAGCGGCCGAAGGCGATGACCGCCAGCGCGAACGCCGCCCCGAACACCCACAGCGGCGCCGTCCGGTCGTGGTCGGAGATCTGGTACTTCCCGTCCGCGTCGCGCAGCAGGATCACGTCGTCGCCCGCGGCGAAGCGCTGCGCGCCCGGCCCGCTGGGCAGCCGGAGCGTCACGACCTCGCCGCCGTCGACCCGGACGACGGCGTTCCCGCAGGTGGCGGGGTCCGGCTGGGGCGCGCCATCCGGGGCTGGGGAGCACTGCTTGAGCTGGATGCCGGTGACCGTCCCGGTGACGCGCTGCACGCTGGACTGCGCGGCGCCGCTGTCCGCCTTGCCGTCCGGCCAGAGCCACAGCAGGGCCGCCAGCGTGATGACCGCCAGCGGCACCAGCACGGCCAGGCCGGCCACCACCGTCCGCCGCGAGGTGGGGGGATGCGCGTGACCGGCGCCCATCGAAGTCTCCCGTTAAGTCAACGTCCTGCTCGGGGGACGACAGTACTGCACGGCGCCCGGCTGGGTAGGCGTAAGGCATGTCGCGGCTGGTGGGCACCTCGGGGTGGCAGTACAGGCACTGGCGCGGGGTCCTCTACCCGGAGGGCGTGCCGCAGCGGCTCTGGCTGGAGATGTACGCCGAGGAGTTCCCGACCGTCGAGAGCAACAACGCGTTCTACCGGCTGCCGAGCCCCGAGACGTTCGCGGCATGGCGGGACCGCACGCCCGGCGGGTTCGTGATGGCGGTCAAGGCCAGCAGGTTCCTCACCCACATCAAGCGGCTGTCCGACCCCGAGGAGCCGGTGGAGCGGCTGATGAGCCGCGCGGCGGAGCTGAAGGACAAGCTCGGGCCCGTCCTGCTGCAGCTCCCGCCGACGCTGAAGGCCGACCCGGGCAGGCTCGACAGGTGCCTGCGCTGCTTCCCCGCGGGCGTGCGGGTGGCCGTGGAGCCGCGGCACGAGTCCTGGTGGACGGAGGAGATCCGCGAGATACTCGGCGCGCACGCGGCCGCCCTGTGCTGGGCGGACCGGCTGGGCAAGCCACAGAACCCGCTGTGGCGCACCGCCGAGTGGGGCTACGTGCGCCTGCACGAGGGTCCGGCCCACTGGGCGTACGGCGACACCGCGCTGAAGACCTGGGCGAGACGCGTGCACGAGGCGGGCTGGCGGGACGTGTACGTCTATTTCAACAATGATCCTGAAGGAGCGGCTGTGCGTAACGCGAGAAGGTTTGCCAGACTCGGCTAATGCACACGCGGCTATACAGGAAGGGCGTCCTCGAGAAGGAAGGGTTCCCCGTCGAGGATGTCTCCGACTACGTGGGCGATCCGGGCAACGCGGTCTGGTTCGACCTGTGCAGCCCCTCGCCCGCCGACCTCACCGTGATCGGTGAGGAGCTGGGGCTGCACGAGCTGGCGCTCGAGGACGTGCTTTCCGACCATCAGCGGCCGAAGGTCGATATTTACGACAACCATTTGTTCATCACGGTCTACGGCGTGCACTTCGACGAGGACCGGCTCGACCCCGTCGAGGTGAACGTCTTCGTCACCAGGAACGCCCTGGTCACCGTGCGCGAGAGCAGCCACTTCGACATCGGCGAGGTGGTCAGGCGCTGGGACGCCGCCTCCCGCCTGGCCGGCCACGGCGTGTCGTTCCTCCTGCACGGCCTGCTCGACTACGTGGTCGACAGCCAGTTCAACCTGGTGCAGGAGCTCGACGCGCAGGCGGAGGCGCTGGAGGAGTCGCTGTTCGAGGAAGACGCGGTGCCGGACGGCAGGGCGCTGCAGCGCAAGATGTACGAGCTGCGCAAGAACACCACCCGGCTGCGCAAGATCTCGATGCCGATGCGCGAGGTGGTCGGCACCCTGCTCCGCCGCGACCAGGAGCTCATCGCCGACCCGGTGATGGCCCCGTACTACGAGGACGTCTACGACCACGTGCTGCGCGTGGCCGAATGGGTCGAGTCGATCCGCGACATGCTGGCCAACATCCGCGAGACCCGCCTGTCCCAGCAGGGCTTCCGGCTGAACGAGATCATGAAGCGGCTCACGGGCTGGGCCGCGATCATCGCCGTGCCCACCGCGATCAGCGGCTTCTACGGGCAGAACGTCCCCTATCCGGGCGAGGGCCAGGGGTGGGGCTTCTGGACGTCCTCCATCCTGACGGCCGTCACATCTGTGGGGCTGTACATGGCCTTCAAGAAGAAGGACTGGCTATGAGGCGGAAGGCGGGCGGCAGGGCTCGCTCCGCACGACGAGCCGCGGCTCCACGGCCAGCCGCACCTCCGCCGCCCCCGAAGCGGGATAGAGGGGCAGGCAGCGGCCGCCCGAGGCCAGCGTCCTGCGGCCGATCGGGGTGGTGAGCAGGGACAGCTCCTCGTACGTGGCGGGCGCGGCGAGGCGCAGCACCCACGTGCCGTCCGAGGCGCGAGTACGCGTCCCGTCGAGCGCGTAGTGCGACCCAGAACCTGAAGATGGTCAGGCGGGTCGGCGCTGCTGTTCGATGTACTGCTTGATGATGTCGAGGGGTGCGCCGCCGCAGGAGGCGGCGAGGTACGAGGGCGACCAGAATCTGCCCGGCACCGAGGCCGGGGTGGACCGGGGCGTGGTCACCGCCGCGACCACCTCGGAGGGGGAGTTTTTCGACCGCGCGCATGTGACCGAGCACACCGTCTCCGTCTGCACCCCACCCGGCGAGGGCGAGCCTGGTGGCGCGTTCCTTTCCGCCGAGGAGGCCGAGCGCTACCTGCGGCTCCAGCGCCGCCTGGCCCGCACGCAGCGGGGGTCGAAGCGGCGTAAGAAGGTGGTGGCCGCGCTGGGGGTGCTGATGGGGCGCCTTCGCATGCGCCGGGCGGACTTCAACGCCCAGACAGCGCACCGCCTGACCCGCGACCACGCCGCCGTGGTCGTGGAAGATCTCCAGGTCACGAACATGACCGCCTCCGCCAGGGGCACCCTTGAACGCCCGGGTAGAAACGTCGCGCAAAAGAGCGGCCTCAACCGGGCGATCCTCAACAAAGGCTGGTACGGGCTGGAGAGGGCGCTGATCTCCAAGGCGCGCTACACCGGCAGCGTCATCGTCAAGGTCAACCCCGCGTACACGTCCCAGACGTGCTCGGCGTGCACGGCGGTGGACCCGAAGTCCCGCGAGAGCCAAGCGGTCTTCAGGTGCACCACGTGCGGTCATGTCGAGCACGCCGACGTCAACGCCGCAAAGAACATCAAAAACCGCAAGGCGGCCGGGCTGGTCGTCTCAGGACGTGGAGACCTCCAGGCACCGGCCGGGTCTGTGAAGCGTCAAGCACCCCGTTCCATAGCTCGCGGTACGCACTGCGCACCGCGAGCTGCCGCGTAAGCGGCACGGGAATCCCCGCCCTTCAGCTTCAGGGCGGGGAGCAGGTCAAGAGCCGGTTCGACGCTGTGGGAAGACTCCGTTACCTTTTCGATTTCCGAGTCCTAGAACAAAGGTCGCGAATCCTCCGCAAGCCGCTCCACGGGCACGTCGCCCGCCTGGCTGCCGTCGCGGAGCCGTACCGACGCCCCGCCGCTCGCCGCCTCGCGCGGCCCCACGACCAGCTGGTACGGCACCAGCCGGTGCGCCCTGATCCTGGCCCCGAGGCTGCCCCGGTCGGCGGGCGCCAGCTCCGCCCGCAGCCCGGCGGCCAGGCAGCGGCGCAGCAGGTCCGCGGCGGCGGGCAACTCGGCGTCCGACAGCGGCAGCACCACGGCCTGCACGGGCGCCATCCAGGTGGGGAACGCGCCCCCGTGGACCTCGATGAGGTGCGCGAGCAGGCGCTCGATGCTGCCGACGACGCTGCGGTGCACCATGACGGGGCGCTCGCCCCCGACGTAGCGCAGGTCGAAGCGCTCCGGCTGGAAGAAGTCCACCTGGACGGTCGACAGGCTGGTCTCGCGGCCCGCCGGGTCCACGATCTGGATGTCGATCTTGGGCCCGTAGAAGGCGCCCTCGCCGCGTTCCTCGTCGAAGTCGCGGCCGCGCCCCTTCAGCACCTCGCGCAGGACCGCCTCGGAGCGCGCCCACAGGCCCGGGTCGTCCACGAACTTGCCGCCCTCGCCGCGCAGCGACAGCCGGTAGCGCGCGGCCCGGATGCCGAGCCGGGCGTGCGCGGCCTCGACCAGGTCGAGTGCCGCCGCCACCTCGGCGGCGGCCTGCTCGGGCGCGCAGAACACGTGGCCGTCGTTGAGCTGGATGGCCCGCACCCTGGTCAGGCCGCCCAGGACGCCGGACAGCTCGGAGCGGTACTGCCCGCCCAGCTCGGCCAGGCGCAGCGGCAGCTCGCGGTGGCTGCGCCGGCGCGAGCGGTAGATGAGCGCGTGGTGCGGGCACAGGCTGGGGCGGAGTACGAACTCCTCGCCGCCCACGTTCATGGGCGGGAACATGTCCTCCGCGTAGTGCGCCCAGTGGCCCGATCTCTCGTACAGCTCGCGTTTGCCGAGCACGGGCGAGTTGACGTGCTGATAGCCGTTGCGGCGTTCGAGCTCGTGGACGTAGTCCTCGATGGCCTTGCGCATGGCGGCGCCCGCGGGGAGGTAGTACGGGAGGCCCGAGCCGATCAGCGGGTCGGTGTCGAAGATGCCCAGCTCGCGGCCGAGCCTGCGGTGGTCGTTCATGATCGTCCTTTGCGTGGAAAGGGCGAACGACCAGCTCCCGGGCGTCCGCCCGGGAAGCATGGATTCAGCGCGCCGGGACGGTGTCCGGCGTCGTCGTGACGAAAGCGCGCTGCATGTGTCTCACCGTAGCATCCCGGAGCTGATGAAAAAAAGTTTCAAGAAGACCTCAAGGAGTGGCAAATGATATAAAGGCTCGGTGGCCGAGATCACTCTGGACGTCTGCCAGCTGCAGGCGTTCGCCGAGGTCGGCTACCAGGTCGCGGGCGGTGGGAGCGCCCACGGGGCGATGGCGGCGCTGCGCCGGGTGGTCCCGGTCGGCGCGTACGAGTTCGTCGCCTTCGATCCGGCCACGGGGCGCCACCACAGCGTCGTCTCCGACGGTCACCGGCGCATCGACCGCGACGCGGCCGAGGAGTACGCCGGGCTCGACGCGTACCGCAGGGCCCTGGCCACCCGCGCCCCGGTGCGCATGCCCGAGCCGGACACCGAGCGCTATTTCCGGCGCCACCTCGCCCCCTACGGATGGCGGGCCGGGCTGACGGCGCCGCTGTTCCTGAGCGAGGGCCGCTACACGGGGCTGCTGCACCTGGCCACGAAGGACGCCTTCTTCCCGCGGATCACGGGGGCGCTGGTCGCCGCGGTGAGCCCGATGCTCGCGCACGTCACCGACCTGAGCAAATGCGTGATCGACCCGGTGGGGCTGCCGCCGGACTTCCAGGCGGTCGCCTTCGACCGGTTGGGGACCCGGCGCCAGGTGCCCGGCCACAAGCCGTCGGCCGTGCTGTGCGACGAACCTGCGGTGGCCGTGTTCGCCCGGGCGTTCATCGACTCGCGGGAGCTGAGCAGGCACGGGCTCTGGCTCGGCCGTGACGGGCGCTGGCACGAGTTACGGCTGCTCAGGGCCGGTGTCGGGTTCCAGGGGGCGCTGCAGGGCGCCATCGTGGCCGAGCGGCCGTGCCTGCTGCCGTACGACCTCACGGGGCGCGAGGTGGACGTGCTCACCCGGGTGGCGGCCGGCGACTCCAACCCGCAGATCGCCGCCGCGCTCGTGCTCAGCGTCCGCACGGTGACGACCCATCTGGAGCACATCTTCGCCAAGCTGGGCTGCGACAGCCGCACCCGCCTCACCACCAAGGCCCTGGCCGAGGGCCTGTGCCGCCTCGACGTCTGACAGCACCGACCGCCTGGCTAGACGGCCACGCCGGCGGGGACGCGGGCCTGCAGCAGCTCGAACCAGACCGTCGTGGTGCCGCCCTCCCGCGTGAAGCCCCAGCGGTGGCTGAGCGCCTCGATCAGCGGCAGGCCGCGCCCACTGGCGGACTGCGTGCCCGTATGGCACACGCACGGCGGCCCGTCCGACCCGGCGTCCGACACGAGCACCCGAACCGCCGTCTCCGAGCTGCTCACGGCGACCGTGAACGAGCCGCCCGCCCCGGACCTGGTGTGCAGGATCGCGTTCGTGGCCAGCTCGCTGGTGAGCAGCGCCACGTCGTCGTAGAGCGGATGGTCGCGGCCGAGCGCGGCCGTCACGAGCCCTCTGGCCCTGGACACCTGGGAGGGCACGCCCGGCAGCCGGGCCACCAGGTCGGGGAAGCCGTCTCCGTCGAGGCGATGAAAGTCCGGCGGTGCCACGGCGACCTCCCCCAAATCGGCGACGTTATGAGACGCGCCAGAGGTGCGCCGGAGATTATCGCGAAAAGGTAGGAATGGTCTTGCCGGAGGTCGCCTGCGCGAGCGCGCACGCCGACCGAGTACGCTGCGATCGACGAGTCGTCGGCCCGTGGGGGAGAGCGTGGGAGGTCGCGTGAGCAGCCTGGAGGCCGTCTGGGTGCAACCGTACGACCGGCCGGGCGTGGCGGTCGTGACCGGTGTCTTCGACATCCTGCACGTGGGCCATGTGCGCTACCTGCGGGCCGTGGCCGAGCGGGGGCTGCCGCTCGTCGTCGGCGTCGAGGACGATCCCCGGGTGCGCGCGTGGAAGGGGCCGAGCCGCCCGCTCAACCCCGCGGAGGAGCGGGCCGAGGTCCTGTCCGCGCTCCGTTTCGTGACCGGCGTGTTCATCGTGACCGGGCCGCCGGAGGCGCACGGGCCCGAGGACTACATCGACCTGCTGGCCCCCATGCGACCGGCGGCGCTCGCGCACACGGCGGGCGACCCGCACGCGGGCGCCCGCGCCGCCGCGGCCGCGATCCTGGGGGCCGAGTGCTGGGAGATGGCCTCCATCCCCGGCCGGTCCACGACCCGGATCGTGAACGCCGCGGGCAAGGGTTAGGAGCCACCCGCCCGCACCACGGGCACGCGGTGCGCCCCGTGCGCCGCGGCGGCCAAGATCGCGTACTCTTTCGTGGCATGACGGCCGACCTGGTGGCGAAACGGGTGACGAACCTGCTGGCGCCGCAAGTGCTGGTGATCACCATGCCGCCGGTCGTCGGTCTCATCGCCCAGGGGTGGGGCGGGGCGGCGTGGGGGCTGGTGGCCTCGGCGTTCTGCGGCGGCGTGCCGGCGGCGGTGATCGCGCTGGGCGTGCGTTCGGGCCGCCTCGACTCGCACCACATCGTGGACCGCGCCCGCCGCACCGGCCCGCTGCTGGCCGCGGTGGCGGCCGTGCTGGTGGCGCTGGCGCTCCTGGTCGTGATGGGCGCGCCGACGCTGCTCGTCGCCACCGTGACCGCGATGCTGGCCGCGCTGGCCGTGACCGTCCCCGTCACGCTGCGCTGGAAGATCTCCTTCCACGCCGCCGTCTCCGCGGGCACCGTCGTGGTGCTCGCCCACGTGCTGCCCGCCTGGCCGACCGCGCTCGCCGGGGCCGCCGTCGTGGCGCTGGTGTGCTGGGCGAGGGTACGCCTCACGCACCACACCTGGCCTCAGGTGATCGCGGGGGCGGCGGCCGGGACGTTGACGACCTGGGGGACGCTGGCCGCGTTCGGCGTGGGCTGACCGGGGCCGTGAGCGCTGATCGGAATAGTGGTGCCGCCCCACGGGTTGCCGCGAGTATGGATGTCACGAACCGCGGCCGGGTGCGCGTCGAGCCCACGGCCAAGCGCGTGAGGGCCTATCTCGGCGGCCGGGTGGTGGCCGACACCACCGCCGCTCTTCTGGTGTGGGAGGTCCCGTACTATCCCACCTACTACTTCCCGCCGGCAGACGTGGACGAGTCCGCGCTCAAGGCCACCGGCGCCACCAGGCACTCCCCGAGCAGGGGCGACGGCCTCGTCCACACCGTCAACTCGGGAACGATTGAGGCGGCCGAGGCGGCCCTGGTCTACCGCGACTCGCCGCTGGAGCAGATCCGCGGCCACGTCCGCTTCGAGTGGGACGCCATGGACGCCTGGTTCGAGGAGGACGAGGAGGTCTACGTCCACGCGCGCGACCCGTACACCAGGGTCGACATCCTGGCGAGCACGCGGCACGTGCGGGTCGAGGTGGACGGCGTCACCGTGGCCGACTCCCGCAGCCCGCGCATCCTCTTCGAGACGGGCCTGCCCGCCCGCTACTACCTGCCGAAGACGGACGTGCGGCTCGACCTGCTGGAGCACACCGACACCGCCACCCACTGCCCGTACAAGGGCACGGCCGAATACTGGGCGGTCAACGGCCAGGAGGACCTGGCCTGGTCGTACCGCACGCCGCTGCCGGAGAGCGAGAAGATCGCCGGGCTGATCGCGTTCTACAACGAGAAGCTCGACATCTACCTGGACGGCGAGCTCCAGGAGCGCCCGAAGACCAAGTTCTCCTGAGCCCGCACCCTCACGAGGAGGGGTTGCGGCCGAGGTAGCGCAGAAGGGCCGCCACATCGTCGTCGCCCGGCTCCGGCTCCGGCTCCACGGCGGCGGCGTAGGCGCCCCAGGCCCGGAGCGGCTCGACGATCTCCTGGGCCACCTTCAGCAGGGGCCGGGCCAGCTCCGGCGTCAGCGGCGAGGCCTGGCCCGTGGCGACCGCGATGTCCCAGGCGTGCACGGCGGCGTCGAGCGCGCACGCCGTCGAGCCGGACCACGGCGACATCTTGTGCGGCGGCACCGGCGTCGGCACCTCGGCGGCGTCCCGGTCGACGCCGGCCCACGCCTTGGCCGAGCGCGCCAGCGCGTCCTCCACGAACGCCACCGGGTCGCCTTCCAGCCGCCCCGACGGCTCGAACGGGTTGAACGCGGGCCCTGGCTCGCCGGTGAGCGCGGCGGCGAAGCCGATCTGGTCGCCCGCCGCGTGCTGGAGCACCTGCGTGACGTCCCAGGACGAGCAGGGGGTCGGGAGGTGCCAGGCATCGGCAGGAACGGCGCCGACGACCTTGCGCAGCGCCTCGTGTGCGGCGTCCAGAACGTCCCAGCCGTTGGTGGTGTCGCTCATCGGTGAGCCCCTTTCGTGTTGCCCTCAGTCTAGCAGAACGGAATGATTTGTTCCACTAGCTAGCGACGCTCGGCCTCGGCCACCAAACCGCGGATCAGCATGTCCAGTGCCTGCTCGAAGTCCGCCTCCGGGTGCACGCCCTGCCGTGTGCTCCGCAGCAGCCGGCTGAAGTGCGGCAGCCGTACGGGGTCCATCTCGCGGACGTACGCGCTGACGCCCGGCTCGCCCGCGTGCGCGCCCGGCTCGCCGGTGAAGCCGCCCGTGGACAGTAGCAGCGACCCGAACACCAGGCTGTTCACCGCGCCCAGCGCCCGCCACGCGCCCACGTCGTCGAAGCCCGCCTGGAACAGCGCCCCCACCAGCGCGTCGAGCGGCTCCAGAGCGCGCACGGACGTCGGATTGGACTGGTCGGTGACCAGCGCGAGCGGCACCGCCGGATGGCGGCCGAACACCCGGTACATGCTCAGCGCCACCTCGCGCACCTGCTCGTGCCACGGCAGCGCCGGGTCCGGCCGCTCCACCTGGCCGAACACCCGCTCGGCGATGCCGTCCAGGATGTCGGCCTTGTTCGAGACGTGGTTGTAGAGCGACATCGCCTCGACGCCGAGCTTCTTCGCCAGCCGTCGCATGGCAAGCCCTTGCAGGCCCTCCTCGTCGGCCAGCTCCAGGGCCGCATCCAGGACCCTCTCCCTGTTCAGCGGCTCCCGCCGTGCCATTCTCCGCGCTCCCCTCTCTCGCTTGACAAAGCTTACGGTGTACGTGTTCTACTTACGCCGTAAGCTTACGAAGTAAGTAAGGAGCGGAAATGACCGACGTGATCATCGTTGGCGGTGGCCCCGTGGGGCTGCTGCTGGCGTGCGAGCTCAAGCTGGGCGGCGCGGACCCGCTGGTCCTCGAGGCGGCCACGGGCGAGGAGCGCAGGACGCGCAGCCTCGGCCTGCGCTCGCTCAACGCGCGCACCGTGCAGTCGCTGGCCCTGCGCGGCCTGGTCGAGCCGGTGGCCGAGGCGCAGTGGGCGATGCTCGGCGAGTTCGCCGGCGACCGGGAGCCCGCCGAGGCGGACGTGGTCGCCCTGATGGTCGAGCTGCTCCAGGAGGGGCTGATCAAGGGGCACTTCAGCGGGCTGCCGCTGCTCGACGAGCGCGGGAAGGCCGAGTACCTCATGCTCAAGCAGCACAAGCTGGAAACCGTCCTGGCCGAGCGGGCCGCCGCGATGGGGGTGCGGATCCGGCAGGGGTGCGCGGTGGTGGACGTCGTGCAGGACGAGAGCGCCGCCGTCGCCACGCTGGCCGACGGGCGGGTGGAGCGGGCGGCGTACCTCGTGGGGTGCGACGGCGGGCGCAGCGTGGTGCGCAAGCGGTCGGGGTTCGCGTTCGACGGGACGCCGCCGACCATGACCGGGCGGACCGCCGTGGCCGAGCTCGCCTCGCCCGACGCGGTGTCGTCGGCGCTACGCGGGCCGGGCGGGCTGGTGAACCGGTCGCTGGTGCCCGGGGAGGTCGCCACCATCGAGTTCGACGGCGGGCCGGATGACCGGGACGCGCCGATGACGGCCGAGGAACTGGCGGGCAGCCTGCGGCGCGTGACCGGTCAGGACGTGGTGGTCAAGCGGCTGGAGGCCGGCATCCGCTACAGCGACAACACCCGGCACGCGGAGACGTACCGCAAGGGGCGGGTGCTGCTGGCGGGCGACGCGGCGCACGTGCACTCGCCGATCGGCGGCCAGGGGCTCAACCTGGGGCTGCAGGACGCCGTCAATCTGGGCTGGAAGCTGGCCCTGGTGGTGCGGGGGCTCGCGCCTGACAGCCTGCTGGACACCTACACCGCCGAGCGGCACCCGGTGGCGGCCCGGGTGCTGCGCAACACCCGGGCACAGGTGGCGCTGATGCGTCCAGGGCCACAGGTGGACGCGTTGCGGGAGGTGCTGGGAGAGGTGCTTGAGTTGCCGGACGCCAAGCGGCATTTCGGGGGGATGGTCGAAGGGGCGGACGTGGACTACGCGCCCGGCGCGCCGCACCCGCAGGTCGGCCGCTTCGCCCCTCGGCTGGAGGCGACGGCACATGACGGCGCGCGGCCGCTCGCCGAACTGCTGCGGGACGGGCGCGGGCTCGTGCTGGACCTCTCGGGCACGTCCGGGCCCGATGATGGGCTCTGCGGCGCCGTGGCGGGCCACCGCGATCGGGTACGCGTGGCGCACGCGGCCGAGCCCGCCGCGACGGGGGACGCGGGCGTGCTGCTCGTGCGGCCCGACGGCTACGTCGCCTGGGCGGGTGGGCGCGACGGGATCGGCGACGCGCTCACCACGTGGTTCGGCCCCCCGAGATGACCCGGTCGGCGCTCAGGCGAGCAGGCGGGTGAGGACGCGCGTGCCGAACTCCAGGCCCTCCACCGGCACGCGCTCGTCCTTGCCGTGGAACATCCCGAAGTAGTCCAGGTCAGGCCGGAGCATGAGGGGCGCGAACCCGTACCCCTTGATGCCGATCCTGGCGAAGGACTTCCCGTCGGTGCCGCCCGCCATCACGTACGGCACCGGCCGGGCCAGCGGGTCCTCGGCCACGAGCGCGCCCGCCAGCGTGTCGAAGAACTGCGAGGGGTACGGCGCGTCGGGCGCGTCCTCCAGATTGACGAACTCGCGGGCGATCTTCGGCCCGAGCAGCGCGTCGATCGTCTCCAGGAACTCCTCCTGCATGCCCGGCATGAAACGCCCGTCCACGTGCGCCTCCGCCGTCGAGGGCACCACGTTCACCTTGTATCCGGCGTTCAGCATCGTCGGGTTCGCCGAGTTGCGGATCTGGCTCTTGAACAGGCCGCCCAGCGGGCCGAGCCGGGCAGCCTCCTCGTCCAGGCGGTCGAGGTCGATCGGCCGGCCGATGATCTGGGACAGGCTCTGGATGAGCGCGGCGACCGGCGGCGTCAGGCGTACCGGCCACTGGTGGGCGGCCACCCGCGACAGCGCGTGCACGAGCGTGGCGACCGGGTTGTCCACGGGAGGCCGCGAGCCGTGGCCGGCCACGCCGTGCGCGGTGAGCTTCATCCAGGCGGTGCCGCGCTCGCCGACCGCGATCGGATAGACCCGGTGCTCGCCGGAGGCCACGCTGAAGCCGCCCGACTCGCTGATCGCCTCCGTGACGCCGTCGAACAGCTCCCGGTGCTCGGTGACCGCGTGCCGCGAGCCGAAGTCGCCCGTCGCCTCCTCGTCCGCCAGGAACGCCAGCACCAGGTCACGCTTGGGGCGCACGCCGCGGGCGGCCAGGCCGAGCACGGTCGCGAGCGTCATCGCGCACGAGCCCTTCATGTCGACCGCGCCCCGCCCGTACACGCAGCCGTCCACGATCTCCCCCGAGAACGGGTGCATCTGCCATTCGGCCGGGTCGGCGGGCACCACGTCCAGGTGGCCGTGCACCAGCAGCGCGTCGGGGGAGTCGCCGTCGATCCTGGCCACGACGGTGGTCCGCTTCGGAGCCGACTCGAACACCACCGGCTCGATGCCCGCGTCCGCCAGCAGCGTGGCCACGTACTCGGCGGCCGGTCGCTCCCCCGAACCGGGATTGGTGGTGTCGAACCTGATCAGATCCGAGCAGATCTCGGCAACGCTCTTCACGCTCTCCCCTTAAGTGTCAAAGGCGGCACCTCGGGAGTCTCCATGCCAAAGAGCAGCCCGTAGAAGGCCAGCTCGGCCTCCAGCACCGCGACAATAGTCTCCTCCCTGCGCCAGCCGTGCTGCTCGCCGGGGTAGGTGAGCAAAGCCCACTGTTTGCCATGTTTGTCCAGCTCGGCGGTGAACCGCTCGGCCTGGCCCACGTCCACGATCGCGTCCTCCAGGCCGTGCAGCATGAGGCACGGGCCCGACGCTCGGTAGGCGTTCAGGAGGGGGGAGCGCTCGGTGTAGCGGTCCCGCGTCTCGGGGAGCGGGCCGACGAGCCCGTCCAGGTAACGGGACTCGAAGTCGTGCGTCTCGGCCGCCCAGCTCTCCGGGTCGGTGATCGCGTAGTGCGCGACCCCGCCCGCGAACACGTCACTGTGCACGAGCGCCGCCACCGTGGTCCAGCCCCCGGCGCTGCCGCCGCGGATCGCGATCTTCGCGGCGTCGGCGCGGCCCAGCTCGACCAGGCCCCTGGCCACCCTGGCGCAGTCCTGCACGTCCACCACGCCCCACTGGTGGCGCAGCCGCTCGCGGTAGGCCCGGCCGTACCCGGTCGATCCGCCGTAGTTGACCACGGCCACGCCGATGCCCCTGCTGGTGAAGTACGCGATCTCCAGGTCGAGCACGATCGGGAGGTTGCCGGTCGGGCCGCCGTGCACGAAGATCACGTACGGCCCTGGGCCCTGGACGCCGGACGGCGGGTAGAGGTGCGCGTGCACGCCCTCGATCGTCACGGCCTCGGGAGTGGGGAGCAGGCCGCGGTCCGGCAGCGGCTTGGGGGGCGACACGATCTCGCGCGCGCCGCCGTCCTGCAGGTCGACGAGGGTCACTTCCAGCGGCGTGTACGGGGTCGCCCCCACGGCCGCCACCTTGCCGCCCGCGACCGACACGGTGGACGACCAGTAGGTGGCCGGGCCGCCGATATCCCGCAGCTCGCCGGTCTCCGGGTCCAGCACGCCCAGGCGGCGGTGGTCGGGGCTGCCGTACACGACGGCCAGCCGGCCCGTGTCCGCGATGGCCAGGTACGTCATGCCGGGCTTCCACGCCGCCGCGCCGAACTCCAGCTCCATCGGGGTGAGGTTCCGGGAAGGTGAGCCGTCGAGATGGACGAGGTGGACGTTCCACCAGCCGGTGGGGTCGGTCACCGCGTACAGGGCGGCGTCGTCGCGCCACTCGGCCTGCGCGACCGACTCCTCGGGGCCGCCGGCGACCACCCGGTACCCGCCCGCCGTGCCGTCCTCCCGCAGGGGGGCCACGCAGAGCTCGGTGCCGTCCCACGGCATGTTCGGGTGGTCCCACCCGATCCAGGCGACATGGCGGCCGTCGGGGGAGATGCGGGGATTCATAAGGAAGTGCTGGGCTTTGACGATCACCGTGACGGGGCCGCCGTCGAGGGGCACCGCCACCAGGTCGCGCACGTCGCCGGTCTCGCGCACGGCCCACACCTCGTTCCGGCCCGGCGGGAGGTACAGGTCGGCGTAGCGTGCCGGCCCCTCAGGGGTGATCGGCACCGGCACGCCGCCCCGGACATCGCCCGCCGCCGCACCCTTCGCGTCGAGGCGGTAGAGGCGCTGGTCCGCCCAGTTGGTGAAGACCAGGCCGCCGCCGGGCAGCGGGCGCCAGGACCGGCCGCCGTACTCGATCACCCGGTTGCGCGCGTTCCAGCCCGGTGGCAGCGCGTCCGTGCGGGAGCCGTCCGGGAGGCGGCGCACCACGCAGCGCCGCCCGCCCTCGTGCGGGCGCGGCTCGTCCCACCAGACCTCAACGCCGGAGGGCGTGGCCACCGCCTCCACCCACTGCGGGCCGCCGTCGGTATGGGCCACGTCGATCGGTCGAATGCTCATCAACTCACCAATTGCCGTTGGTACAAGGAGGAAGAGGGTGCTCGGGCGGGTGAAGGATGTACGCGATGCCCCCGCTGCCCGAGCTCCTCAACCACACGTTCTCGAACGCTGCCCGCGGATAGACCCGCCGAACCGAGGCGTCGTCGGGCGCGGCGGGGTCGTTCACGACGACGTCGCCCCCGGCCGTGAAGCCGGTGACCACCAGGATGTGGCCGTTGGTGGAGTAGCTGGAGCCGGGCAGCTCGTGCGCCTTGAACGACTGCGAGGTGATCACCGGGATCCCCGAGCGTACGAACGCCTCCAGTTCCACCGCCGACCGCAGCCGCGTGACGAACCCGGCCAGCCCGTACCGCCCCGCGTACGCCACGTTGAACGGCCAGTTGCCGGTGCCCTGGTAGCTCTCGTCGTACGTGCCCATGGCCGCGTGGTCCACCACCGGCGCCGGGTCGCGGTCACCCACCCAGGCCACCTCGGCCGGTCCGGGCCCGCGGCCCCAGAAGCCGAGCACCATGGCCACCGAGGTCGGGCTGCACCAGTTGGCGCCCCCGCCGTCCCACCGCGGGTGGTGCCCGGCGTGCGCGTACTGCGAGTGCCGGGGCACCGCCAGCTCCACCGCGACCGCCGCGCCGGGGACGCTGGGCACGACGGGCCGTTGCGGCACGGCCGAGGCCATCACGCCCAGCCCCGTCACGCGGGCGCCCGCGCCGTGCAAGGCCACCCGCACCTGGTACGACACCACCGGCCGCCGGGCCACGAACGTGTCCACCGCGACGTCCCCGTCCTCGTCGCCCTGACCGGGGACGGACGTGCGCGGATCGCCGTGCTCGGACCAGCGGCCCATGACGTACCACTTGGTGAGAGCGCCCCGCGCGGTCCTGGCCCGCAGCGCGACCTCGATCCAGGAGCCCGGCGGGGTGCGCGCGGTCCACGAGGCAACCAGCTGGGTGGCGGGGAACCCGATCGGGCGCTCCTCGCTGGTCCACGAATCGCCCGCGGGCCGGGTGAAGCGGGCGAAGGCGACGTGGGCCAGATCGACGGTCAGCACCAGCCACATTGTGGTTTCGCAGCACCGTGTCGCACATCGGATGGTTTACGTACCGGCCGGATTGTGTCGGTGGTGATCTCTATGGTTCGGGCCATGACTCAGGCGGTACAGGCATACTCCTACGCGGGTCCGTCCACGCTCACCGACGGCAGGCTCGGCCTGTCGACCTCCGGTGGCACGGCGTTATCCGGGCCGCGCACGCATCCCAGGTTCTTCAGCGGGCTGCTCTCCCAGGCGGCTCCGGCCGCGGCCGCCCTGCTGGCCGTGGCCGACGTGGCGCTCGCCCGCTACCACCAGCCCAGGCCGGGCTGGACCCGCGACCCGGTGGTGACGTGCGACGGCGGGCGGTTGCGGTTCGAGTCGTTCTCGGCGTGCGGCGGCGTCTACGCCCGGCTCGACGTGCTGGAGCTCGACGGCGACGTGCTCGACCGGGGCACCACCAACGTCGACGTCAACGGCCCGCTGCGCGAGGCCCTGGCCAGGGTGGGCGGCAGGGACCCGCTCCACCTGGGCGTCGGGCCCGACGAGCTGACGGTCACCACGCTCGACGGCGCGGTCGTGGAGAAGAAGGTGCCGTTGCCGTCGCGGTGGCTGCGCGGGTTCGCGGAGGTGCAGGTGATCGCGGCCGGGTTCGACCTGCGGGCCGAGCTGGCCGGTCCGCAGGCCGTACGTTTCCTGCGCTCCCTGCCCCGGGGCGCCCGCGCCGACGTCTGGGCCGTCCCCGCCGGCCGCGACCTGCGCCTGTCCGGCGGCCCCGCGCGCGGCGGCGTCTGCCTGTCGGGCACCGGTCGGGTGGCCACGCTGATGCCGCTGCTCAGGTTCGCCAAGGCGCTGCGCGTGTACGGCCCCCCGGCGGACATCGGGGGCGGCTCGTCCACCGCGAGCGCGTGGGAGCTGGAGCTGCCCGGCATGCGCTACACGCTGGCCGTCTCGCCGGAGCCGTGGCGCGGCTTCTCCGGCGAGGGGGCGGTGCTGTCCGACCTGGCCACGGAACAGGCCGCAGGCGACGCCGACGTGGTGGGCATGCTGCTCAACTTCGAGCCCACGGTCGAGCTGGGACTGCTCGCCGACCGCTCGGGCCTGTCCGTCGAACGCGTACGCGCCGCGCTCACCCAGCTCGGCACGGCCGGCCGGGTCGGTTACGACCTGCACGAGGCGGCGCACTTCCACCGGGAGCTGCCCTACGACAAGGAGCAGGTGGCCCAGCTGAACCCCCGGCTGACCGCCGCCCGAGCGCTGGCCGGTTCGGGCGCCGTGCGGCTGCTCGGGGAGACGGCCGAGGTGAGCACGGACGGCGGGGTGCGGCGGGTGCGGATCGCCGAGGGCGAGTGCACGTGCCCGTGGTGGTACGACCACCGGGGGTCGCGCGGGCCGTGCAAGCACGTGCTGGCCGCCAGGATCGCCGCCCGCGTCGCCGTGGAGGCGGCTCCGTGAGCGTGTGGCCGGAGGTGGTGGCGGCCGTCGACAGCGGTGACCCGGAGCGGGTCGCGGCGTGCGTGCTCGGGCTCGGCGAGCGCGACCGCCGCGAGGTGGCCGCCCGGGGCGACGACATCACCGAGCTCCTGGAACGCGTGCTTGCCACCCGCCCGGCCGCGTGGCAGGCCGACTTCGCCGTCCGCGCCGCGCTCAGGCTCAGCCCCTCCCCGCGCCGCCGCCGCCCCGACCCGCCGGCCGCGCTCGCCCTGGCCATGCTGCGCCGCAGCGGTGTCGTCCCGCCCGAGCACGACCCCCTCGTCGTCGCCTGGGTACGCCACCCGCCCACGCCCGGCGACCCGCTGCTCGACCACCTCCTTCCCCGGCTCTTCGAGGCAGAGGGCGTGGGCGGGGCCCTGCGTGACGAGCACCCGGACCTGCCGGCCCCCGGCACCTGGCTGGCCGCGCTCGCGCAGCTGGCCCGCGAAGGCCGGCGCGACCTGCTGCTCGACGGGTGCGTACGGCGCTTCCTGCGCGGTGGCGACGCCGCCGACCTGCGCTTCTTCGTCCGCCTGCACGAGCTGCTCGAGCCGACGCCCGACGAGGTGAGCAAGCGCGCCCGCGACTACCTGCGGCTGCTGCCCGTCGCGCCCGGGCCCGTGGCGGAGCCGGCGCTGCGGCACCTGCGGCGGCTCGGCCCCGGCGAGCTGGCCCCCGCGGACGTGTCGCAGGCGCTGCGCGCGCTGCTGTTCAGGCCGGAACGGAAGCTGGTGACGGGCGGGCTCACCTGGCTCGACTCCGTCGCGCGCTCGTGGGCGGGCGACCTCGACGAGCTGGCCCCCGCCCTGGGGCGCGCGTTCGCCTGCGAGTCCGCCGACGTGCAGGGCCGGGCGGTGCGGATCGCGGTCAAGCACGCCAAGCGGTTCACGCCGGCGGGGGCCGAGGCGATCAGGGCGGCCGTCGGGCTGCTGCCTCAGGAGCTCGGGGAGACGCTGGTGGCGGTGTTCGGCGGGGAGGCCGCCGAGCAGGCGCCGGAGCATGACGACGGGTTCACGCCCGTGCCACTGCCCGAGCCCCGCCGGGCCGGGAGGTTCCCCGAACCGGTGATGACGGCCGGGGAGCTGGGGCCGTGTGGGGGAGGGTGGGACTCCGCCGAGTTGTGGCTGGCCGGGCTCGTGCGGCTGCACGCCCGCGATCGGGACGGGCTCGTGGCGAGGCTGTCGTCGTGGCGGCTGCGTGCCGCTTCGCATGAACGGCCGTGGCCGGACGTCTGGCAGTGGGCCGAGGAGATCGCCCGGCAGATCATGACAGGCGGCTCCAGGGCTCCAGGACTGCCCCGGCCCGGCTCGGTGCCGGCGCCGCACCTGTTCCTGCTGCGGCGCTGGGCCGAGGTCTACGCGGCGCTCCAGGACGGCACGCTGCCGCCGCACCTGCTGGCCGAGCCCACCGAGGGCACCGGGCACGTGGAGGCGGCGGAGCTGGTGGCGCGGCTGGCGGGCTACGAGCGCTGCGGGGCCGAGGCCATGCCGGCCGACCTGCAGCAGGCGCTGTTGCGGCTGCCACGCGAGATCGCGCCCGAGGTGGTGGCGCGGGCGCGCGGCCTCACCTCGGAGGCTGGGCGGGCGGTCGCGCGCTGGATGGACGGCGGACGTCCCGAGCCCCTCACCGAGATCGGCTGGCTCCGCTCCGGGCGCCCGGATCCCGACGGCGGATATCGCGGCGACCGGGCGCCGGCCGACAGCCGGACGCTCGATCTGGCGCCCAGGATCCGGGTGGCGCCGACGGCGTTGCCGCTGATCGACGAGCTGTTCGGCGACCCCGGCTGGGAGCGGCGGTACGGGCACGGCGAGCAGCTGCCGTGGTGGCCGTACGTGATGCCGTCCCACCGGGAGGTCGTCGCGCTTCACTTCGCGCCGCACCTGCTCCACGGATGGCCGGCGGAGGGCGTGCGGCCGGCGCAGGCGCATGCTCTCGCGCTGGCCGAAGGGCCGTGGGGTGAGGGGATGGCGCTCGTGCAGGCGTACTTCGTGGCCGACCCGTCCTGGTCGCGGCGGCCCGAGGAGCGGGCGCGGCCGGTGGTGGACATGGCGGCCCGTGGCGATCTGGCTGCCGAAGGGCTCGGACGGCAGCTGGGGCTGCTGCTGCGCAGGACGTGGCTCAAGCCGGGGCCGGTCTTCGAGACCTTGGAGAGCGCCGCGGCACAGGGGGCGCATCGGGAGGTGTGGCGGATCATGACCGGGTTCCTGCCCGTGTTCCTGCCGGGGCCGGGGGAGCGGCCGCACACACGGCACACGCAGGGGCTCGCGTTCGCCCTGCGCGCCGCCCGGTGGGCCGGGGCGCGCGGGCCGGTGCCCTGCGTGGCGGAGATCGCCGAGCGGCGGGCGTCCAACAACTTCGTCCGCGAGGCCCGCCGCCTGCACACCTACCTCACGTGACCGCCCGGCCGCCGCGCGCAGGCGGCCGGCGGCCGAGGGTCAGAGGTAGAGGCCGGTGGACTCGTCGCCCGGCTGAGAGGTGATCTCGCGGCCCGCGCGCAGGGCGTACAGCTGCGCCAGGGTCGCCCCCGACGAGCTCACCCCCTTCGACGAGCCGAGCCAGGTGACGGCCTCCTCCTTGGTCAGCGGCCCCACCTCCAGCTGCGCCAGGCACCGCCCGGGGCGGACGACGGCGGGGTGGAGGCGGGCGAGGTCCTCGTTCGTGGTGATCGCCACCAGGACGTCGCGGCCCTGGCCGAGCAGGCCGTCGGTCAGGTTGAGCAGGCGCGACAGCCCCTGGCCCGCCTGGGCCTTGGCGCCCGAGCTGATCAGCTCGTCGCAGTCCTCCAGGACGAGCAGCCGCCAGCGCTGCGTGTCCTCGTCGGAGTCGTAGCCGACGGCCACCTCCATCAGGTAGCCGGGCTCGTTGAACAGGCGCTCGGGGTCGAGCACGCAGTCCACCTGGCACCAGTCGCGCCACTGCTTGGCCAGCGTGCGCAGCAGTGTGGTCTTGCCGGTGCCCGGCTCGCCGTGCAGGAGGATGAGGCGGCCGTTCACGTCGTGAGGGGTGACCGACATGAGCCTGTCGAGTGCCGGGCGGACCTTCGCCGAGTAGTTCACGCTGATCTCGTCCCAGGCCTGGGCCGTGATCGGCTTCTCCGAGCGGGTGCCGCCGTGCATGCCGCGCCACCAGAAGCCCATCTCGACGTGGTCGACCTCCGGCATGGCCTCTTCGGCGCCCTCGATGCTCTCCGCGAGCACGCTCTTGGCCAGCTCCTCGTTCACGGCCGTCACGCTGACCGTGGCCGTGCGGTTGCGGTGGCGTACGACGCGCAGGGTCCAGCCCTCACCGGCGATGAGCCGCGACTCCGACCCGTCGTCGACCCGCGCGGTACGCAGCACGCGCCCGCCGGCGGGGCTCAGCGGGGCGTCGGGGCGTACGCGCTCCAGATTGGCCAGGCGGGACCACGGCTGCGCGCCCGTCGCGAACGGCGACAGCGCCAGGGCGTCGATGACGTCGATGGCGGAGTCGGCGTCGTCGATCCAGATGTTCATGGGGAGCTCAGAGGACTCCGGGCTGGGGAACGGCACCTCCCTGATCACGGACATAACGGTAATGATCCAACCTCTGGCCGTCACATGTCGATGGGTTTTACGTGGCCGATACGTGACCGGTCTCGATGCGGGGCACCAAGATCCACCGGTACCTTGGACCGTTAGATCAAATCACTCCTTGTGCGGAGGTATGGGGGAAAGTGTCGAAGGTCACGTTCCGTGAGCGGGCGCGTTACTGGTTCGACAACACCATGTCGAAGGGCACCGCCTCGTTGATCGGCTGGCTGGCCGTGGTCTCGCTGGCGCTGATCGTGGTCGTGGCGGGGCTCACGCTCTGGCTCGCGCCCAACGAGCCGGACGGCGTGAACGGCCCTGGGCACGTGCTCTGGATCGCGCTCATGCACGCCCTGACCCCGAGCAAGGTCGCCAGCGACAAGGGCTCGACCGCGTACATGGCCGTGATGTTCGCCGGCTCGCTCGGCGGCCTGTTCATCGTCAGCATGCTCGTGGGCCTGCTGTCCAACGGGCTGAAGCAGAAGGTGGACCGCCTGCGCAGAGGGCGCTCGCGCATCGTCGAGTCCGGCCACACGGTGGTGCTCGGCTGGTCGGACCAGGTGTTCACGATCGTGGCCGAGCTGGTCAAGGCGCACGCCAGCCAGAAGGGCTCGGTCATCGCCGTCCTGGCGGAACGTGACAAACTCGCCATGGAGGAGGACATCCGAGAGGCCGTCGGCAACCTCGGCAGGACCCGGCTGGTCTGCCGCACGGGACGGCCCACCGAGCCGCGCGACCTCGCGCTGATGAACCTGGCCACCGCCCGCTCCGTCGTCGTGCTCTCGCCCGAGGGCGAGGACCCGGACGCGCACGTCATCAAGATCCTGCTCGCGCTGGCCAAGCGCGAGGGCATGCACCCGCCGGTCGTCGCCGGGCTCACCTCCAGCCGCAACATCGCCGCCGCCCGCCTGGCCGGCGGCCAGGACGTGCACCTGGTCGACTCCGACGACACCGCCTCCAGGCTCATCGTGCAGTCCTCGCGCCAGTCCGGCATGTCCGTCGTCTGCATGGACCTGCTGAACTTCGACGGCGGTGAGATCTACCTGCGCACCCCCAAGAAGCTCGTCGGCATCACGTACGGCGAGGCGCTGCACGCGTACCAGACCGCCTCCGTCATCGGCCTGCGCCGGCCGACCGGCATCGTGCTGAACCCGCCCATGGAGACCGTCGTCAACGCCGACGACCAGGTCATCGTCATCGCGCACGACGACTCCCACGTCCGCCTGGCCGCCGGCAAGCCGTCCCTGGACGAGGCCGCCATCGTCGAGGCCGAGGCGCCGCCCACCGAGCCCGAGCGCACGCTGCTGCTCAACTGGAACGGCCGGGCCGAGCAGATCGTCCGCTACCTCGACGGCTACGTCGCCCCCGGCTCCGTCCTGGAGGTCGCCGCCGACCACCCCAAGGCGGGCACGGGGCTCGCCGGCCTGCGCAACCTCACCGTCAACGTCAAGGACTGCGACACCACCGACAGGTACGCGCTCGAGTCGCTCGGCGTCGGCCTCTTCCAGCACGTCATCGTGCTCTCCGACGACCGCTTCGACCCCCACCACTCCGACACGCGCACGCTCATGACGCTGCTCCAGCTCCGCGACATGCAGAGCACGCTCGGCGAGCACTACTCGATCGTCAGCGAGATGCACGACGAGAACAACCGCGCCCTGGCCGAGGTCACCGAGGCCGACGACATCGTGATCAGCGACACCGTCATCGGCCTGCTCCTCGCCCAGCTCGCCGAGAACCGGCACCTGGCCGACGTGTTCAGTTACCTGTTCGACTCGCGCGGCTCGGAGATCTACCCGCGTCCTGCCCGGTCGTACGTGAAGACGGGAACGCGGGTGACGTTCTCCACGGTCGTCGAGTCCGCCAGGCGCAGGGGCGAGACCGCCATCGGCTACCGGAGCGCCTGGGCACGCAACGACCCGCCGCACTACGGCATCGTCCTCAACCCGGACAAGTCCGAGTCACTCGTGCTCCATGAGCGGGACTCGGTGATCGTCCTGGCGGAACGCTGAGTCGTACATTTGGCGTGTGAGGACCATCGACTGGGTGGACGGCGCCATCGAGCTCGTCGACCAGACCCTGCTGCCGGACAAGTGCGTGATGCTGCGCATCCACACCGTGGACGATCTGGTGGACGCCATTCAGCGGCTGGCCGTGCGCGGCGCGCCCGCGCTCGGCGTGGCCGGGGCGCTCGGCGTCGCGCTGGCCGGCGGCGACGCCGCGCGGATCGCCAGGCTCCGCGCCGCCAGGCCCACCGCCGTCAACCTCGCGTGGGGCGTCGACCAGGCCGTCGCCCACCTGCACGAAGGCCGCGAGGCGGTGCTCGCGGCCGCGCTGCGCGTGCGCGACGACGACATCGCCGCCTGCGTGGCCATGGGGGCGCGCGGGGCCGACCTGCTCGAAGGCGACCGGCTGCGGATCATGACGGTGTGCAACACCGGCGGGCTGGCCGCCGTCGAACGCGGCACCGCGCTCGGCGTCGTCCAGACGCTGCACGAGCGCGGGCGGCTGGCCGAGGTGCTCGCGCTGGAGACCCGCCCGCTGCTGCAGGGCGCCAGGCTCACCACCTGGGAGCTGGCCAGGATGGGCGCGCCGCACCGGCTCATCGCCGACTCCGCGGGGCCGTACCTGCTGGCCAGGGGCGAGGTGGACGCGGTGCTCATCGGCGCCGACCGCATCGCCGCCAACGGCGACACCGCCAACAAGATCGGCTCGTACGCGCTCGCGCTCGGCGCGGAGCGTGCCGGGGTGCCGTTCGTGGTGGTCGCGCCCGAGTCCACGATCGACCAGAACACCCCCACCGGCGAGCACATCGAGATCGAGGACCGGGGAGCGGACGAGGTCGTGTCCGTCCGAGGTGTACGCGTGGCGCCTGAGGGAACGCGGGCGTTGAACCCGGCCTTCGACGTGACGCCGCACGATCTCATCACCGCGATCGTGACGGACAAGCGGGTGATCCGGCCGTAGGCCGAATCCCCAATCTTCAGGACCCGTCCGCGTCTCCCGCGTTACGCTCGGTGGTCCCGACTTGCGACCCTCGGAGCTCACCGTGGCCATCGACCTGGTGTTACGGCGCGACTGGAACGCTCGCGCGCCGCGTGGCGACTACACGCAGCTTGACTCCACCAAGGGAGTGAAAGTCCACTACACGGGTGGCCAAGTCGATCCCGGCATCGTCTCCGACCACAGCGGGTGCGTCGCGCTGGTGCGCTCCATCCAGGCGTACCACATGGACGGAAACGGCTGGATCGATATCGGTTATTCGTATGTGGCCTGTCCGCACAAAAAGGTGTTCGAGGGGCGGGGTCTGCACCGTCTGCCCGCCGCGAACGGCCCTGGCCTCAACACCGGCCACTACGCCGTGCTCGGGCTCGTGGGCAACTCCGGGCTCGTCCGGCCGCCCGAAGGAGTGCTGCACGCGATCCTGGACGCGGTCCAGTACGTGCGCGACGAGGGCAACGCGGGCAAGGAGATCAAGGGGCACCGGGACGGATACTCGACCGACTGCCCCGGCGAACCGCTCTACGCGTGGGTCCGGCGCGGCGCCCCCCGGCCAGGGACGACCCCGCCGGCCGCGCCGCCGTTCCCCGGGCGGCTGCTCAGGTACCCGCCGGTGATGCACGGCGACGACGTGCGCACATGGCAGGCGCAGATGAACAAGCGCGGGTGGACCCTGACCGCGGACGGGGCGTACGGCGCGCAGTCGCGCGACGTGTGCCGCAGGTTCCAGCGCCAGCAGGGCGTCGCGGACGACGGGGTCGTGGGCCCGGTGACGTGGCGGCTGGCGTGGGAGGCCCCTGCCGCCTGAGCCCGCCCCGGGGCTACCGCGTAGTATCCGACCATGGAACTGGCAGCGGGTTTCGCGTCCATCTCCCGAGACGACTGGCGGGCGCTGGCGGTCGAGGTCCTGCGTAAGTCGGGGATCGAGACGGGCTCGCCCGAGGAGGCCCTGTCCGGCCTCACCTATGACGGGGTGACGGTCGCGCCGCTCTACGACCAGGACGACCTGTCCGGCGATCCCGGGCTGCCCGGCGAGCCGCCATACGTGCGCGGGACCCGGGTGGTGGGCGGCTGGGACGTGCGGCAGCGGCACGCGGTGGCCGATCCCGAGGCGGTGCTGGCGGACCTGGAGAACGGCGTCACGTCGCTGTGGCTGGTGGTGGGGGACGGCGCGATCCCGGTGGACGCGCTGGGCGCCGTGCTCAAGGACGTCTACCTTGATCTGGCCCCGGTCGTGCTGGAGGCGGGGGAGCACGTACGCGAGGCCGCGGAGGTCCTGTTCGGGCGCGGCGCCGCGGTGAAGGGCAACCTGGGGGCCTCCGCCTGTGCCGGGGGCGCGGGGCTGGAGCTGGCCCTGCGCTGTGTCGCCGGCTTTCCTGGGCTCGCGGCCGTCACCGTCGACGCGACGCCGTACCACGACGCGGGCGGCAGCGACGCCGAGGAGCTGGGCTGCTCGATCGCCCAGGGCGTCGCCGAGCTGCGGGCGCTCACCGGCGGCGGGCTCTCCGTTGAGCAAGCGCTAGGGCAGATCGAGTTCCGGTACGCCGCCACGGCCGACCAGTTCGCCACCATCGCCAAGCTGCGCGCGGCCCGCCGGCTGTGGGCCAGGGTCGCCGAGGTGTGCGGGGCTCCCGAACACGGCGGGCAGCGGCAGCACGCGGTCACCGGCTCGGCCATGATGACCGCCCGCGACCCCTGGGTGAACATGCTGCGCACCACCCTGGCCTGCTTCGCCGCCGGGGTGGGCGGCGCCGACGCGGTCACGGTGCAGCCGTTCGACGCCTGCCTCGGGCTGCCGGACGCCTTCTCCCGCCGCATCGCCCGCAACACGCAGTCGCTGCTGCTGGAGGAGTCGGGGCTCGGGCACGTCGTCGACCCCGCCGGGGGCTCCTGGTACGTGGAGCGCCGCACCGCCGACCTCGCCGAACGGGCCTGGTCCTGGTTCCAGGAGATCGAGGCGGCCGGCGGGATCACGCAGGCCGGCGGACTGGTCACCGGACGGATCGCCGCCACCCGCGCCCGCCGCGCCGGCGACATCGCCCACCGCCGCTTCCCGATCACGGGCGTGAGCGAGTTCCCTGACGTGCGCGAGAAGCCGGTCCGCCCGCCCTCAACCGCCCCCGCGTCACGGCCCGCCGCCGCGGGGTTGCCGCGGATCCGGTACGCCGAGGCGTTCGAGGCGTTGCGGGACCTGGCCGACGCGCAGCCCGAGCGGCCCAAGGTGTTCCTCGCCACCATCGGGCCCGTCGCCGCCCACACCGCGCGGGCCTCGTTCGCCGCCAACCTGTTCCAGGCGGGCGGGCTCGGCACCGAGACCGCCGGCCCGGGGGCCGACCCCGAGCAGATCGCCACCGCGTTCGCCGTGAGCGGCGCCGCCGTGGCGTGCCTGTGCTCGACGGACAAGCTGTACGCCCAGCACGCCGCCGCCGTCGCCGCCGCACTGCGCAAGGCCGGTGCGAGGAAAGTGTGGCTGGCGGGGAAGGGGGAGTACGAAGGCGTGGACGGAAACCTCTACGCGGGCTGCGATGCGCTGGCCGTGCTCCGCGAGACCTTCGACCACCTGGAGGTGACCCGATGATCCCGGACTTCTCCGGCATCCCGCTCAACGCCCTGCCCAAGGACGGCCCCGGGAAGCCGGAGCACGCCGGTGAGGTGTGGGAGACGCCGGAAGGGATCGGGGTCAAGCCGCTCTACACCGCGCACGACCTCGAGGGGCTCGACTTCCTGCGCACCTACCCCGGCGCGGCCCCGTACCTGCGCGGTCCCTACCCCACCATGTACGTCAACCAGCCCTGGACCATCCGCCAGTACGCGGGCTTCTCCACGGCCGAGGAGTCCAACGCCTTCTACCGGCGCAACCTGGCCGCCGGGCAGAAGGGCCTGTCGGTGGCCTTCGACCTGGCCACGCACCGGGGGTACGACTCCGACCACCCCCGGGTCTCCGGTGACGTGGGCATGGCCGGGGTCGCGATCGACTCGATCTACGACATGCGGCAGTTGTTCGACGGCATCCCGCTCGACAAGATGTCGGTGTCGATGACCATGAACGGCGCCGTGCTGCCCGTCCTCGCGCTGTACATCGTGGCGGCCGAGGAGCAGGGCGTCGCGCCGGAGCAGCTCGCCGGGACCATCCAGAACGACATCCTCAAAGAGTTCATGGTCCGCAATACCTACATTTATCCCCCGTCACCGTCTATGCGGATTATTTCGGATATCTTTGCCTATACGAGCGAAAAGATGCCGAAATTCAACTCCATTAGCATTTCGGGCTACCACATCCAGGAGGCCGGCGCGACGTGCGACCTGGAGCTGGCCTACACGCTCGCCGACGGCGTCGAATACCTGCGGGCCGGGGTGGCCGCCGGGATGGACATCGACCGGTTCGCGCCGCGGCTGTCGTTCTTCTGGTGCATCGGCATGAACTTCTTCATGGAGGTCGCCAAGCTCCGGGCCGCCCGGCTGCTGTGGGCCAAGCTGGTGTCCGGGTTCAATGCGAAAAATCCGAAATCGCTGAGCCTCCGTACCCACTCCCAGACCTCCGGCTGGTCACTGACCGCGCAGGACGTCTTCAACAACGTCGCCCGCACCTGCGTCGAGGCCATGGCCGCCACCCAGGGCCACACCCAGTCGCTGCACACCAACGCGCTCGACGAGGCCCTCGCGCTGCCCACCGACTTCTCCGCCCGCATCGCCCGCAACACCCAGCTCCTTCTCCAGCAGGAGTCGGGCACGACCAAGGTGATCGACCCGTGGGGCGGCTCCTACTACGTCGAGCGCCTCACCCACGACCTCGCCGAACGCGCCTGGGCCCACATCCAGGAGGTCGAGGCCGCCGGCGGCATGGCCAGGGCCATCGAGGCCGGCCTGCCCAAGCTCCGCATCGAGGAGGCGGCCGCCCGTGCCCAGGCCCGCATCGACTCCGGGCGCCAGCCCGTGATCGGCGTCAACAAGTACCGCGCCGAGAGCGACGAGGCCATCGAGGTGCTCAAGGTCGACAACAGCTCCGTACGCGCCCAGCAGCTCGACAAGCTGGCCCGCCTGAGAGCCGAGCGCGACCCCGACGCCGTGCAGCGGGCACTCGACGCGCTCACCAAGGCCGCCGACAACCCCGCGCCGGGCCTGGACCACAACCTGCTCAAACTGGCCGTGGACGCCGCCCGGGCCAAGGCCACGGTGGGGGAGATCTCCGACGCCCTCGAGCGGGTGTTCGGCAGGCACGCCGAGCCGGTACGTACCATCTCTGGGGTGTACCGCGACGAGTCAGGCCATTCCGACAACATCGAGCGCGTCCGCCGGGCCTGCTCCGACTTCGAACGGGCCGAGGGGCGCCGCCCGCGCATCCTCGTGGCCAAGATGGGCCAGGACGGTCACGACCGCGGGCAGAAGGTGATCGCCACGGCCTTCGCCGACCTGGGCTTCGACGTGGACGTCGGCCCGCTGTTCCAGACGCCGGAGGAGGTCGCCAGGCAGGCGGTCGAGGCCGACGTGCACATCGTGGGCGTGTCGTCGCTGGCCGCCGGGCACCTCACGCTGGTGCCCGCGCTGCGCGGGGCACTGGCCGACCTCGACGCCGGCGACATCATGATCGTGGTCGGCGGCGTCATCCCGCCCGGCGACCACGACGAGCTGCGGGCCGCGGGCGCCGCCGCGATCTTCCCGCCGGGCACGGTGATCGCCGACGCCGCCCTGGACCTGCTGGACCAGCTGCGGAACCGTCAGTAGGTCCCGCTCTGGCACATCGTGACGGAGATCGTCCGCTGGGTCATGATCGGGGAGGTGATCCGGAGCGTGACCCGGTGGACGCCTCCGCTGCTCCGGAGGTTCTGCGGCGAGGCCAGGTAGCGCTGGCCGTTCTCCGCGATGGCCGCCGACGAGCGGCCCACCGGCGTGCGGTCGATGTACCAGGTGTACCTGAAGTTCACGGGCCGGCCGGTGCGCTGCACCAGTGCCTGGAGCGTCACCTCGCCCCCCGACCAGCAGTCGCCGTTCCTGGTGCCGCCCGCGCGGACGTAGACGAGCCTGAGCTGCCCGTCCGCGCCGGGCTCCGCGGTGGACGTGGTGCCGTCGGTCGGGACCGTGCTCGGGTCGCCGTCGCTCTGCGGGCTCGGCCCTGGGGTACGCGTCCGCTTCGGCCGCTGCGACGGCGTGGAGCCGGCGGCATCCGAGGTCGAGGGCGCGCTGCTCGCGACCGAGACGTTCTTGGGCGTGGGGGTCGTGGGGGTGAGCCACATGATGGCGCCGGCCAGCGCCAGCGCGGAGACGGCGGAGGCGCCCGCGATGAGCACGATCTTCATGCGGCGCCGCCCGGACCGGCGCGGCGGCACGCGCGCCCCAGCCGGAGCCTGGGGCGGGGCTTGAGCGGGCGTTTCGCCTGACGCGAGCAGGTCGACCAGCGCCGAGTGCTGGGCCGTCGCCGGCTCGGGGACCGGCTGCTCACCTGTCGGCGGACGCTGGACGGCAGCGGAGTGCCCGAACTCCGCCGGAACCGGCGCCTCGACCGGGGCGCCCAGCGGGAACGCCGCCTGACCCACGCCATGATGCGCCACCGGCTCCTGGCCGTAGTGCCCGGCCGGCTCCTGGCCGTAGTGCCCGGCCGGCTCCTGGTTGTAGTGTCCGGCGGGTTCCTGGCCGTAGTGCGCGGCGGGGTCCTGGTTGTAGTGTCCGGCCGGTTCCTGGTTGAAGTGCGCGATCGGCTCTTGGCCGTAGTGCCCGGCGGGATCCTGGCCGTAGTGCCCGGGTGGTTCCTGACCGTAGTGCTCGGCCGGGACGGACTGGGCCGGGCTCTGGTGCGGAGGGCGGCGCCGCGGCAGGGCCGCCGAATGGTCGGGGCCCGGGGCCTGGGCACGACTCCGGCGCGGTGGCGTGTCCTGGTCGAGGTCCGGCTCAGGCGTCTGCTGCCAGGCAGCCGAGGGCTGGTCAAGGGTCTCGTACGTGGCCGGGGACTGGTCGGCGGCGGCCTGGTGCGGGACCGGGGTCTGGTACGGGACCGGCGTCTGGTGCGCGGCCGGGGCCTGGTGCGAGGCGGCGGGCTGGCGCGAGGGCGCGGTCAGCCGGAGCAGCACGTCGCGCATCGCGGGACGGGCGCCGGGGTCCTTGGCCAGGCAGGCCAGCATGATCTCGCGTACGATCCCCCGCAGCTCGCCCAGCTGCGGCTCCTCGTTCAGGATGCGGTTGATCACCGCGGGCAGCGAGTCGTCGCCGAACGGCGGCACCCCGGTGGCCGCGAAGACCATCACCGACGCCCACGCGAACACGTCGGCCGGGGCCCCCACCGCCTTCCCGGCGAGCTGCTCGGGCGCCATGTACGCGGGCGTGCCGACGAAGGTGCCGGTCGCCTTCACACCGGAGCCGAGCGCCGCGGCGATGCCGAAGTCCACGACCTGCGGCCCCTCAGGCCCCAGCAGGACGTTCGACGGCTTGAAGTCCCCGTGGACGACGCCGGCCTGGTGGAGGGCGTCCAGCGCGGTCGCGGTGGACACGGCGAGCCGCTGCAGCTCCGCCCCGCCCTGCCGGCCCGCCTGCTGGAGCGAGGGCCCGTCCACGTACTCGGCCACGATGTACGGCCTGCCGCTGGTCGAGGCGTCGAGCACCTGCGCGAGGCAGAACGGCTCGACCTTGCGTGCGGCGGCGATGTCCCTGGCGAGGCGGTCGTCCCCGGCGAGTCCCTCGCGCAGCACCTTGACGGCGACGGGAGTCCCGTTGCGGGCCTGGCCGAGATAGACGACACCGTGGCCGCCCGCGCCGAGCCGACCGACCAGCCGGTAGGGTCCCACCGTTGCCGGGTCGCCCTCGCGGAGGGGTTCGACGTTGGGCATGAGGGGAGTGACTCCTGTGACGGCTGAGGTTAGAACTCCAGCACCCTACTGGCAAAAGTCAAGGCTTGTCAGAGCTTAGGCTGATCGATTGGGAAGAAAAGGGGTAAGTCGGGTGCATTCGCTGGAGGACTACGCCCAGGGCGTACGGGCCGGGTCCCGTACGTGGATCGCTCGCGCGATCACGCTGGTCGAGTCGACCAGGCCCGACCACATCGCGCTGGCGCAGCGGCTGCTCGTCGAGCTCACCCCGCTGTCCGGCCACGCGCGGCGGGTGGGCATCTCCGGCGTGCCGGGCGTGGGGAAGTCCACGTTCATCGACTCCCTCGGGACGATGCTGACCGCGCGCGGCCACAAGGTGGCCGTGCTGGCCGTGGACCCCTCCTCCACCAGGACGGGTGGCAGCATCCTCGGCGACAAGACCCGCATGGCCCGCCTGTCGGCCGACCCCGGCGCCTTCATCCGCCCCTCGCCGACCTCCGGCACGCTCGGCGGCGTCGCCAAGGCGACCAGGGAGGCCATGGTCGTGGTGGAGGCGGGCGGCTTCGACGTCGTCCTGGTCGAGACCGTCGGCGTGGGCCAGTCGGAGACCGCGGTGGCCGACATGGTGGACACGTTCCTGCTGCTCACGCTGGCCCGCACCGGCGACCAGCTCCAGGGCATCAAGAAGGGCGTGCTGGAGCTGGCCGACGTCATCGCGGTCAACAAGGCCGACGGCGAGCACGAGCTGCCGGCCAGGAAGGCCGCGCGGGAGCTGTCGGGCGCGCTGCGCATGCTCCGCTCCGACTCGGTCCCGCCGCCGGTGCTCACGTGCAGCGGGCTCACCGGCGACGGGCTGGAGAAGCTCTGGCGGCACGTGCTGGCCCACCAGGACTCGCTCGACCTGGCCGCCAAGCGCCGCCGCCAGCAGGTGGGCTGGACGTGGACCCTGGTGCGGGACCGGCTGCTGGCCGAGCTGCGCAACGACCCCGAGGTGGCGGCGATCACCGATGAGGTGGAACGGGAGGTTCTCGCGGGCGAGCTGACCCCCTCGCTCGCGGCCGACCGGCTCCTGTCGGCCTTCAAACGCACGTGAGACATTCCGGGGACAAGCCACGGTCTACCCCCACGTCTATCCCAAGGCGTGGGATTGCTCTTAGAGTCGGGCTCAACACCGTCCAGGAGGCCAGGCATGTCCAGCATTCCGTCCCTGCTACGCGACCGGATCACGGCGACCCCCGACGCCGAGGCGTACCGAACACCCTCGGAGAGCGGCTGGACCTCGCTGACGTGGCGGGAGGTGGGCGAACGGGTGCGCGGGCTGTCCCTGGGCCTGGCCGGACTGGGCGCCGGGCCCGGCAAGCGCGTGTCGATCCTCTGCTCGACCCGGCTCGAATGGATCCTGGCCGACCTGGCGGTGCTGGCCACGGGCGCGGCCACGACCACGATCTACCCGTCCAACACGGCCGCCGAGGCGGCGTTCGTCATCACCGACTCCGGCAGCACGATCGTGATCGCCGAGAACGACGACCAGGTCGCCAAGCTCAGGTCCGTCCAGAAGGAGCTGCCCGACGTCACCCACGTGGTGGTCATCGACGGCACGCCGAGCGACGACGGCTGGGTGGTCAGGCTCGACTCTCTCCACGATGACGGCGACGGCGACTACGACGGCATGGTGGACGCCATCGCCCCGGACGACCTGGCCACGCTCATCTACACCTCCGGCACGACCGGCCGCCCCAAGGGCGTGGAGCTGACCCACGACAACTGGCTCCACGCGGCGGGCGGCGTACGCCGGCTGAACCTGATCTCCGGGGACGATCTGCACTTCATGTGGCTGCCGCTGTCGCACTCGTTCGGCAAGCTGCTGGAGGTCGTCATGATCGACATCGGCGTGCCGACCGCGATCGACGGCCGCCTCGACAAGATCGCCGAGAACCTGGGCGTGCTCAAGCCGACGTTCATGGCCGCCGCGCCGCGCATCTTCGAGAAGATCCACAACACCGTGGTGGCCACCGTGCGGCGCGAGGGCGGGGTCAAGCTGCGCATCTTCAACTGGGCCCGGCAGACCGGCCTCCGGGTCACCCGCGCCCGCCAGCACGAGGCGCCCATCCCGCTCACCACCAGGATCGAGTACGCCCTGGCCGACCGCCTGGTCTTCGCCAAGCTCCGCGACCGGTTCGGCGGCCGGATCCGCTTCTTCATCTCCGGCGCGGCCCCGCTGTCCCAGGACATCGCGGAGTTCTTCGACGCGGCGGGCCTGACGATCCTCGAGGGGTACGGCCTGACGGAGTCGTCGGCGGGCAGCTTCCTCAACCTGCCGGATTCGGTGAAGTTCGGGACGGTCGGGCCGCCGCTGCCCGGCACCGAGGTCCGCATCGCCGACGACGGCGAGATCCTCATCGGCGGTCGCGGCATCATGCGCGGCTACCACGGGCTGCCGGCGGAAACGGCCGGCGCGCTGGAGGACGGCTGGCTGCACACGGGCGACATCGGCGAACTCGACTCCGCCGGCCGGCTGCGCATCACCGACCGGAAGAAGGAACTGATCAAGACCTCGGGCGGCAAGTACGTCGCGCCGACGTACCTGGAAGGCCGGATCAAGGCGACCTGCCCGTACGTGTCGCACGTGTTCGTGTACGGCGACCGGCGCAACTACGTCACGGCGCTGGTCACACTCGACATGGACGTGGCCGGGCCGTGGGCGCGGGCCGAGTCGCTGCCGGAGGACCCGGAGAAGCTGCGCGCGCACCCGCGCATGCGCGAGGAGGTCCAGAAGGCCATCGACCAGGTCAACGCGGACCAGGCGAGCTACGCCACGGTCAAGAAGTTCGCGATCCTGGCCGAGGACTTCACGGTGGAGACGGGCGAGCTGACGGCCAGCCTCAAGATCAAGCGCAAGCAGGTCGAGGGACGCCACGGCGAGACGCTCGACGCCTTCTACGAGGGGTAGTCGCCATCTCGGCCTGGCGTAGGGTTCCTGGGTGATCTCCCATCTTCCCGTGCGCCCGAGGCATTGCGACGCGCAGGCCATGATGCACGCCGCCCGGTACTACGAGTACTTCGAGGACGCCTTCCTCGACTGGCTCGGCGCCAGGGGCGGCTACGGCCGGCTCCGGCAGGAGGGGGCCGACCTGGTGGTCAAGGCGAGCGGGTGCGAGCACCACGCCCCGGCCCGGCTCGGCGACGTGCTGGCCGTGGAGAGCACGCCGGCCAGGGTCGGCTCGACCTCGATCACGATGACGTTCACGATGCGGCGCGAGGACGAGCTGGTGGCCGTCGGCACGATCACGTACGTGTGCGTGCGCGACGGCCGGGCCACCCCGCTCCCCGCGATGCTCAGAGACCCCGCTTAGCTTGGATGCTCTCGCTCAGCTGGCCCGCTCGGCCCCCGCTCAGAGGACCCGCTTGGCCCCCGGCAGCGACCGCACCAGGTACGCCAGCACCCAGCACAGCGGCAGCGACACGACCAGCATGATCGCGAACTTGACGATCGCGATGGCGTCGAGCCGGCGCAGCCCGTAGCCGACGGCGACCAGCACGAGCGGGTGGACGATGTAGACGGTGAAGGCGTGGTCGGACAGGAACCGGCCGCGCGGCCCCTGCTCGCCGAACCGCTCCCGGAAGAGCACCGACAGCCCGATGACCATGCTGACCGCGAACGCCGACTCCCAGGCCGCCGTCAGCGCCGAGGCCGCCGCGCCGCTCGTCATGCCCGAGAGCGGTAGCAGTACGGCGGTCGACACGCCCGCCGCCACGAGCCCCAGCCGCCCGGCCCGCGCGGGCAGCGTCTCGAACCAGCCGCGCCGGAAGGCCACGCACCCGAGCGCGAACATGGCGACGTACTGCGGCAGGAAGCTCGGTGTCGGCAGCCCGAGCACCGGCACGTAGCTGCCGGTCGGCACCAGGAACAGCCGCCACAGGAACGTGACCACCGCCAGCCCCGCGGTGAACAGCACGACCGACCCGAACCGGAGCGGAGCGGGGCGCTGGTCGAGCGGCGCCCGCAGGGACCGCCACAACGCGTACGCCAGGGCGAAGACGATCAGCACCTCGGCGAACCACATCGGCCCCGGGTCCCACGAGACCAGGTAGTACTGCCAGTACGGGACGCCGTCGAGCTGCGCGTACCCGCCGAAGTTCACCAGCGGCCGGAGCAGCAGCAGGAAGGCCAGCAGCGGGATGCCCAGCCGCACCAGCCGGTCCCGCACGAAGGCGCGACTGCCCTTGCGGTCGTACGAGCCGGGGGTGAAGAAGCCGGAGACGAGGAAGAAGAAGCCCATGAAGAACGCCTGGTTGAACGTCACCAAGATGTCAAGCAGGATCCCCGACGGGTCCTTGGCGGGCTCGGTGTAGTACCACAGGGGGATGTGCCCGTAAGTGACCGCCACGTGGTGGACGACGACCAGCACAGTGAGCACGGTCCGGAGGTTGTCGATCGAGTGGAGCCGGGTTCTCGGCGCGGTCTTCATTTCTTGCAGGCCCTTTCGAAGAGGTCGGCCAGCTCGTTCGCGTGTGCCTCGAGGTCGTGCTCGGGATAGGCCGCCCAGTAGACGAACATGCTGTCCATGGCGGCCGCCAGCGAGACGGCCATGACGCGGAGGTCGAAGTCCCTGAACTCGCCGGTGCGCTGCCCGAGCTGGAAGATGCTCTCCAGCGCCCGGTAGATCTCCTCGCTGGTGTGCACGCCGTAGCGGGGCTTGCCGTCGGCGGTGCGCAGGTTCATGAAGATCTGGCCGAGCGCTATGATCTGCGCGCGGTGCCCGCGCATGTGTGCGGCGTTGGCGATGACGTACGTGCGTAGGAGCCCCCTGGCGCCCTCCACCTTCTCCATCTCGGCCAGGACGTGGTCGGCGGCCTGCTTGTAGACCCGGTTGACCACCTCCTCCATCAGCTCCTCTTTGCCGGCGAAGTGGTAGGAGATGACGCCTTTGCTGATGCCCGCATGCTTGGCGATGCGTGCCAGCGACGCCTGGGCGAATCCGGCCTCCGCGATCACCTCGACGGCCGACGCCACGATCTGCGCGCGCCTGGCCTCCTCGATGAACGACCGCGGCTTCTGGCCGGTTGGCTCATTTTCTGACCGCATGGCCAAAACTTAGCACACGCGGCCAGGAGTGGGCGCAGCGTCCCTAGGGGTGAGGCCGGCGGCGAGCCGATGCAGCGCCTCCGGGGTCGTCATCCGGCGTCGGCGGCCCCGCGGTGGCGCGGTGGGACGGTGGCGACGAGCCCCGAGGTGCGCACCTCCCACGCGCCGCAGGCACACCTCAGGTAGGAGACCGTGCCCTCGGAGGTGCGGTGGGAGGAGACGACGGCCAGGGCCAGGGGGTCGTGCAGGTGTCTGGAGTGCATGACTCCAATCTGCTGTAATGCCCTTATGCATTTCAACGCTTACGGTGGCAACGGGGCGGCGCTCGCGGCGGCCCTGGTGAACGCGACCGACTTCAGCCCTGAGGCGGTCGAGGCGATGCTGACCGAGCACCGCCTGCTCCGCGCCGCCGTCACGGCCGGACAGGCCGAGGAGCTGCGTGAGTGGGCGGGGCGGCTCGCGCCCGTGTTCGGGGAGCGCGACCAGGACACGCAGATCAAGCTGATCAATGACCTGCTCGACATCACCGCGACCAAGCCGTACGTCAGCGCGCACGACGGCCGCGAGCCGCACCTGCACTTCTTCGACCCGAGCGCCGACATCGTGGCCAGGGCGAAGGACACCACGGCGGGCGGGCTGGCCATGGCCATGTCGTTCGCGGGCGGGCATCGCCTGGGGCGGTGCGACCGCGAGGGGTGCGAGGTCGTCTTCGTGGACACCTCGCGTAACGGGCGACGCCGGTTCTGCTCGCCGGCCTGCGCGAACCGGGTCAACGTGGCGGCGCACCGGGCCAGGAGCCTTGCCAGATAATCTTCGCGTCGCGTAGTCTTCTCACGTCTTATCGCCGAGCCCTGGGGGCCGTTGACGTGAGGATCTGAGGTCGCGGGCACCGCGCCGTTCCGCCCTGTCGTGGGCACTGCGCGCACACCTGGACCTCTGGCGACCTCATCGCCCCCTCTTTCCTCGTGCTGCGCGCATTTGCGGTGATTCCCGCCAAGTCACGAAATTTCGACCTTTGTGACGGGAGCCGCCTTATGCCTTTTTCCATTGTTGTAGATCACGTGTCCTTCGGCTGGCCGGACGGCACCAGCGTGCTCGACGGGCTCGACGCCGCGTTCCCCGCCGGACGTACCGGGCTCATCGGGGTCAACGGGTCGGGCAAGTCCACCCTGCTGAAGATCATCGCGCAGGAGCTGGCCCCTCGCTCAGGGGCCGTGTCCGTGTCGGGGGAGGTGGGGTACCTGCCGCAGAACGTCCCGCTGGGCGCGAGCCGTACCGTGTCGGACCTGCTGGAGATCAGCCAGACGCGGGCGGCGCTGCACGCCATCGAGAGCGGCGACGTGGCCGAGGAGCACTTCGCCGCGGTCGGCGACGACTGGGACGTCGAGGAGCGCGCCCGGGCCGAGCTCGACCGGCTGGGGCTCGACCACATCGGGCTGGACCGCACGGTCGGCACGCTGTCGGGCGGCGAGACCATCATGGTCGCGCTGGCCGCCCAGCTGCTGAAGCGGCCCGAGGTGCTGCTGCTCGACGAGCCCACCAACAACCTCGACCTGGACGCGCGGGAACGGCTCTACGCCGCGGTCGCCGCCTGGTCGGGGGTGCTGGTGGTGGTCAGCCACGACCGCGCGCTGCTGGAGCTGGTCGACCAGATCGCCGAGCTGCGCGACGGCGTCGTACGCATGTACGGGGGCAACCTGAGCGCCTACGAGGAGCAGGTCGCCGGCGAGCAGCAGGCCGCCCTGCGGATGGTGCGGACCGCGGAAGGTGAGGTCCGCAGGCAGCAGCGGGAGCTCATCGAGGCCCGTACCCGGATCGACCGGAACCTGCGCACCGGGCGGAAGGCGTTCGAGAACAAGAAGGTGCCGAAGATCGTCGCCAACACGCTCAAGGGGAAGGCCCAGGTGACCGCCGGCAAGCAGCGCAACCTGGCCATCGAGAAGCTGGAGGAGGCGCGTGAGCGGCTGACGGAGGCCGAGCAGGCGGTGCGCGACGACGCGGAGATCCGAATCCAGCTGCCCGGCACGGAGGTGCCCGCCGGTCGCACGGTCCTCACCCTCCCGCTCCCACCGCCTCCGGCCCTCGCCACCCGTCCGCTGTCCTCCGACGGTGCCGCCGCCGCCCATGATCAGGGCACGACCGCCGTGGGCGACGTACGAGGGGAGCTTGGCGCGGCTGAGTCACGGGACGCGGCCGCGCCGGACTCCCGCCACGGCGAGCACGGCGAGCACCGCGAGGGCGGCGAGGGCCGCGAAGACGTGGTGCGTGGCGTTGTGCTGGAGACGTTGGTGGTGCGTGGTCCCGAGCGGATCGCGTTGCTCGGTCCGAACGGGTCGGGCAAGACCACGTTGCTCAAGCGGATCATCGAGCACGGCGCCCACGTCCCCGTCCGGTACCTGCCGCAGCGCCTCGACCTCCTGGACGACACCCTGAGCGTCGTGGACAACGTGCGGGCCGTGGCCCCGGACGCCTCCGTGAACGAGGTCAGGGCCCGCCTGGCGCGCTTCCTGTTCAGGGGCGAGCGGGTCAACCAGGCGGTCGGCACGCTGTCGGGAGGCGAGCGCTTCCGGGCGACCCTCGCCGCGCTCCTGTCGGCGGAGCCGCCGCCACAGCTGCTCCTGCTCGACGAGCCGACGAACAACCTGGACATGTCCAGCGTCCGCCAGCTCTCCCAGGCGCTGAACGCCTACCGAGGGGCGCTCATCGTGGCCAGCCACGACGTGCCGTTCCTGGAGACGATCGGGATCACCCGGTGGCTGCGACAGGATCGGGACGCTGGACTGACGGAATCGTGATTGACGTGTGGGGATCAACCGGGCGATAGTGTGACAGGTGGCTGGACCCCGGTTGATCTCCTGTGTTCTCGCCCTGGCAACCCTCACGCTCGGCGCCTGTTCGTCGTCCTTACCGTCGCCGACCGGAGGCGAGTCGAAGGTCAGCGGCGTCGCCGGCGGCAGTGGCGGCGGCGCGCCCGTCAGCGGCGGCGGCTCGGATGCGAGCAGCAGCCCCAGCCCGAGCGCGCTCACGGCCGAGGCGTACAAGAGCGCGCTCGAGAGCAGGCACAAGGCGCTGGCCGGGGCGATCGACGCCCTGGCGGGTGCACGCAGCGTCAAGGCCCTGGACGACCGGGTCGGGCGCGCCGAGGAGGCGCTGAGCGGCGCCGCCGACGCGCTGGCCGCCATCGCCCCGCCCGACGCCGTACGCGCCCAGCACGACGCGTACGTGGCCGGCCTGCGTGACTTCGCCAGCGGGCTGGGCGCCACGGCGGGCAAGGTCGGCGCCAGGAACCTGTGCACGTCGTCGGCCGTGCTCATCGACCTCGACGACCAGCTGGCCGCGCTCGACAAGGCGGGCGAGGCCCTGCAGAGCGCCGGTGGCTACCCGGCCGACATCGTGGACGTGAAGGCCGGGAAGAAGGCGACCAGGCGGCTGGGAAACGGTTCGTTCATCCGCAGGAGCACGCTCAACGGCCGCAGCTCGCTGGAGATCGACAACGGCGGCACCCGCGACGCCGTGGTCACCGTCGTGAAGGGCGGCAGCAAGACGTTCAGCGTGTACGTGCGCAAGAAGTCGAAGTTCAAGGTCAGGGGCGTGCGCGACGGCTCGTACAAGATCTACTTCACGCACGGCGTGGACTGGGACGGCAAGAGCAAGTCGTTCACGCGCGAATGCAGCTTCGAGAAGTTCGACAAGTCGGTGAAGTTCAAGACGACGTTCACCGCCACGCAGATCCGCTGGCACGACTGGCGGGTCACGCTGCACGCGATCTCGGGCGGCAACGCCAAGACCGCGCCCGTGGACCCCGACGACTTCCCGAGCTGACGCCGTCGACGGCGCGGAAGGCCGTCCCGACAGCGCGGAAGGCCGCGCACCTCGACGGTGCGCGGCCTTTCCGGGTCAGGTCGAGAACAGCATGCCCACCCAGCTGCGCTGATGGCGGTGGTGGCCGTAGTGGCCGCCGCCGTGCGGGGCGCCCCACGCGGGACCGGGGGCGGGGGGCGGCGGGGGAGCCGCGTTGTACTGCGACTCCATCCGGGTCAGCGTCTCGAGCTCGCCGTAGTCGAGGAAGATCCCACGGCAGTTGTCGCACTGCTCGATGTGGACGCCGTTGCGCTCATAGGTCCGCATGTTGCCGCGGCACTTAGGGCACTGCATCTAAGTCGCTCTCCTTGGCTTCGGGGCTTCAGGGTTGAAACCTACCGCGCGCAACCCCGTCACGCTCGGACGATTCTGTTGCACGTCTCAACCAACGACTGCTCGACCTCGTCGAGTTCCCGGCCCTCGCGCTGAGCGTTGACGACGGCCACGGCGGCGAGCTGGACGGTGAGCGCCCTGGCGGGCAGGTCGAGCCGCCGCCACGGGTCGTCGCCCCGGCCCAGCGCGGGCCCGCCGGAGGCCAGGTACGCCCCCAGGAACCGCTCCCAGACGGCCGGTTCGAGCAGCCCCGCGGCGTACCAGGCGGCCGGTCTGGCCAGGTCCCACGCCGGGTCGCCGACGCCGAGGTCGTCGACGTCGATGAGCAGCCAGCGGTCGCGGTGGACGAGCTGGCCCAGGTGCCAGTCGCCGTGCGTGAGCAGCGCGGGCAGCGGAGCGGGCTCGGGCAGCTCCTTGAAGGCCCGCCTGATGAGCTGCTCGACGGGGCCGTCTCCGGTCATCCGGCCCACCGCCCTGGCGGCCCGCGCGGGGCCTCCGGCGGGGGGCAGCCCGGGCAGCGGCGTGAGGGGGATGGCGTGCAGCGCGGCCAGCAGCCTGGCGCCCTCCTCCCAGGGCGCGGAGTCCGGGTCGTCCTGCGCGACGGGGCGGCCCGCCGGCCAGACGGTCACCGCGCGGCCCGCGACCGGCAGCACCTCGGGCTCCAGCGGGGCCAGCATCACACCGCTCACCGCGGCCGAAGCGGCGGCACGCAGCCGGATCCGCAACGACTCCACGTCGTCACGCCGGGAGTGGGCCTTGACCACGACCTCACCCCTGCGTAACACCACGACATCGGTGCGCGTCGGGTGCGACACGGGATCGCCCGCACCGCCGTACGCCGCGGCGACACCCGCCAGCTCATCCTCCAGACCCACTCGTACAGACTATTCGGCGGTATGGGCGGTGCATGCCGCCGGACGCGACCGCCGGATCGGGCCAACCCCCGAGTAGACCTGCGGTGACGGCGGCCCGACACGTTCGGCGTGTGCCATCGTGTGCTGGTCGATGCCCGAGGGCGCCGCTGGTTGCGGAATACGCATGGATCGTCTGGGCGGCCGACTGGACGACCATGTGCTCCCGGGCTGACGATCGCCGGCATCTGCGAGCGCACCGGCCTGTCCAAGGCGGAGTAGCCGGCGGCGGCCGGCTGCCGCGGAAATGAACGCCTTCCCTGACGGTGAGTTACCGAGCTACCGCAGAAGGTTATGTACGCGGGAGTCGGCCCGACCCTTCCGACGCTCGAAAGGGGAACCTCCGTGCTTACGCGTGTCCCGTTGACCGACTTGGCATCGGCCGTCGCCGCAGTGATGGCGGGGCAGGCCCGGCCGCCGCCGCAGCACCGCCCAACTGCGTGGCCAAAGCCAAGGCCGGGGGAATCATCCTGTGGCGCTGGACGCCACCGGACAAAATTGCCCAGGGCTACTACGAACGCGAGCGCTTCACGCAATTCAGCAGGCTCGCGGGAGACACCTGCATCCCCGACGGGACTGCCGGCACAGGCACCCACCGCGAAGGCAGGTACGAAAAGATCGATGACTATTGGAAGCAGGTCAGCTGGCCCTGGGGTGAGTACAAGTACTTCTACAGGGCCGGACTCCCCTCCGACTTGTTCGTCGATGGCGACGGCATCATCTGGCAGCCGTAGAGCGTCATTCCGCAGGGGCGACCAGCCACCATGGCTCGTTCATCGCAGCCGCCCGCTCCACGCGGACGCCAGGCTCGGGCGGTGTGGGTGCCTGGCGTCTTTCCAGGAGCGACTTCGGGCCGTCCTCGGAGGGGAATTCATCCTCCTCCCCTTCAGCCGCTTCCCATGATCGTCCACTACGGTGCTTGTGTGATGTTGCCTGCAGACAGCCACGTGCACAGCGAGTGGTCCTGGGACGCCCCGAATGCCTCGATGGAGCGCGCCTGCGCGCGGGCGGTGGAGCTTGGGCTCCCGGCGATCGCCTTCACCGAACACCTCGACCACACGTCGTTGAACATCGGTTCCGCGGATGATGCCCATCTGCTGTCGCTGAGCTCGCCGGAGGGGGTGTTGAGCCCTCCGGCGTTCGACGTGCACGGGTATCTGGACTCGATCGAGCAGTGCCGCGAGCGCTTCCCCGGGCTACGGATCCTGAGTGGGCTGGAGGTCGGAGAGCCGCACTGGCACGCCGAGGCCGTGGCGAAGGTGCTCGCGGCCGGGCGGTTCGACCGGATCCTGGGCTCTCTGCACTGCCTGCCCGACGGCGACGGGTTCGCGGAACCGTGGGGGCTGTACGACCACCGGGTTGCGGCCGAGGTCGTCCGGGAGTACCTGGCCGAGGTTGCCGGACTGGTGGCGGGGAGCGATGTGTTCTCCGTGCTTGCCCACATCGACTACCCAGTGCGGTCCTGGCCTACGGAGGTTGTGCCTTTCGATCCGGTGGCCTTCGAGGAGGAGTTCCGGCATGCGCTGCGGGCGACCGCCTCGTCGGGGCGGGCCCTGGAGATCAACACAAGGTTGCCGCTGTCACCGGTGATCCTGCGGTGGTGGCACGAGGAGGGCGGGCCGGCGGTCAGCTTCGGCAGCGACGCCCACGACCCGGCCCTCGTCGCTCACGGGTTCCGAGAGGCGGCGGACATGGCAGAGGCGCACGGATTCCGCGCCGCGCAGGACCCGTACGATTTCTGGGCGCGTGTGGACTGACGGTAAGGGGCTGGAACCTCGGTCAGACTAGGGGGCATGAGAGTGGGTTTCGCAGTGCCCCAGTCAGGCCCGTGGGCCACCCCCGGCAACATGCGCCGCATCGCCACGCGGGCGGAGGAGCTCGGCTATCACGAGCTGTGGACGTTCCAGCGCCTGCTGTACCCGGTCGGGCATCCGATGGGGCCGACGTACCGCAGCGTGCACGACCCGCTCATCACGCTGGCCCACCTGGCGGGCGTGACGAGCCGGATCCGGCTGGGCGTGGCGGTGATCAACGCGTACGTGCAGCCGGTGCTGCTGGCCAAGCAGCTGGCCACGCTGCAGACGGTCTCGGAGGGCCGGCTGACGGCGGGGCTCGGGCTGGGCTGGCTGCCGGAGGAGTTCGAGGCCGCGGGCGTGGACATGGAGCGGCGGGGGCGCAGGGGCGAGGAGTTCGTCGAGGTGCTGCGCAAGGCGTGGGCCGACGACGTGGTCGAGCACAGCGGCGAGTTCTACCGCGTGCCGCCCTCCCACATCGACCCCAAGCCGGTGCCCGGGCCGCCGCCGATCCTGCTCGGCGGCACCGCCGAGGTCGCGCTGCGCCGCGCCGGGCGGCTGGCCGACGGATGGGTGAGCTCCAGCAGGGAGGACCTGGCCGCGGTGGCCGGGCGGGTGGACCTGATCAAGGCCACGCTGGCCGAGTCGGGCCGGGACGCGGCCGCGTTCCGCTTCGTGTGCCGAGGGGTCACCCAGGTCCGGGCGGCCGACGATGACCGGCCCCTGACGGGCACGTACGAGAAGATCCGGCGCGACGTGGACGGCCTGGCCGCGAGCGGCGTGACCGACGTTTTCCACGACCTCGGCTTCGACCGCGAGTTCGTCACGCTCGACGCCAAGGAGGCGATGCGCCGGGCCGAAGAGGCGCTGGAGGCCCTGGCCCCCTAGCTTGGGGGGCCTCTAGCCCCAGCCGCCGTACGGGACCGTGATGATCTCCAGGTTGTGGCCGTTGGGATCGGACCAGTAGAGGCCGCGGCCGCCGTCGTGGGTGTTGATCCGCCCCGCCTGCTCATGGTGCGGATCGGCCCAGTACGTCAGGCCGCGGCTCTTGATCCGGTCCCAGATCTGGTCGAACTCCTCATCGCTGACCAGGAACGCGTAATGCTGCGGGATCACCGCCTCGCCGGCCTCGATGACGTCAAGCGAGACGTCGTTGCCGAGCGTGACGACGCGGAACGGCCCGTACACCGGCGCCGGATCCAGGCCGAGGACGTCCACGAGGAACGCGGCGGTCTCATCCCTGTCCCTCGCCTGCACGATGGTGTGGTTCAGCTGGACAGACATACTTTCACGCTATGTCAGCGCGACGGGCAGCGAGCCGATGCCGTTGATGAAGTTCGTCGGCAGCCAGGTCACCGGGCCGGTCACCTCGATGGCCCGCACGCTCGCGCGCAGCTCGGCCAGCAGGGCGGCGCTCTCGGCGCGGGCGAGCTGGGCGCCCAGGCAGAAGTGCGGGCCGTAGCCGAACGTCAGGTGCCGGTTCGGCCTCCTGCCCACGTCGAACCGGTCGGGTTCGTCGAACACGGCCTCGTCCCGGTTGGCGGAGGCGGTCCACAGCGCCAGCACGTCACCGGCCGCGATCCGGCGTCCGGCCAGCTCGGCGTCCCGTGTGGCGATCCTGCCGACGTGCGCGGCCGGGGTGGTCCAGCGCAGGATCTCCTCGACGGCGGTGCCGTCCAGCTCGGGGTCCGCACGCAGGCGCGCCCATTGCTCGCCGTACGTGGCCAGCGCCAGCACGCCCCCGGCCATCGCCAGGCGGGCGGTCTCGTCGCCGCCGATGATGAGGTTGTAGCAGTTGAGCAGCACCTCCTCCTCGGTGAGGCCGCCGCCCACGAGCAGGCTGATGACGTCGTCGCCCGGGGCCGCCCTGCGCTGGGCGGCCAGGCGGGTGTAGTAGAGCAGGATCTCGCTCTGGGCGATCCTGGTGGCCCGCCCGGCGCCCCCGCCGTCGCCGTCGCCCTCGCCCAGCATGGCCTCGTTCGTCAGCTCCAGGACGCGCTGCCGGTCCTGCTCGGGCACGCCCAGGAGCTCGCAGATCGCGCGTAGCGGTACCTGGGCGGCCACCTCGGCCACGAAGTCGCCGCCGCCGCGCCGTACCAGCGCGCCGAGCAGCTCACGGGTGGCGGCGGTGATGGAGCGCGTGACGGGGCCGAGCGTGCGGGGCCCGAAGCCGGGCGTCAGCAGGCGGCGCAGGCGGGTGTGCGGCCGTCGGTGACGACCAGCATCCTGCCCGCGCCCGGGTCGTGGCCGCGCAGGAGGGTGCGCAGCATGTTGCCCTGGAGCGAGGTGAACGCGGCGGGGTCGCGTACGACGCGCAGGACGTCCTCGTGGCGGGTGACGCTCCAGAACCGCTCATGCCTGCGCACCGGGTCGTTGGCGCGCAGCCAGCGCCAGACGGGGGTGAGGTCGCAGGCGGCGTGGAGGCGGGGGTCGAGGAGGTCCAGCTCGTCGATCCCGGCTGGGTCCGGCGCGGGTCTCATTGCTCCAGCTCGTCCAGGAGGTCGCCGAGGGGGTCGTCGTCCCCGGGGTTCAGGGCCTTGGCGATGATCTCGTTCAGGGTGTGCTCGCGGAGGAAGGTATCGATGGGGACGTCCAGCCCGAAGCGGTCGCGCAGCTCGCTGACCAGGAAGACGGCCGTCAGGGAGTCGCCGCCGACGGCGAAGTACGTCCGGTCCAGGTCGGACGGGCCGGTCAGGGCCAGGGTGGTCATGAACAGCCCCGTCACCGCCGTCGCCGTGTCGTCCGGCTGTGGCTCGGGGGCGGCCGGTGGAGCGCCGAGGGTGAGCGCGCCGTGGCTGTCTCCCGCGAAGGGGTACGTGGGGAGGTGGACCCGGCGCCCGGTCGAGGGCCAGGCGACGTCCCGGCCCGCGACCCAGTCCTCGCCCAGCGGGTGTTTCGCCGAGGTCGAGGTCCCCGCCGAGGTCAGGGTCCCGGTCGAGGTCAGGGTCCCGGCCGGGGTCGGGGTCTCCGTCGAGGTCAGGGTCTCCAAAGCGGCGGCGGCCTCCTCGTGGGTGGCGGCTACCACGTAGGCGCGCGCGTCGAGGGCGGCCCGGCCGTGGGCCAGGGTGTGGGCGACGTCGGCCAGCTGTGGCGCGTCCGGGGCGCGCAGCGCGGCCGCCAGGCGCCTGGCCGTGGTGAAGAGCTGCGCCTGAGTGCGCGCGGAAATCGGCAGCACCACGGCGGGCGGGCCCGGCTCGGGCGCCACGTCGGCGCTCCGGCCGAGGGCCGCAGGGGTGCTCCGGTGCGGGGCCGTCTCGGCGGGCCGGTCGGAGGGCGTCGGCGAGCGCCGGTCCGGGGCCGGGGCCTCCTCCAGGACGGCGTGCACGTTCGTGCCGCCGATGCCGAGCGACGACACCCCCGCCAGGCGCGGCCCGGGGGAGTCCCACTGCCTCGCCTCGGTGAGCAGGTGGAACGGGGTGGCCTCGAGGTCCAGGTCGGGGTGCGGGCGGGTGACGTTCGCCGTGGGCACCATCGTGCGGTGGGCCAGCATCAACGCGACCTTGATCAGCCCCGCCACGCCCGCCGCCGCGTTCAGGTGGCCGATGTTGGACTTCACGGAGCCGAGCTCGCACCGTGCCCCGGCGAACGCCGCCGCCGCGGCCGCCACCTCGATCCGGTCCCCGAGGTCCGTCCCCGTCCCGTGCGCCTCCAGGAACTGCGCGTCCGCCGGCTCCAGCCCCGCCGCCGCCCACGCCTCGAGGATGGCGGCCGTCTGGCCGTCCACGCCCGGCGCGGTGAAGCCCACCCGGGCGGCGCCGTCGTTGGTGACCGCCGTGCCGCGGATGACCGCGTGGATCTGGTCGCCGTCGGCAAGTGCGTCCTCCAGCAGCTTGAGCACCACCAGCCCGACGCCGTCGCCGCCGACCATGCCGGCCGACTTCTCGTCGAACGGGCGGCACCTCCCGTCCGGCGAGTGGATGCCGCCGGGCTCGTACAGGTACCCGCGCTTGTACGGTGAGTCGATCGACACGCCGCCCGCCAGCGCCAGGTCGCACTCGCCAGCCAGCAGCGCCTGCACGGCCACGTGCACGGTGGCCAGAGAGGTCGAGCAGCCCGTGTGCACGGTCATGCTCGGCCCGGTCAACCCCAGCCGGTACGACAGCCACCCCGCCAGGAACTCCCGGTCGGTGAAGATCCGCACGTGCATGGGCCCGAGCCGGGCGTGCAGCCGCCGGTCGACCTGGGCCGCGACCGAGTGCTCGCTCGGCCCGCCGCCCACGTACACCCCCGTGCCGGCGGGGGCGTCGCGCGGGTCGTACCCGGCGTCCTCCAGCGCCGACCACGCCGTCTCCAGCAGCAGCCGGTGCTGCGGGTCCAGCGCACCCGCCTCCGTGGTGTTGAACCCGAACAGCTCGTGCTCGAACCGGTCCGCGTCCGCCAGGAACCCCTTGGCCGGCACGTACCCGGGGCTGCGTAGTTCGCCGGCGTCCACTCCGGCCGCCAGCAGTTCCTGCTCGCCGAAGTCGGCGATCGAGCAGACGCCGTCGCGCAGGTTGCGCCAGTAGTCGGCGAGGTCGCGGGCGCCGGGGAAGCGGCCGCTCATCCCCACGATGGCCACCGCCGGTGCGTCGGTCATTGGGTTCCGCCTTTCTGCGCGTTCCTGCGCGCTGCCAGCCGCTCGCGCCTGCCCTGCCCTCGGCGCCGGGACTCGCCGTGGTCCGCCTGCTCGGGGCCGTCCAGGCGGGCGGCGAGGGCGGCGACCGTGGGGTGTCTGAACAGGTCCACCAGCTTGAGCCCGCCGTCGTGGCCGTGCTCGCGCAGGGCCGCCAGGACGGCGAGCAGCTTGATCGAGTTGCCGCCCAGGTCGAAAAAGTTGTCCTGGGCGCCGATCCTGGCCAGGCCGAGCACCTCGGCCCACACCCCCGCCAGCCGCCGCTCGGTCGCGGTGGCCGGGGCGACGTAGGGCCGGTCCAGGTCGGGGCGGGTGAGTGGCGGATCGGGCAACCGGGATCTGTCTACCTTGCCGGACTTGTTGAGGGGCAGCTCGCCCAGGAAGACGACCGTGTCGGGGACCATGTAGCCGGGCAGCCGCTCGCCCAGCCAGGCCCGCAACTCCCGGCCGGCCGGGCGCCCAGCGGCCGGGACCGAGGCCGGGACCGCTGCCGAGGCCGGGGCCGGGACCGCGTACACCACCAGCCGGTCGCCGCGCACGGCCGCCGCCGCGACCGAGACCCCCGGGTGCGCGGCCAGGACCGTCTCGATCTCTCCCAGCTCGACCCGGAACCCTCTCAGCTTGACCTGCGTGTCGACCCGCCCCAGGTAGGACAGGACGCCGTCGGCGCCGTACCGGCCGAGGTCGCCCGTGCGGTACATGCGCCCGCCGGGCTCGCCGAACGGGTCGGCGACGAAACGCTCCGCCGTCAGGCCGGGCCGGTTGGCGTACCCGCGGGCCATCCCCGCCCCCGCCAGGTAGATCTCGCCCACCACGCCCGCGGGCACCGGGCGCAGCCGCTCGTCCAGCACGTACGCGCGCGTGTTCGCCACGGGACGCCCGATCACCACCGGCTCGCCGGGCACCAGGTCGGCCGTGGTGACGAAGACCGTGGTCTCGGTCGGCCCGTACGCGTCCACCACCCGGCGCGACGGCGTCGCCCAGCGCTCGACCAGCTCGGCCGGGCACGCCTCGCCCCCGATCGCCAGCGTGCGCAGGTCGGGGAGGGCGCCGGGCGGGCACGGCAGGGACATGGCGGCCGACGGGGGCAGGAAGGCGTAGGTGATGCGGGAGTCGCGGAGCCGGGCGTACAGGTCCTCGCCGAGCCGCTCGCACTCGGCCGCCACATGCAGCTCGGCCCCGGCAACGAAGGCGAAGAACAGGTCGGACACGGCCACGTCGAACCCGAACGACACATACTGCAGCACCCGGTCGTCGCCGGTCACGGGGAACTGGGGGCCTACGGCGGCGGCCAGGTTGAGCAGGGCGCGGTGCTCGACGACCACGCCCTTGGGGGTGCCGGAGGAGCCGGAAGTGTAGAGGATGTAGGCCGTGTCGGTCAGGGCGGGCCGCGACGCGGCCGCGGGGCCGGCCGGGGGCGCCTCCCCGTCCGGCGTCATCACCGGAACGCCCAGGTCCCTGGGCTCGGCGGCGATCAGCAGGCGGACCCCGGCGTCCGCGACCATGAACCGCAGCCGGGCCTGCGGATGGCCGGGGTCGAGCGGGACGTACGCGCCGCCCGCGCGCAGCACCGCGAGGGCCGCCACCGCCATGTCGGCGCCCCTGGGCAGGCAGAGCCCCACCGGGACCGCGGGCCCCACGCCCGCCGCGCGCAGCCGGGCGGCCAGGCCGTCCGCCCGGTCCATCAGCTCCCGGTACGTGAGCGAGATCGAGCCGTACACCAGCGCCGTCGCGTCAGGGCGTTCGAGCGCGCGGTCGGCCACCAGGTCGGGGACCAGGCGCCCGGCGGTGGGGACAGCCGTGCGGTTCCAGTCGCCGAGCACCAGGCGGCGGTCCTCCGGCGAGAGGAGGTCGACGGCGGTGACGGGCCGGTCCGGCCGGTCGAGCAGGCCGTTGACCAGCGTCGCGAAGGCGCGGGCCCAGTGGCGCACGGTGCCGGGCGTGAACAGGTCGGCGCGGTAGACGAAGTGGGCGGCCAGGCGGTCCGCGTCGCGCTCGACGTTCAGCAGCAGGTCGAACTTGGCCTCGCTCAACAGCAGCCCGACGCGCTCCGTGGTGGCGCCCGGCAGGTCGAGCCGCAGGCCGGCGTCGTCCTCGAAGGCCAGCATCACCTGCACGAGGGGGTCGTGGCTGAGCTCCCTGCCGGGCGCCACGGCCTGGACGACCGCCTCGAACGGGGCCTCCTGGTACGGGTGGGCGGCCACGAAGCGGTCGCGTACCCGGGTGAGGAGGTCGAGGAAGGACGGGTCGCCCGACAGGTCCGCGCGGACGGCGAGGGTGTTGGCCAGCAGGCCGACCAGGCCCTGGACGTCCGGGTGGTCGCGGCCCGAGACGGGCGTGGCCACGACGAGGTCGCGCTGCCCCGAGATCCTGGCCAGGAACGCGGCGAAGGCCGCGAACAACGCCATGAACGGCGTCGCGTTCCGTTCGGCGGCCACCTTCGCCAGGCGCTCCCGCGTGTCCGGGGGCAGCACGATCCGTTCGACGCCGCCGGCGGTGGACTGTACGGCGGGGCGGGGACGGTCGGTGGGGAGCGCCGGGGTCGTGGGCGCGTCCCTGAGCGACTCGGCCCAGAACGCGACGGCCTCATCGAGGGCGTGGGAGTCCAGCCGCTCCCGCTGCCAGACCGCGTAGTCGGGGTACTGGAGCGGCGGCTCCTCGCCCTCGCCGCCGGCTCCGGGCTGGGTGGCGGCGAGGCCGCGGTAGGCGTCGGCGATGTCGCGGAGCAGGACGCGCAGGGACCAGCCGTCGCACACCAGGTGGTGGGCGGTCAGCAGGACGCGGTGGCTGCCGTCGTCCAGCGCGTACACGACGCACCGCAGCAGCGGCCCCGCCGCCACGTCGAACGGCGTCCCCGCCGCCGCCACCATCAACGGGTACGATCCGGCCACCGGGACGTCCCGCACGACCCGTAACGGAGCCTTCATCTCCTCGGCCACGACCTGCAGGTACTGGCCGTCGTGCAGCCGGAAGACGGTGCGCAGCGACTCGTGCCGGGCGACCGCCGCGTCCAGGCTCGCCCCGAAGGCCGCCACGTCGAAGAACCCGTGCACGGCGAAGGCCACCGGCACGTTGTACTGCGCCGTGCCCGGATTGAGCTGATCCAGCACCAGCATCCTGGCCTGCGCAGGCGACACGGGGAACTCGTACTCAACCGGCACCATCAGAACTCCCGCAGGATCGGTTCGAGGACTCTGGCGATCTCGGCGGCGGGTCCCGGCCTGAGCAGGTCGCTGTGCCCGCAGCCGAGCTCGTGGACGCGTACGCGCGCGGGGGACCAGCGCCCGGCCTTGACCGCCGAGGACACGCCGCCGGGCTGGGCGGTGGCCGAGTAGAGCAGCACCGTCCCGTCGAAGGGCGGCGGCCGGTACGTGACCGCCAGCCGCAGATGCCCGGCCACGGTGCCGGCCACGGCGGACAGCCGATCGTCGTCCAGCCCCGACAGCGGGCCCTCGCTGCCGCGCACCGCCGCGAACACCCGGGCCCGCTCCAGCGGCCCCGGCTGGGCGTAGGGGTGCAGCGTGCGGGTGCGCAGCAGGATGGTCAGCGCCTCCTGCTCGACCGCTCCGGGATCCGCCGTGAAACCGGCCGGCCACGGGAAGGCGTCGAGTGAGGCCACCAGTCCCACCTCCTGCCCGGACTCCCGCAGGCAGGCGGCCATCTCGTACGCGAGCAGGCCGCCGAAGGAGTGCCCGAGCAGCAGGTACGGGCCCTCGGGACGGACGGCCCTGACCCGCGTCAGGTAGTCCTCGGCCAGCTCCCGCATGCTTCCGGGGAGCGTCCAGCGGGATCCCAGCGCCGGCGACTGCAGGGCGTGGACCGGCCGGCCGGAGGCCAGATGGGGGAGCAGCGCGGTGTACGACCAGCCGATGCCCCGGCCGGGGTGCACGCAGAACAGCGGCGGCCGGTCGCCCTCCGGCCGGAGTGTCAGCAGCGGGGACAGGTCCAGCTCGGTCGCCGCCCTGTCCAGTCGCACGGCGAGCGCGGCGGGGGTGGGCGCCTCGAACAGGGTGGCGATGTTCGTGCGGATGCCCAGCCTGGATTCGATCGCCGCCGTGAGGCGCATGGCGAGCAGCGAGTCGCCGCCCGAGTCGAAGAAACCGGCGTCCGCGCCCACCGCCCCCGTGCCCAGGACCTCGGCGAACAGCTCGCACAGCGCCTTCTCGCGCGGCGTCGCCGGCTCCCTGGCGACCGGTGCGGGGAGCGCCGGGTCGGGCAGGGCCGCGCGGTCCACCTTGCCGTGCGGGGTGAGCGGGAGGCGGTCGAGGGTGACGTACCGGTCGGGCAGGAGGTGCTTGGGCAGCCGGGCGGCGGCGTCCTCCCGCACCCGCTCCAGCGCGCCGCCGCGAGCCAGGACGAGGTAGGCGACCAGCCGCTTCCCGGCGCCGCCCGCGCCCGAGGTGGCGACGACCACGGCGCGCTCCACGTCCGGGGAGCCCTCCAGGACGGACTCCACCTCGCCGGGCTCGATCCGGTAGCCGCGGATCTTCACCTGCCCGTCGGCCCGCCCGGCGAACTCCAGCTCGCCGTCGAACGTCCACCGCGCCAGGTCGCCGGTTCGGTACATCCGGCCGCCCGGGTTCGCGAACGGATCCGCCACGAACCGCTCCGCCGTCCGCCCCGGCCGGCCGAGGTAGCCGCGGGCCAGCCCGGTCCCCGCGATGTACAGCTCCCCGACCGTGCCGATGGGGGCGGGGCGCAGGCGCGCGTCCAGGACGTACACGCGGGTGCCGTCGAGCGGGCGCCCGATCGGCACGGCGTCGCCGGCCCAGCCGGAGGGGACCGGGTGGCTGGTGGCGATCGTGGTCGACTCCGTGGGGCCGTATGCGTTGACGACCCGCGTGCCGCGCGCCGACACCCGCCGCACCGCGTCCGGCGGCAGCACGTCGCCCCCGGCCCACACCTCGCCTGCCGAGGCGAGCGCGTCGGGCGCCAGGTCGGCGACGGTGCGGAACAGCTCGGCCGTCAGCAACACCGCGCTGAGCCGCCCCCGCCTGATCGTGTCCGGCTGGAGCGGGCCAGGCGGGGCGACGACGACCGTCCCGCCGTTCAGCAGCGGCACCCACAGCTCGTACGTGGCCGCGTCGAACGTGTGCGGGCTGTGCAGCAGCACCCGCCGGTGGGCGGCGAAGCGCCGGTCGGAGGCCAGCTCGAGGATGTTCGCGTGGGTGACGACGACGCCCTTGGGGGTGCCGGTGGAGCCGGAGGTGTACATGACGTAGGCCGCCGAGCCCGGATCGACCTTGATCGGCCGGGGTGTGAACCGGCCCGCGCCCGCCTCCAGCCGGGTCAGGACGGTCTTCGCGCCGCTGTCCTCCAGCAGCCACGCCAGCCGCGCCGCGGGCTGCCCCGGGTCCAGCGGGACGTAGCAGCCGCCCGCCTTCAGCACGGCGAGCTGGGCCACCACCAGGTCGGGCGAGCGCTCCATGAGCAGCGCGACCGGCGTCTCCGGCGCCAGCTCCAGCCCGGCCGCGACCTGGTCCGACCAGGCGTCCAGCTCGGCGTAGGTGAGGGTGTGCCCGCCGTGCTCGAGCGCCACCGCGTCCGGCGTGCGGGCCGCCTGAGCCGCGAACCGCTCCGGCACCGACCCGGCCGCCGGCTGCCGGGCGGCCGGCCGTGCGGTGTCGTTCCAGGTCACCAGCAGCCGGTGCGACTCCTCCTCCGGCAGCACGTCGCCGGGGACACCGGCGGCGAGGACCTCGAAGGCTCTGGTCAGCCGGGCCGCGATGGCCTCGGTCTCGGCCCTGGCCAGCAGCTCCGCGCGGTAGCCGAGGCGCAGCCAGAGCCGCTCGCCCGCGACCACCGTGATCGTGAGCGGGTAGTGGGTGGCGTCGCGGACGCCGGTCAGCCGGATACCGGCGGCGGACAGGCCGTCGCGGGGGTAGTTCTCGAAGGCCAGCAGGGTGTCGAACAGCTCGCCGGTGCGGCGCTGCACGTCCGCGAGCCGTACGTGGTGGAACGCCGTGAGCCTGGCCTGCTCGTCCTGCAGGCGGGTGAGCAGGTCGTTCTCGCGGGTCCTGACCCGTACGGGCACGGCGTTGACGAACAGGCCCGCCATCGACTCCACACCCGCCACCTCCGGCGGGCGGCCGGACACCACCGCCCCGAACACCACGTCCGCACGCCCGGTCAGCCGCCCGAGCACCAGCCCCCACGCCGCCTGCACCAGCGTGTTCACGGTCACGCCCGCGCGGCGCGCCCGCTCGCGCAGGCCCTCGCTCAGCTCGCGCGTCAGCTCCAGCTCCACCGTCTCCTGACGCCCGCTCGCCGCCCCGGATCCCGGCCTGAGCAGGGTCGGGCCCGGCAGGCCCGCGAGCGACTCCCGCCAGGCCCGCGCGGCCCGCTCGCCGTCCTGCGCACGCAGCCAGGCCAGATAGTCGCGGTACGGGGGCGCGGGCGGCAGCTCGCTCGCGCCCGCGTACAGGGCGGCCAGCTCCCTGGCCAGGATCGGCATCGACCAGCCGTCCACCAGGATGTGGTGCATGGTCAGCACCAGCTCTTCCCGCCGGACGAGGGTGGCGCGGACCAGCGGCGGCCTGGTGACGTCGAACGGGCGCAGCAGATCGGCCTCCAGCATGCGCTCCAGCTCGGCGTCCGACGGCGGGTCCACCTCCGTCCACGGCAGCCGCACCCGGTGCGGGACGAGCTGCACCGGGCGGTCGAGGCCCTTGTGGCGGAAGCAGGCGCGCAGGTTCGGGTGGCGGGTGAGCAGGGCCTCCACCGCCGCGCGCAGCCGCGCCGGGTCCGCCTCGCCGTCCACGGTGAACCTGGCCTGGATGACGTACGCGTCGTCGCCGCCGTACAGGGCGTGGAAGAGCAGGCCCTCCTGCGCGGGGGAGAGCGGCAGCACGTCGGCCAGCCCGCCGCTCACCAGTCGCCGTCCAGGTCCGCCTCGAGCTGCTCGATCTGGCTCTGCGACAGCTCCACCAGGGGGAAGTCCGAGCTGGTCGCGCCGCCCTCGCCCGCCTGGCCCGCCAGCTCGGCCAGCGCGTCGAACCACAGCCCGGCCAGCGTCTCCACCTGCTCCTCGCCGATGGCGTCGGCGGCGTACGACCAGCTCGCCACCAGCCGTCCCGCGTACGCGACGGTGTCCAGCTCGATCGCGTACGCCATCGGGGCGTCCGCCATGCCGGCCAGCTCCCCCTCGAACCTGCCCAGGTAGTTGAAGCGCAGGTCGGGAGCGGGAAGCTCGGCCAGTTCCTGGGCGGTGCGCGGGTTGAGGTAGCGGAGGAGGCCGTAGCCGAGGCCGCCCGAGGGGACGGCGCGCAGCCGCTCCTTGGTCCGCTTGAGCGCCTCGGCCGGGGAGCCGGTGGTCGTCAGCCTGACCGGGTACTGGGCGGTGAACCAGCCGACCGTGCCGGTGATGTCGACGTCGTCGGCGGGGGACTCGCGGCCGTGTCCTTCGAGGTCCACCAGCACGCTCGTGCCGCCGCGCCACCTCGTCACGGCGCCGGCCAGGGCGGTGAGCAGCACGTCGTCAGGGCCGCAGCGGAAGGCGGCGGGGAGATCGGTGACGGCCTGCTCGGTGAGGTCCGGCGGGAGCGTCCTGGTGAGCGTGGCACGCCGCCTGCCCCGTCCGCTCCAGCCGGGCGCGATCCGGGCCTCGTCGCCCGAGACCAGCCGCTGCCACACCGGCAGCTCCGCCTCCACCCGTTCGGGCCGCAGGGCCTCGGCGGCGAGCAGCCGGGCCCAGCCCGCGAACGAGGTGCCCGCGGCGTCGGGTAATTCCCTGCCCTTCAGGAGGGCGGTCAGCTCGGGGCCCAGGATGCGCCAGGAGACGCCGTCCACGGCCAGATGGTGCGCGGTGACCAGCAGCCGGCCGGGTTCGAGCAAGGTGGCGGCGAGCATCTGCCCGCGCTCCGGATCCAGCCGCGGCGCCGTTCCCGCGCCCCCGCGGGCGAAAGGCACCTCCACCGGCTCGTCCGAGGTGGGCACCGCCAGCTCCCAGTCGGTGTCCGAGTGCCGCAGCAGGCGCATGCGCAGGGCCGCGTGCCGGTGTGCCAGCGTACTCAGCGCCGCCTTGACGCGCTCCTCTCCGGCCCCCTCGGGCACGGGCAGGATCAGGGACTGGGTGAACGTGTCGAGCTGACCGCCGTGCTCGCGCCACCAGTGCATGATCGGCGTCAGCGGGAACCTGCCCACCGGGGAGTCCGCGACCGCTCGCGTGGTGACCCGTGCCAGCGCCGCCAGCGCGGCCGGGGTCCTGGCGACGAACACCTCGCGCGGCGTGAAGCTCATCCCCGCCGCCCTGGCGCGGCCGACGAGCTGGATCGCCCCGATGCTGTCGCCGCCGAGCCGGAAGAAGTCGTCGTCCGGTCCCGCGGGCGCGCCGAGCAGCTCGGCGAACAGCTCGCACAGCGCCGCCTCACGTCCGGACACCGGCTGCCGCGACGCCTGCGGCTTGACGGAGGGCGCGGGCAGGGCGGCCCGGTCCAGTTTGCCCTGCGGCGTGATCGGCAACGCGTCCAGCGCCACGAACTCGCTCGGCACCATGTGCACGGGCAGCGACGCCACGGCATGGGCCAGGACGTCGCCGATGTCGCATTGTCCGACGAGGTAGGCGACGAGACGGCCGTCGCGGAGCGCCACCGCCACCTGGGCGACGGACTCGTGGCGGGCCAGGACCGACTCGATCTCGGCGGGCTCCACGCGGACGCCGCGCACCTTCACCTGGTCGTCCACGCGGCCGAGGAAGTGGAGCTGGCCGTCGGGCCGCAGGTGCACCAGGTCGCCGGTGCGGTACATGCGCTCCCCGGGCGCGGCGAACGGGTCGGCCACGAAGCGCTCGGCCGTGAGCCCCGGGCGGTTCAGGTAGCCACGGGCCACACCGGGGCCCGCGACGTACAGCTCCCCGGGCACGCCCGCGGGCACCGGGTGCAGCCGGGCGTCCAGGACGTACAGGCGGGTGTCGGCGAGGGGGCGCCCGATCGGCGGGAGGGCGCCGTCGGCGGCCAGCGGGTCGCTGACGGTGGCGGCGACCGTGATCTCGGTCGGCCCGTACGCGTTCCAGAGGCGGGTGCCCGCCCACGCCGCGACCAGCTCAGGCGGGCACACGTCGGCACCCACGGCCAGCCCGCGCAGGCCGGGGAAGTCGCCGGGCGGCACGCTGGCCAGCACGGCCGGGGGGATGAGCGCGAACGTGATCCGCCGATCCCGCAGCACCTCGCCCAGCTCGGCGCCCACGAGCGGGCCGTCGGGCGGGACGACGAGCGTGCCACCGGAGCCGAACGCCATGCACAGCTCGGCCACCGAGATGTCGAACGTCGCCGGCCCCAGCTGCAGGACGCGGCTGGAGCCGTCCAGCTCGAAGGCGGTCACCAGCGAGTGGGCCAGGCTCGCGATGCCCGCGTGGCCGGCCACGACCCCCTTGGGGCGGCCGGTGGAGCCGGAGGTGTAGATCACGTACGCCGGACTCAGCGGCTCCAGATCAGGAAATATCGCATTAAATCGGGCAGTGTCCGGCGGGATGCGCTCGATCTCCAGCCCGGGCAGCACATCGGGCGGCGCGACCAGCAGCGTGGCCCCCGCGTCGGCGACCAGGTGAGCGCTGCGCTCGGCCGGGTGGTCGGGATCGAGCGGCAGGTACGCCCCGCCGGCCCGCTGCACCGCCAGCATCGCCACCACCCGGTCCACGGACCGCCCGAGCCCCAGGGCCACCACCCGCTCCGGCCCCACCCCGCGCTCCCGCAGCGCCCCGGCCAGCCCGTCGACCCGCTCCAGCAGCTCCCGATAGGTGAGCCGCTCGTCGTCCGACTCCACGGCCACGGCGCCGGGCGTGCGCTCGGCCCAGCCGGCCACCAGGCCGGGCAGGCTCGTGTACGGCAGCTCGGCGGCGGTGTCCTCGAGGCGCATCCGCGCCATCGAGGCCGCCGCCACCGGCGCGTCCGGCGCGGACACCAGCGAGCCGAGCAGCATGGTGAAGGCGTCCGCCCACTCGCGTACCACCTCGGGCGCGTACAGGTCGGTGCGGATCTCCAGGCTCGCCTCGAACCCGTCGTCGCCGTCGCGCACGATGCCGATCAGGTCGTGCTCTCCGCCGGTGTGCACGCGCTCGGGATCGGCGATCTCGCGCAGCCTGGCCACGCTCTCCTGGCGCGGCAGGTGCATGAACACCCACTGGAACAGCGGCGACCGCCCGGCCACCCGCTCCGGGTCCACGGCCTGGACGATCCGGCCAACGGGGACGTCGGCGTTCGCGAGCACCTGGGGGAACTCGGCGGTGAAGCGGGACAGCAGGGCCGCGAACGTCGTGTCGTGGCCGATGCGCCAGCGGATGGGGACGGTGTTCATGACGTACCCGATGACGCGTTCCAGGCCCTTGGCGGACCTGTTGGCCAGGGGAGTGCCCGTGATCAGGTCGGACTCGCCGGTCAGCCGGTGCGCGAACACCGCGAACGCGGCCATCAGCACCCCGTACACCGTGGCCCCGCGCTCCTTGGCGAGCGCGCGCACGGCCGCCTCGATGTCCGCGTCGATGCGGAAGGCGACCTGCTCGACCCCGAAATCGCCATTGGGCGTCATGTTGTACGGGCCCACGGTGAGCGGGCGGGGCGGGTCCGCCAGGTAGCGGCGCCACCAGTCGAGCTGCGCGTCGAACACCCCGGCCGCCGCCAGCTCGCGCTGCCATCCGGCGAAGTCGGCGTACTGGATCTCGGGGCGGCGCAGGGGCGGCGGGACGCGGTCGCGTACGGCGCGGTAGGCCTCGGTGAGCTCGCCGTGCAGCACGTCGAACGACCACCAGTCGGTGGCGATGTGGTGCAGCGCCAGCGCCAGCGTGGAGCGCGTCTCGTCCACGGTGATGAACTGCCCCCTGATCAGCCGCCCGCCGTCGAGGTCGAACGTGCGGCGGCTGAAGGCGTGCAGCGCCTCGCGCCGGCTCACGCCCGTGCCGCGCAGGTCGAGCCGCTCCAGCTTGACCGGCTCCGCGGCCGGGAAGTCCACGCGCAGGTCGCCGACCTCGCCCTTGATGCGCATGCGCAGGCTGTCGTGCTGCTCCTGCACGATGGTCAGCGCCGCCTCCAGGTCTGCCGGGTCGACGGGGGTGTCGAAGTGGTACGAGCAGCACAGGTTGAGCGCGGCCGTGTCCGGATAGAGCGACTCGTACACCCAGAGGTCCTCCTGGGCCGGGCTGAGCCGCACCGGCTGCGCGGGGTCGCGCGGGGGCACGATGTCGGGGATCGCGTCGAGCTTGCCCGCCTGGACGAGGCGGCGCAGCAACTCCACCCGGCGCTCGCGCCCGAGCGCGGCGAACCGGTCGGCGCTGTTCATGGAGCGGCTCACAGGCTCGCCAGCCTTTCCAGCCCGGCGAGCACCTCGTCGGCGCCGAGCCCGAAGTCCACGAAACAGGCCACTTCGTCGCAGCCCAGGTCGGCCAGATCCGCCAGGTTCTTGCGGCACGTCTGCGCGGAGCCCAGCAGGCTGCCCCAGCTCAGGTAGCGCTGGAAGGCGAACTCCGCGAGCGTGTCGAGCTGCGCGGGGGTGAGCGCCTCGGCCCTGTTGTCCCTGTTGGCGGCGGTCTGTGCCACGTACGACTTGAGGTACGTCTTGAGCGGCCCGCCCGCCCGCTCCCTGGCCTGCTCGTCGGTGACGCCCACGTAGGTGTGGGCCATGAGCGTGACGGTGCCCCTGGGCGGGCTGCCATCCTGCTCCGGGGCCTCCTCGTAGGCCTTGCGGTAGAGGCGGATCTTCTCGGCCAGCTCCTCGCGGGTCTGGCCGATGGTGGCGCCGAGCACGTTCGTGCGCATTTGCCCGGCCGCCTCCCACGTCTGAGGGCTGCCCGAGGTCGTGGTCCACAGCGGCAGGGCGGGGGAGTACGGGCGCGGCTGCGACCTCACCGCCACCCGCTCGCCCGTGCCGTCGGTGAACTCCACCGCCTCACCCGCCCACAGCCTGCGCAGCAGCCCGACGTCGCGGAACGCACGTGCGCGCCGGTCCTCGAAGGCGTCGGGGGCGAGCACGAAGTCCTTGGAATGCCAGCCGGTCGCCACCGAGACGCCGACCCGGCCGCGTGCCAGGTTGTCCACGAGCGCCCAGTCCTCGGCGACGCGCAGCGGGTGGTGGAGGGGGAGCACGAGGCTGCCGGCCCGCACGTGGATGCGCTCGGTGGCGACGGCGAGCGCGGCGCTGAGCAGGGCCGGGTTCGGGAAGACCTGCCCGACCTGCTGGAAGTGCCGCTCGGGGGTCCAGACGGCGGTGAAGCCGAGCCGGTCGGCGGCCCTGGTGATCGCCAGGATGTCATCGTATTTCGCAGCATGGCCGGCTTTTGCGGTGCCGGCTTTTGCGGTCAGGGCGGCGGCGTCCGCGTCGTCGGCGCCGAAGAACATCACGCTGAGGTCCATGGACGTGCTCCTACCGGGGGCGGATGCGCGGGGCTCTGGGGATGCGTTCGATGCGTGGCTCGGGCCGCGTGGCCGCGTGCTCCAGCGCCTGCTTCAGGGCTGCGGCCAGCTCGGCGACGGTGGGGGCGGAGAAGAGCTGCCCGGCGGTGGCGGGCAGGCCCTGGCCCGCCAGCCGCGCCGCGACCCGCACGGCGCTCAGCGAGTTCCCGCCCAGGGCGAAGAACCCGTCGTCGAGCCCGACCCCCGGCACGCCCAGCACGTCGGCCCAGACGTCCGCGACCCGCCGCTCCAGGTCGGAACGCGGCCACCGCCGCGCCCCCACGGGCTCCCTCCGGGTGGAGGGCGCGCCCGCCGCCGGCGGTTCGGCCGCGGCTTGCGGCGTGTCCCGCACTGCGGCCTGCGGCATCTCCGGCACCGCGATCGAGGAGACGGGCGCGCCGGGGGCCGCCGCCATGGCCTCCAGCACCCGCACCAGCGCGTCGGCCAGCCACTGCATCACGAGCCTGTCGAAGGCGGCCACCCGGTACTCGACGGTCACGGCGATCCCCGCGGGAGCGCGGTCGCGGTCGTAGTCGTCCGTCACGTCGACCAGCAGCTCGAACCGGGCCGCCCCGGTCCTGACCACCTCGACCCGCGACTCGACGCCGGGCAGGTCCAGCTCGGCCCGCGCGTTGTTCTGCAGCGCCAGCACGACGTCCACGAGGGGATGCCGCCCGGTGCGGCGCGCCGGGTTGAGGTCCTGCACGACCCGCTCGAACGGCACCTCCTGGTGGGTGAACGCCTCCAGGTCCGTCTCGCGCACCCGCGCCACCAGTTCGCCGGCGTCCGGATCGCCCGTCAGGTCGGTACGCAGCACCAGCAGGTTGACGAAGAACCCGACGAGATCCCCCACGGAGTCGCTGGACCGCCCGGCGACCGGCGCCCCGATGGGCAGGTCGGTCCCCGCGCCGGCCCGGTTGAGCACGACGGCGAGTGCGGCCTGGAGCACCATGAAGAGCGTGGCTCCGCGCTGCCTGCCCAGCTCGGCCAGCCGCCCGTGCAGGTCCGCGTCGATCCGCCTGACCACCGTCTCGGCCGCACCCGCCGTCTCCGCTGCGTCCTCCATCCTGCGGGGCAGCGGGAGCCGTTCGGGGAGGCCCTTCAGCGTCTCGCGCCAGTAGCCGAGCTCCGAGCCGGCCAGGGTGTCCGCCCGCGCGCGCTGCCGTACCGCGTAGTCGGCGTATCGGGTCGGCAGGGGCGGCAGCTCGGCGCGCACCCCTGCGAGCCGGGCCGCGTAGCAGCGGGACAAATCGCGCATGAACGGCGGCAGCGACCATCCGTCGGTGGCGATGTGGTGCATGACCAGCAGCAGCGCGTGCTCGTCCGGCCCGGTGGTGAACAGCACGGAGTGGATCGGCAGCTCGGCGGCCAGGTCGAACCGGTGCCGGGCCGCCTCGGCCACCCGCGCATCCAGCTCGGCGGCCGGGACCTCGACGGCGCTGAAGCCGGGCCTGGCCTCCTCGACCGGCAGCACCCGCTGGGCGGGCTCGCCGTCGTGGACGGTGAAGACGGTGCGCAGCGCCTCGTGCCTGGCCACCACGTCCTCCAGCGCGCCGCGCAGTGCCGCCGCGTCCACCGGGCCGTGCAGCCGTACCAGCATGGGCATGTTGTAGGCCACGCCCGCGTCGACCTGGTCGAGGAACCATAGCCGGCGCTGCGCGAACGACAGCGGCGGCGCGGCCTCCTCCGCGAGCGACGCCGAGGGCTCGCCGCGCTCCGGGGCCCGCTCTCCCGCCCGCTGTCCGGCCTGCTGCCTGACGTGCTCGGCGATGGCCGCCACCGTGGGCGTCTCGAACAGGGTCCTGACGCCTACCTCGGCCCCGAGCTCGGCGTGGATTCTGCTGAGCAGCCTGGCCACCATCAGCGAGTCGCCGCCCAGCGTGAAGAAGCCGTCGTCGACGCCCACCCGCGGCACCTTGAGCACCTCGGCGAACAGCGCGCACAACGACTTCTCCACGTCGTCGCGCGCCGCCCCGGAGCCGCCCTGCTCGTAAACCGGCGCGGGCAGCCGGGACTTGTCCAGCTTCCCGCTGGGGGTCAGCGGCAGGCCGGGCAGCACGACGAACGCCGACGGCACCATGAAGTCCGGCAGCACGGCCGCCGCATGGGCGCGCAGCGCCTCGACGTCCACGTGCCCCTCACACGGCGTCCCGTCGTCGTGCACGCGCCTGCCGGGCGCCGCCACCACGTACGCGACCAGCCGTTTCTCGCCGGGCGAGTCCTCCCTGGCCACCACGCCGGCCCGGGCCACGGACGGATGGCGCGCCAGCACGTCCGCCACCTCGCCGGGCTCGACCCGGAACCCCCGGATCTTCACCTGCTCGTCCGCCCGCCCCACGAACTGCAGGACCCCGCCCGAGAGCCGCACCAGATCGCCCGTCCGGTACATCCGGCCGCCCGGGTCCGCGAACGGATCAGCCACGAACCGCTCGGCCGTCAGGCCGGGTCGCCCCAGGTAGCCCAGGGCCAGCCCGTCCCCGGCCGCGTACAGCTCACCGACCTCCCCGTCCGGGACCGGCCGCAGCCGCTCGTCCAGCACGTGGACGCGCTTGCCCGCCAGCGGCGTGCCGATGGGCACGGGGCCGTCCACAGAGGTCACCGGGTGGGTGGTCATGAAGATCATGCCTTCGACCGGCCCGTACCCGTTGCTCAGGCGCAGCCCCGGATGCCGTTCGAGGGCGCGCCTGACGTGCCGGGGCGACAGCGCCTCGCCGCCCACGAGCAGGTGGCGCACGCCGGCGAGCGCCTGCGGGCACTCGTCCACGATCACGTCGAACAGGCTGCTCGACAGGTACATGCACCTCACCCGGTGCTCGGCGGTCAGCCGCGCCATCACCACCGGGTCGACCCGTGGCCCTGGATACAGCACGCAGGTGCCGCCCGACAGCAGCGGCCCCCATAGCTCCAGCACGAACGCGTCCCACGACACCGGCGAGCACTGCAGCCACACCGCCTCGAACGGCACGTACGCCTGCCCCGTCACCGTGGCCACGATCGCCCGGTGCGGCGCGGCGACCCCCTTGGGGCGGCCGGTGGAGCCGGAGGTGAACATCACGCACGCCACGCCGTCGTGCCGGGCCGCGCGGGGGAGCCGTTCGACGCCCTCCGGGGAGAGGACCGCGGCGGCGCCCGCGTCCTCGACCATGCCGCGCAGCCGCTCCTCGGGCAGGTCCGGGTCGAGCACCAGATAGCCGGCCCCGCGCTTCAGCACGGCCAGCAGCGCGACCACCAGGCCGGCGCCGCGCTCCATGCGGACCCCGGCCAGGCAACCCGGCGGCACGTCGAGCTCGTCCGCGAGCGCCGAGGAGCGCGCGTCCAGCTCGGCGTAGGTCAGCCGCTCCGCGCCGCTGATCAGCGCCGTCCTGCCGGGCGTGCGGGCCGCCTGCCGGGCGAAGACCTCATGTACGTGACCGGCGGTCATCGGGAGGCCTGGATGAGGCCGGCCGGGCGCATGTCCGTCCAGTGCGTCTCGATGTACTCCAGGCACGCGGCACGGGAGCTCGACGGCAGGGCCACCCGCCAGCCCGCGGGCACGTCGATGTCGGCCGGCCAGAGCGAGTGCTGGTTCTCGTGGTTCACCAGCACCAGGTAGGCGCCGTTCTCGTCCTCGAACGGATTGGTGGTCATGGTCAGCCTCCCGCGGGTTGCTTCTCGAGGTCGGGCGTCAGCACGTCGATCTGGCGCACGGCGCGGCGGGCCAGCCCCAGCAGGGCGGCGCCCGCGCCCAGCAGGCCGGCGAGCAGCAGCATCGCCGCCATGCCGCTGCCCGGCCCGGCGCCCAGGAGGGGCCGCAGCAGCCCCGGCAGGCCGGTGCCCGAGGCGGCCTGAGGTTCGAAGACGTGGTCGGCGAGCGGTCCGGAGAAGGCCATCGCCATGGGAGAGGAGATCTGCGAGACGAACATGACGGCCCCGAACACCCGGCCCTGCCGCTCCTTCGGCACCTTGGTCTGGATGATCGACTGCATCGAGCCGTTGACGATCGGCATGATCAGCGCGCCCACGAGCATGGCCGCCGTCCACGCCACGACCCCGTGCACCACGGCCATGAGGATCTGGGCGCTGAGGCACATGCCGACGACGCCGAGCATCATGCCGCGCACCCGGTTCTTCGGCCCGCCCCAGGCCGCCAGCAGCAGCCCGCCCGCGATCCCGCCCGCGCCGATCCCGGCGTTCACGCTGGCCAGCGCGGAGACGTCGCTGCCCGTCCTGGCCAGGATCATGGGCTGCACGACGGCGAACCCGAACACCATCACCAGGTTGACCGTGAAGAACACCAGGATCAGGCCGCGCAGGCTGGGCTGTCCGAACAGGTAGCGCAGCCCCACCAGCGAGTCCGCCCCGAGCCGCTTGCGCTCGCCGCCCGAGCCGGGCGCGTCGCCGGACATGCGCACCACGCGCACGGTCACCAGCGCGACCGCGAAGCTCAGCAGGTCGATCCAGAGCACCGCGCCCAGCCCGCCGGTCACCACGAGCAGCCCGGCCAGCGCCGGGCCGCCCACGTCGGCCACGCTCTTGGCGGTGGCCAGCAGCCCGTTGGCCCGCTGGAGCTGCTCCTTGCCCACCAGCAGCGGCACCGCCGAGGACAGGGCGGGGAACTGGAACGCCGCCGACGCGCCGAGCAGCGCGACGGTCAGGTAGACCTGCCAGAGGTGCAGGTCGCCGAGGAAGTACACGGCCGCCATGGCCCCGACGGCGACGAGCCCGCCCGCGTCGGCGAGCTGCAGGGCGGTGCGCTTGCGGCACCGGTCGACGATGGCCCCGGCCGTGGGGCTCAGCAGCATCTGGGGGAGCAGCGCGCAGAGCGACAGCGCCACGACCTGGGTCGCCTGGTGCTCCACGGTCCAGGCCTGGATGATCAGGGAAAAGCGTAATACGGAATTACCGACGAGGGTGACGACCTGGCCTGCCCAGACGACGCCGAATTTCCCCATTCCAGCAAATCGCTGGATAAATCGGTTGGTTGCGGACGATGGAGGTTTATCCATTTATGCCCTGAGGCCCTTCTCGTGAAAGGAACCCTGGATCCGTCCGGAGGCTTGCCCGGCCGTCTCACACGTACCTTCACACACAGTTTTGGGCTGAGCAATACGCTATTTGTGGTTTTGTAATTACTTCCTGTCAAGGGGCGAGGTCGCGGAGTCGCAACGCCTCGGCGGCCACCGTGTGGCGCAATTCGCGAATGCCTTGGCGCCCCCGTACGGGATGCACGGCGTTCGTCAGCAGCACCACGGCCAACCGGCGCGCGGGATCGACCACCAGCGAGGTGCCGGTGAAGCCGGAATGGCCGAAAGCGCCGCTCAGCGGCCCCACGATGGCCGGGTCGCCGATGCGCACGCCCAGCCCGTGGCGGAAGGCGGCGCCTTCCGCGCCCTGGTCGCGCACCATCTCGGCCACGCTCTCCGGGCGCAGCACGGGCGCGCCGCCGAGCCGCAGCGCCTCGCCGAAGGCCAGCAGGTTCCCGGCCGTGGCGAACAGCCCCGCATGCCCCGCCACGCCGCCCAGCGCGTACGCCGTCTCGTCGTGCACCTCACCGCGCACGCAACCGTCAGTCGATGCCCCCGGGTCCTGCGCGGTATTTGATGCGCCCGGGTCCGGCGCGGCCCCCGTGCGCTCCCGCTTCCACTCGGTGGCGGCGATCCGGGGCAGCGCTGTGGGCCGGTAGCCGGTGTCGGCCAGGCCGAGCGGGCCCGTGACCCGCGTGCGGACCAGCTCGTCGAGCGGCGCGCCGCCGGCCAGCTCCGCGAGCCGGCCCGCCATGACCATGCCGACGTCGCTGTAGAGGTACGGGCCGCCGACCGGGTGGGCGATCGGCGTGTCCAGCATCGCCGCCATGCGCTCGGCGGCGTCCGCGCCGGGCAGCTCCAGGTCGATGCGGCGGGTCGGGGGCAGGCCCGCCGTGTGGGTGAGCAGGCGGCGCAGCGTGATCCTGCGGTCGCTGCCCGGTATCCACGTGGCCACCGGCTCGTCCAGGCCGAGCCGGCCCTCCTCGGCCAGCGAGAGCAGCACGGCCGTGGTGAAGAGCTTGCTGATCGAGGCCAGGTCGAAGATCGAGTCCCGCCCCGCGGGCGGGCGCTCCGCGACCAGGCTCCCCTCGGCGTCGGAGTAGCGTACGAGCTCGCCGGTCGCGGCCGCGGCGGCCACGCGGCCGTCCACGGCGATCAGCGCGACCGCCGCCGAGCACACGCGCGGCACCCCGTCCGCCAGGATCGCCCCCAGCCGATCAGCCATCCCCGTCCCCCTCATCCCCCTCCTGCCGGCCCCTGCCGTCCGGAGCGCCCCTCCGTGCGGGGCGCCCGTCGTCCCGGGCCCGGTTAGCCGCTCAGCGCGTCGCTGAGGCGCTCCCCGTGTGACTCAAGCAGCGCGCGTGCCCCATCGGCGTCGAGCCCGTGCTGGATCATCAGCACGGCGATCTTCGCCTGCCCGCCGGCCGCGCCCAGCGCCGCCTCGGCCGTCGCGTGGTCGGCGCCGGTGATGTCGCTGACCATGCGCAGCGCGCGCCCGGCCAGCTTGTTGTTCATCGCCGACATCTCGATCATCTTGTTGCCGTACGTACGGCCGAGCTTGACCATCGAGATCGTGGAGATCATGTTCAGCACGAGCTTCTGAGCCGTGCCCGCCTTGAGTCTCGTCGAGCCGGTCACCACCTCGGGACCCACGACGACCTCGATCGCGTGCTCGGCGGCGGCCGACAGCGGCGCGCCGTCGTTGCACGACAGGCCGACGGTGAGCGCGCCGCGGGCGGACGCCTCAGCGAGCGCGCCGAGCACGAAAGGGGCCCGCCCGCTGGCGGACACGCCGACCACCGAGTCGAGCGGCCCCACCGCCAGGTCCTTCAACGCGGCGGCGCCGGCCTCGGTGTCGTCCTCCGCACCCTCGACGGACCGGGTGAGCGCATCCGGCCCGCCCGCGATGACGCCCTGCACCAGCGACGGATCGGTGCCGAACGTGGGCGGGCACTCGCTGGCGTCGAGCACGGCCAGCCGGCCCGACGTGCCAGCGCCGACGTACAGCAGCCGGCCGCCGTCGGCCATCCGCGCGGAGATCGCGTCGATGGCCGCCGAGATCGCCGGGATGGCCACCGCGACGGCGGCGGGCACGGCGGCGTCGGCCTGGTTCATGAGCCTGGCGATCTGCTCGGTCGGCAGCCGGTCGATCTGGCTGTAGCGGGGATCGCTCTGCTCAGTGGACAGCTCGGGTAGCGGATCAGTCATGACGCTAATTTCCACCTTCTCCTTCACACTTGTAAATATCTTTCAGACAATGGCTTTCATGGCACATGTACGAACCGGAGCCGAACGGCTGGCCGCGGATCCCGCTCTCGCGGGCGGCACCCGCCTCGGCCTGATCACGAACCCCACCGGAGTCCTGCCCGATCTCACCCCGACCCCGGACGCGCTGCTGGCCGCAGGGGTGAACCTGACGGCGCTGTTCGGTCCCGAGCACGGCATGCGCGGCACCGCCCAGGCGGACGGCAGCGAGGCCGACAGCGTGGACGAGAAGACCGGGCTGCCGGTGTTCGACACGCACAAGCTCGAGGGCGAGGCGCTGGACCGGGTGATCGCGGGGTCTGGCGTGGACACGCTGGTCTTCGACATCGCCGATGTGGGCACCCGGTTCTACACCTACGTCTGGACGATGTACGACCTGCTGGCCTCGGCCGCCCGGCTCGGGCTGCGGTTCGTGGTCCTGGACCGGCCCAACCCGCTCGGCGGGACCGTCCAGGAGGGGCCGCTGCTCGACCCGGCGTTCGCCAGCTTCGTGGGCCGCTTCCCCCTTCCGGTCCGGCACGGCAGGACGGCGGGGGAGCTGGCCACGCTGTTCGGGTTCGACGTGGACCTGCGCGTGGTCGAGATGGAGGGCTGGCGGCGCGACATGACGTTCGCCGAGACGGGGCTGCCCTGGGTGATGCCGTCGGTCAACATGCCCACCCTGGACACCGCGCTGGTCTACCCGGGCACCGGGCTGTTCGAGGGCACGAACTTCTCCGAGGGACGCGGCACCACCAGGCCCTTCGAGCTGGTCGGCGCCCCGTACGCGGATGCCGGGTTCGCCGCCGCGCTGGCCGAGCTGGGCCTGCCGGGCGTGCGGTTCAGGGAGACGTGGTTCACGCCCACCTTCCACAAACACGCGGGCGTCCCCGTGCGCGGCGTCCAGCTCCACGTGCACGACCGCGAGGCGTTCAGACCGGTGCTGACGGGCCTGTCCATGCTGTACGTGGCCCGCACCCGCTATCCGGACGAGCTGCGCTGGTGGGGCCCCGACCTGTTCATGGACCACCTGTGGGGCTCCGACACGCTCACCCGCTGCCTGGACGCGGGCGAGGACCCCCGCGGCCTCTGCCCGCCACCGGGAACCCCTGAAGGACCACTGCTCTATTAGCGGCATCACGCCAGGTCGCGCCGGTAGAGCCAGAAGACGCGTTCCGCTCGCGCGCCGACGGCGTGCGAGTAGAACCGCAACGGCCCCACCCACCCGATCTGGGCGCTGGCCTGCCCGGCGGCCCGCTGGTCCGCCAGGCACCTGCGCAGCAGCACGCGTCCCACGCCCAGCCCGCGGGCGTCCGGCGAGGTCCCCATCGGCCCGAACCAGCCGGGCCGGGCGCCCCAGGCGGCGAAGCCCAGGACGCGCCCGTCGCGCTCGGCGTAGTGCAGCCCGGCCGCGTGCGTGGCCTCCCAGGCCCAGCGCTCGTTCCACTGCTCACGAACAAAGGTGGCGACCCGCTCCCGGGCAGCCTCGCCATCTGGACCGGCCGCGAGCACACGCACCCCGGCCTCCTCCAGCCGCCGCAGGTCGTCCTCGACGGACAGGTCGGTGCTCAGGTCGGCCGTCATGTTCCAGGCGACCTGGTAGCGCTCGTAGCCGAGGCTCTCGGCCAGGCAGGCGGCGGCGGTGTAGCGTACGTCGATGCCCGGCCAGGCGTAGCACGGCGGGTTGCCGGCGAAGCGCGCCTGCCGCGCGCCCTGGCCCCGCAGCCACTCCTCGGCCGCCCGCACCAGCGCCCGCCCGCGCCCCTGCCCCTGCACGGAGGGGTGCACGGCCAGCAGGTCGATGTGCCCGGCCGCCGGATCGCCGGCCGACAGGGACGCCATCACGACGCCGCCGTCGGTGGCCAGCGCCGTCCAGCGCCGCTCCGCGGGAGGGCGCGAGAGGTAGCCGACCAGGCCGGCGGCCTCCGCGGCGTCCAGCGTGAGCGCGGCGGTGGCGACCTCGGCCGCCTCCGTCAGATCCGCGGCCAGATCGGTGACCTGCACAGCGTGGGACATCACACCTCGCTCATCGGGCGGGCGATCACGCTGCGGCGCTCGGGGTAGAAGCACGCGTGCTCCTGCGGCACCCCTTCCGCCAGCTGCAGCAGCGGCCGCTCGCTCGTGCACCGCTCGCCCCTGAACGGGCAGCGGCGGGCGAACAGGCAGCCCTCGTCCGACTGGCTCTCGTCCAGCGACTCCAGCGGCGTCACCGGGTGCTCGCCGGGCTCCTCCAGGCCGTGCAGCACCGGGATCGCGGACAGCAGCGACTGCGTGTACGGGTGCACGGGGTCGGCGATGACCGTGTCCACGGGGCCGCGCTCGACGACCTGGCCGCGGTAGATGACGTACAGCTCGCCGTCGTCGCCGATGTAGCGGGCCGTGGCCACGTCGTGGGTGATGAACAGCACGCTCACGCCGAGCCGCTCGCGCAGGTCCTTCAGCAGCGCCAGGATGCCCAGCCGGAGCGACACGTCGATCATCGAGACGGCCTCGTCCGCGACGAGCATCTCCGGGTCGACGGTCAGCGCGCGGGCGATGACCACGCGCTGCCGCATGCCGCCGGACAGCTGGTGCGGGTAGCGCGACAGCACCGTGCCGGGGTCGAGACCCACCAGCGACAGCACCTCGGCCGCCCGCTCGTCGATCCACGACCGTGACCGCCCGGTCTGCCTGGCCCGCAGGCTCAGCGGGGCGTACAGCGTCTGGTGGATGGTCCTGGTCGGGTTCAGGGCCGAGTACGGGTCCTGGTGGATCATCTGGATCTTGCGGAAGTGCGGCTGGCGCTGCTTGTGCTTGAGTGACGACATGGAGACGCCGTCGATCAGGATCTCGCCCTCGTCGTACGTCTCCAGCCCGGCGATGATCCGGCCCAGCGTGGTCTTGCCGCACCCGGACTCGCCGATGAACGAGGCCGCGCCCCCCTTGGGGATCGCGAAGTCGACCCCGCGCAGCGCCCGCACCTCACGGGCGCCCAGCATCTTGCCGCGCTGCTTGAACGTCTTGACGACGCCGGTCCCAGTGATCATGCGTGCTCCTTCACGTTCACGGTCACGGCGTGGCAGGCCACGACCCGGGACCCGTCGGCGACCGCGTCGGGATCGACGGTGTCGCAGACGTCCATGCGCAGCGGGCAGCGCTCCCTGAACACGCAGCCCTCCTTCGGCACGGTCGCCAGCGTCGGCGGCCGGCCGGGCAGCGCCCGCGCCTCGTCGATGTCGCCGACAAGCCGCGGGATGGCCTTGATCAGGCCCCTGGTGTAGGGGTGCTTCGGCGAGCCGAGCACCTCCCTGGTGGGGCCCTGCTCGACCAGCCGCCCGCCGTACATGACGGCCAGCCGGTCGGCCACCTCGGCCACCACGCCGATGTCGTGCGTGATGACGAGGGTGGTGAGGCCGCGCTCCGCGTGGACCTCGCGGACGATCTTCAGGATGTTCGCCTGGGTGATCATGTCGAGCGCGGTCGTCGGCTCGTCCAGCACCACCAGGTGGGCGTTGAGCACCAGCGCCAGCATGATGCCGACCCGCTGGCGCATGCCGCCGGACAGCTCGTGCTGGTGCGAGTCGAGCACCCTGGCCCCGTCCAGCCCCATCCGGCCGAGCAGCTCCTTGGCCTCGCGCACCAGGGCGCGCAGGTCCTCGACGCCGTGCGAGCGGCCCAGGTCGAGCAGCTGCTTGCCAACCGTCTTGAGCGGGTTCAGGGAGTTCTGGGCGGCCTGGAAGACGTACCCGATGTGCTTGCCCCTGGCCTTGCGCAGCTGCTCGCCCCGCAGGCCCACCACGTCGCCGAGCCCGTCGATCTCGACGCTGCCCGCCGCGATCCTGCCCGGCGGCTGGACGGCGTTGAGCAGCGACAGGGCCATCGTGGACTTGCCGGACCCCGACTCGCCGACGATGCCGGTGATCGAGCCGGGCTCCAGGGTCAGGCTGACGTCCCTGACGGCGGGCAGCTCGCCCGCGGGGGTCTTGTAGACGACCGTGAGGCCGTCGATGCGCACTCCCGGCGCTGTCTGCGTCACTTGCCTACTCCTCGCGCAGCCGGGGGTTGAAGATCTCGTCCATGGCGTCCACCACGAGCACGATGGCCAGCGTCAGCAACAGGATCGCCAGCAGCGGCCCGATGAGGAAGCCCAGCGCGCTCGGCACGGTGAGCGCGCCCGAGCGGAACACGGCGGTGTTGAGCATCTGCCCCCAGTTGTTCGACTCGTACGGCAGCACGCCCAGGAAGAACAGGCCGACCTGGGCGTACACGCCGCCGGTGACCGCGATGAGCATGTTCATCGCGATGTACGGCGCCATGCTGGGCAGCAGCTCCTTGCCCACGATGTGCGTCGTGGACAGGCCGAGCCCGCGCGCCGCCTCGATGAAGCCCCGCTCGCGCAGCGACAGCGTCTGCGAGCGTACCGCCCGCGCCACGCCGCCCCAGCTGAGCAGCCCCAGCACCAGGCCCATCTGGATCGCGCTGTTGAACTTCCACACGGTGGAGAGCACCAGCAGCAGCGGCAGCCCGGGGATGGTCAGCTTCATGTCGGTGAGCCGCATGAGCACGTTGTCCCAGCGGCCCCGCTTGAAGCCGGAGAACAGCCCGATGCCGGCGCCCACGACCACGGTGATGACCGCGGTCACCAGGGCGGCCAGCAGCACGTACCGCGACCCGGTGACCACCAGGGCGATCACGTCCCTGCCCTGGTCGTCGGTGCCGAGCCAGTGCTCCCAGCTCGGTGGCCTGGTGATCTGGCTCGGGTCGCGGGGCAGCTGGGCGGGGTAGAACATGGGCCCGAAGACGCCCATGAACACGAACCCGAGCATCAGCACGACGCCCACCATGCGGCTGGGCTTGCGCTTCATCACCCGCCACACGCCCGCCCAGAAGTTGCGGCGCATCGTGGCGCTCGTCGACGAGCTCTCCAGGAGCACGCTCATGACGACACCTCCTCCCCGCTGCGGACCCGCGGGTCGATCACGGAGTAGAACAGGTCGGCGAGGATGTTCGCCACGATGATGGACACCGTGATCAGCAGGAACGCCCCGCCCATCAGTGCGTAGTCACGCATGGTGATGCTGTCGAGGAGCAGCAGGCCCAGTCCCGGATAGTTGAAGATCCGCTCGATGAACACCGCGCCGCCGAGCAGCACGCCGAGCGAGAGCGCGAGGATCGTGAAGAGCGGCAGGATCGCGTTGCGCGCGATGTACCTGAAGATGATCGACCGCTTCATCCCGCGCAGCTCCGCCGCCAGGATGAAGTCGTCGCCGAGCACGGTCACCACGCTCGACTTCATCGCCAGGATCCACCCGCCGTAGGCCGCCAGCGCGTACGTCAGCACCGGCAGCACCGCGTGCTCGACCAGCGAGCCGATGTAGCCGGCGTTGAACCCGGGCTCGAACAGGATGTCCACGGGCCCGTCGGCCGGCAGGATCGGGATCAGCGTCGCGAAGATCGCGCTGAGCAGCAGGCCCAGCACGTACTGCGGCACGCCGTGCAGCAGCGACCCCGAGATGGCCAGGATGTCGCCGAGCTTGCCCGAGCGCTTGATGGCCGCGTAGACGCCCATGACGATGCCGACCAGGAAGCTCAGCAGCGTTCCCGCCAGCACCGGCAGGACGGTCCACTTGGCCGCCTCACCGAGCACCTGGGTGACCGGCGCGCCCGCGTGGGTGACCGACTGCCCCAGGTCGAAGCGGAGCAGGCCGGACATGTACTGGATGTACTGCTCCCATAGCGAGCCCTTGGGCTGGAACCCGTACAGCACGCGCGTCGCCTGCTCGGCTGTCTGGGGATCCATGCCCTGCTGGATCAGCTTCTGCACGTTAGCGGCGACCGGGTCGCCGGGGATGCTCCTCACGATGAAGAAGCTGATCGTGGCTACGACGAGGATCATGACGATCCCGCGGGCCAGGTGGCCCGCGAGTCGTCGTGCGATGACTACCATAGGCTCTTTCTCTATTGCTTGGCCTTGATGAGGCCCAGCTGGATCCAGACTCCGGCGGGCAGGCGCAGCAGGTCGCTGTCCTGCTCAGGCCAGCCGGTGAACCGGCCGGTGTTGGTGAACTGCGTGTTCACGTAGTCCCAGAGCTGGATGGCGGGCAGGTCCTGGTTGGCCGTCTTGGCGAGCTCCAGCATGATCGGCTTGGCCTGCTCGGCGGTGGCCGCGTTCAGCTTGGCCGTGAGCTCACCCGGGTTGACCTTGCCGACGCCCTGGACGTCGAGCTGCTCCGCGCTGCCCATCCAGTTGCCGCCCTTGCCGGGCGCGCTGTGCGCGACCTTGCCCGCGACGTTGGTCCAGCCGTTGGAGGCGCCGTAGAGGCGCTGGAAGATGTCGTACGGCGCGGGGCCGAGCGCCATCAGCCAGAAGCCGGCGTCGTACTTGCCGGCGGCGATCTCCTCGAGGTAGACGGGGAAGTCGGCGACGGTCACGACCTCGGCGTCCACGCCGTTCTCGATGAGCTGGCTCTTGATGTTCTCCTGCGCGGAGATCCAGTCGGAGAAGCCGGACGGCGCGTGCATCGTGACCTTCCACGGCGAGCCGTCGGCCAGCGCCCACTTGCCGCCCTTCTTCTGCAGGCCGGCCTGCTTGAACTCGGCCTCGGCCTTGGCCACGTCGTGCTTGTACGGCTCCAGGGTGGACAGCTCGGAGCCGAGCCACTCCTGCGCGGGCTTCTGGTGGATGCCGGAGGTCGTCACGGCCGCGGTGCCGCCCTCGGGCGAGGCCACCTTGGTCACCTGGTCGCGGTCGATCAGGTAGGCCAGGCCGCGCCGCACGTGCACGTTGTCGTACGGCTTCTTCGACTGGTTGAACGCCAGGCCGACGGCCACCGGCGAGAAGCCCTTGATCGGCTGCGAGCCGGGCGCGTTCTTGATCCGGGTCATCACGTCCGTCGGAGCGGCGACGAAGCCGGAGTGGTCGAGCTTGCCGGCGGTCAGGTAGTTCCAGATCTGCTCGTTGCCGCTGTAGTTGAGGAACTTCACCTGCGCGGGCGCGACCTGCGCGGCGTTGTAGAAGTTCTTGTTCTTCACCAGCAGGGCCTCGCCGGGGTTCACCCGCTCCAGCGTGAAGGGACCGGCCGAGACGTCCTTGGGCGGCGCGAAGGCGAGCACCTTCTGGCCGATGGCGAGGATCTCCTCGCGCGCCTTGTCGGCGTCGGCGCCGGTGCCCCTGGAGGTCTTGAGCTTGTCCCAGAAGTCGGCGGGCAGCAGGCTGCCGAAGACGTGCGCGGGCACGACCCAGCTGTCCATGACGCCCCGGGCGAACTTGGAGCTCGGGTTCTTCATGTCCTGGGTGACCTTGACGGTCTTGGCGTCGACCACCTGGATGTCGGCCGCCACGCCCGCCGCGCCCGGCGTGATCGCGAACGCGGTGCTGCCGGCGGTGTAGGCCAGCCCGAGGGAGAGCTTCACGTCATCGGCCGTGACCGGCTTGCCGTCGGACCACTTGCCGTTCGGCTGGATGTGGATGGTGACCGAGGAGTTGTCGGGAGCGATCTCCCAACTGGCGGCGATGCCGGGGTAGAACTGGTTCGGGTCGGTCAGGTGGTTCTTGACCCAGCCCAGCTTCATCGCGTTGTAGCCCATGAAGGAGTTGCCCTTCGGCGCCCAGGGGTTCGCCGGGCCACTCGCGTCGATGCCGGGCCGGTTCACGTCGATCGTCGTGAAGAGCCCGCCGCCGCCGCCCGAGCCACTGGAATTGTTGGTGGAACCACCGCTGCACGCTGCTGTCGCGGTGGCAAGACCCAGCAACGCGACTACCGCTGCCAGTCGTTTCATTTGCCGCTCCGGGGAGATGTCGGGACCTGTCGAAGATCTGTAGGGATTGACCGGACACTACGATCGCGCCTGATCCGCGTCAATAATCTCCAGTGGTTGTGAGGCTAATGTAACTTTCCTTCATCAGTGTGCGGATTGGAGCTAAGCGCCGTCAAGTAATCGGTCAGCTGTTTACCAAGACTGCCGCCCCGTTGACCTGGTCATTCGCCAGATCGGTGAGTGCGCGGTCCGCCTCTTCGAACGGGTAGAGACTCGTCGTCACGCGTGGCGGATGCGCCAGCGCCAGCTCCAGGTAGGCCCGCCCGTCGGCCCTGGTGTTGGCCGTCACGCTGCGTAGCGTGCGCTCCTGGAAGAGATGCCGCTCGTAGTCCAGAACGGGCACATCGGTCAGATGAATTCCCGCGATGGCCAAAGTGCCGCCCCGGTCGAGCGCTTCGAGCGCCGCTGGGACCAGGGTACCTACCGGCGCAAACAGGATGGCCGAGTCCAGCGGCTCGGGCGGTATGTCGCCCGCCGACGCGGCGCCCAGCTCGAGCGCGAGCGCCCTGGAGGCCGCGGATCTGGTCACCGCGTGCACGACTGCGCCCTGCGCGATGGCGGCCTGCGCCGTCAGGTGGGCCGAGGCCCCGAACCCGTAGATCCCCAGCCGCCCGCCCGGCGGCAGGTCGCAGCGGAGCAGCGCCCGGTAGCCGATGATCCCGGCGCACAGCAGCGGCGCCAGCCGCTCGGCGGGCACGTCGCCGGGCAAGGGGTAGACGTAGTCGCGGGGCGCGACCAGATATTCGGCGTACCCGCCGTCGGCGTCCCACCCCGTATAGGTGGAACGGGGGCAGAGGTTCTCCGTCCCCCGCAGGCAGTAGCGGCACGTGCCGCAGGTGGAGCGGAGCCAGGCCACGCCCACCCGCTCGTCCGTGCCCGCCACTCTTCCCACCACCTGGTGACCGGGCGTGGTCCGCGGCCGCCGCGGCTGGAGATCGCCCTCCGCCAGATGCAGGTCCGTACGGCACACGCCGCACGCCTCGACCCGCACCAGCACCTCGCCGGGCCCCGGCTCGGGCACGTCCAGCTCGACGAGCTCCAGCGGCCGGGTCGCCATCGGCCCCGGCTCGGCCACGACCCACGCCCGCATGGTCACGACAGCCTGGAGTGGGCGAGCGAGGCGTAGAGCGCGGCGCCGTCGGGCAGCACGGCGTCATCGAAGATCGCCTCGGGGGAGTGGTTGTAGGGCGCGGTGGCCGGATCCCGGTCGGGCGGGCACGCCCCCAGGAACACGAACGCGCCCGGCACCTCCTCCAGCACGTACGAGAAGTCCTCGGAGCCCATGACCGGCTGCGGCGACACGAAATACCGTCCAGGGCCGAACAGCTCGTCGGCCGTCCTGCCCACGAACTCGGCCTCGCTGTCGTTGTTCACCGTCACCGGGTAACCCATCCCGAACGACGCCTCGACCTCCAGCCCGTGCGCCGCCGCGATGCCCTGCACGACCTCCACCAGCCGCCGCTTGACCTTCGCCCGGTTGTCCTTGCTGAACGTGCGCACCGTGGCCTCGAACCTGGCCTCGTCGGGGATCACGTTGTCCGCCGACCCGCCGTGGAAGCTGCCCACCGTCACCACCACGGGGTCGAACGGGTCGAACCCCCTGGTCACCATGGTCTGCAGCGCCGTCACCATCTCGCAGCCCGCCTGGATCGGGTCCAGCGACCGGTGCGGGCTGGAGCCGTGCCCGCCGCGCCCCTTGACCGTCACGAGGAACGTGTCCGCCGCCGCCATGATCGGCCCCGGCCGCGACGCGAACAGCCCCGGCGGCAACATCGCGGACACGACGTGCATCCCGTACGCCGCCACCGGCCGTGCGCCCGCCGCCTCGAGCACGCCCTCACCGATCATGTGCTTGGCGCCCTCATGCCCCTCCTCACCCGGCTGGAACATGAAGATCACATCACCCGCCAGCTCCTCGCGCCGCGCGCTGAGCAGCCGCGCCGCCCCGGCCAGCATCGCGGTGTGCAGGTCGTGCCCGCACGCGTGCATCTGGCCGGGAAGCCGCGAGGTGTACGGCAGATCGTTCTTCTCGGCCACGGGCAGCGCGTCCATGTCCCCGCGCAGCAGCACGGCGGGCCCCGGCCGGCCGCCCCTCAGCACCGCCGTGACGGAGCTGAGCGAGGTGCCGGTCTTCACCTCCAGCGGCAGGCCCTCCAACGCGGCCAGGACCTTCTCCTGCGTGCGCGGCAGGTGCAGGCCGAGCTCCGGCGTGGTGTGCAACGAGTGACGGAGTTCGACGAGCTCGTCACGGATATCAAGGGCTTCATCGGTGAATGTCATGAAGAACATTGTTCATGCAGGGGACGGGAAGTCGATAAGGCGCGCTCGCTACGATGAGCCTGTGACTGAGCGCAAGCGGATCGACTCGTGGTTGTCAGACATGGACGGCGTCCTCGTCCACGAGGGGCGGCCGGTCCCCGGTGCGGACGAGTTCATCAAGCGGCTCAGCGAGTCCGGCAAGCGGTTCCGGGTCCTGACGAACAACTCGATCTACACTCCGCGCGACCTGTCGGTGCGCCTGGCCGGGGCGGGCCTCGAGGTGCCCCCCGACTCCATCTGGACCTCCGCGCAGGCCACCGCCCAGTTCCTCGACGACCAGCGCTCGGGCGGCTCGGCGTACGTGATCGGCGAGGCGGGCCTGACCACGGCGCTGCACCAGGTCGGCTACGTGCTCACCGACCTCGACCCCGACTACGTCGTGCTCGGCGAGACCCGCACCTACAGCTTCACCCAGATCACCCGGGCCATCCGCCTCATCGAGGGCGGCGCCCGCTTCATCGCCACCAACCCCGACCCCATCGGCCCCTCCACCGAGGGCTCGCTGCCGGCCTGCGGCGCCGTGGCCGCCCTGATCACCAAGGCCACCGGCGTGGCCCCCTACTTCGTCGGCAAGCCCAACCCCCGCATGATGCGCAGCGCCCTCAACGAGATCGAGGGCCACAGCGAGACGACCGCCATGATCGGCGACCGCATGGACACCGACATCGTGTCGGGCATGGAGGCGGGCCTGTTCACGATCCTGGTCCTCACCGGCGTCACCCAGCGTGCGGAGATCGACCGCTTCCCCTACCGCCCCTCGCTGGTGGTCGACTCGGTGGCCGATCTCATCGACCTCATCTGAACCTGACCACTTCTGACAGGTACGGGTGGCACGCTTGCACGTCATGACCCGCGTCTACCTGGAGATCGGCCCGAAGAAGGTGTTCGCCTGCTCGCTCGACTGGCCCGGCTGGTGCCGCGTCGCCAAGGGCGAGGAGGCCGCTCTCGACCTGCTCATGGAGTACGTCCCCCGCTACGGCGTGGTGGCCGCGCGCGCCGGCCTGGAGTTCTCGCCGGGCGACCCGGTGGTGGTGGCACGGGTTCCCGGCAGTGACATGACAGACTTCGGCGCGCCGTACGCGGTCCCCGACCTGGATCAGGAGCCCCTGTCGTCCGCGGCGGCGGAACGCGGCGTCGCCCTGCTGCGGGCGGCGTGGGCCCTCTTCGACGAGACCGCCGCCACCTCGCCGGAGGACCTGCGCAAGGGGCCCCGCGGTGGCGGGCGCGACCTGTCGCGCATCGTCGATCACGTGTCGAATGCCGAGCGCGCCTACGCCAGGAAGGTGGACGTCCGCCACAAGCCGTACAAGTCGCCCGGGGATCGGGACGCGATGCGGGCGGAACTGGCCGACGTGCTGTCCCGCCCTTGGGAGCCGCCCCAGACTACCGGCTGGCCGCCCCGCTACGCGCTGCGCAGCAGCGTCTGGCACGTCCTCGACCATCTCTGGGAGATCGAGGACCGCCGCCGGTAGCAACCGGTCATGGCAAAGAATCCACCCTGATTTCATCGAGTTATGGCCAAGGCCGCTCACTGACTGCAACCATATGGTGACCGAAAGCGGGGGCGGGTCCCAAGGGATGGCCGTGCCCGTCCAGCAAGCGCAAAGGTGTCACTCGCTCCCCGGCCATAAGGCCGGGGCTCGCCCCGCTAGATGGGGCGGGCCAGGGTGACCAGACCCAGCCACCACCAACAAGGGAGGTGACCTTGGTGGCTACGTTGGACACACGTCAGCAGATCCACTCCGCCGTGCTTCCTCAGCGGCGGACCCTGGAATCCGCGTCAGCAGACAACCCCGGGAGCAGGGACGAAACGGGACGCGGACGCCTTCGGGCAGCGGAGTGCCCAACATGGTCGAGGGGAGACCCGCACGGCTTCACCTGGCCGTACGGGCGTCACCCGCGTAAGCGGAGAACAAGGTCGTGAGACCGCACCCCGTGCCACCCCGCACGCCTTCTGGCTGCGGGGTGGCACGGAACTCCTTGACGCCGGTTCGCCTGACGGCGAAACGGCTTTCCCTGCCCCGCTACGCAGGAAGTCCGTTTCCTCCACGGCCTTAAGGCCGGAGTATCCACGGAGAAGAAAGTCTGATGACGTGTGGACGTACAAGCGGAGATTTTCGATTTGAAGCTCCGTGTCGAAGGCCTCGAGACGTGTGGTCGGCTCAACGGCGCGGCCTCGGGGGCCAAGGGCGAGCAGCAACTCCTAAACGAGATCAACGAACGGGCCAAGCGCCTGGAGTCAGAGATCGCCGCCATGAGGGCAGAGGTGACGATGGCGCGTACCGAGACGATGGAGCAGTTCGCGGCCGTGGACGTGGAGGTCGCGGCCATCCGGCGGGAGGTGAACGCCCGCTTCGCCGCCTCGCCCGCCGAGGACGACTTCGTCCCGACGCAGATAGCCGACGAGTTCGCGACCGTGCGCTCGGAGATCGCGCAGGAGTTCGACTCGGTGCGGTCCGAGCTGCTCGACCTGGGCATCAAGGTCGATCGGCTGCTGAAGAAGGACTGTATGTGAGCGGCTGTCCCACCTTGCGCAGCACCACGCCGAACAGGCGTTCCGCTGCCAGATAGCCGGCGTGGCGGGAGTCGTGCGAGCGGTCCGGATTGTCGCCCAGCACGACCAGCCGCCCGTCCGGCACCCGCGTACCCGGCGCGGTCCGCAGGGCGGGGACGGTGTCGCGCGGTATCGGGTCACCCGGCACGGCCGCGACGCGCTTGATGATCCAGCGCGAGCTCACGCTCGGCTGCGGTTCCCCCGAGCGCCCGCCTGGCGGGGTTTGCGCGAGCACGACGACCTGCCCGGCCTGCAATGATCCAGGCGGCGTCCGGCGGACGAGCACGCGCTCGCCGGGCCGGTACGCCGGCAGCATGCTCTCCCCTTCGACCGTCACCACCAGGTAGCGGCGGCGCAGCCAGACGACCGTGAGAGCGAGGCCGGCGACGGCGAGCGCGGCCACCGCGCCGGTCACCGGGCCGCTCCCGTCGGTTCGGCGTCGTCCAGGTAGCCGGCCGCCTGCCGGGTGAACAGCTGGGCGTACGTGCCGTCCTCGGCCAGCAGCGCGGCATGCGTGCCCGCCTCGGCGACGACGCCGTCGGCCAGCACCACGATCCGGTCGGCGTCACGGACCGCGCCGAGGCGATGGGAGATGACCACGCTGGTGCGTCCGGACCGCAGCCTCGCGAGGTGGCTGTGCACCTCGTACTCGGCCTCGGGGTCCAGGCCGGCGCTCGGCTCGTCGAGGATCATCAGGTCCTGGTCGCGGCGCAGGAACGCCCTGGCGAGCGCCAGCCGCTGCCACTGCCCGCCGGAGAGCAGCACACCGTCGTTCTGCTCCTCTTCCTGGTCGGCGGGGAAGCCGCGGCTCAGCATCGTGCGGTAGCCGTTCGGCAGGGTCGCGACGGCGTCGTGGACACCGGCGTCCCGTGCCGCCCGTTCGAGCCGCGCCTGGTCCTGGGCGGCGGAGAGATCACCCACCGCTATGTTGTCGGCCGCCGTCAGCTCGTACGACACGAAGTCCTGGAAGACGGCGCCGATCCGGGCACGCAGCGCCTCCGGCGGCACGTCGCGGATGTCCACGCCGTCCCACAGGATCGCTCCGCGCGTCGGGTCGTAGAAGCGGCACAACAGCTTCACGAGCGTGCTCTTGCCGGTGCCGTTCCGCCCGACCAGCGCGACCGTGTCCCCGTTCGGGATGAACAGGTTGACGCCGCGCAGGATCCACGGATGATCCTCGCTGTAGCGGAACCAGACGTCGCGCAGCTCGATGCCCCGGCGGAGAGGGGGCATCGACAAGGGACGGCCCGGCGTCGGGAGGTCGGGTCCGGCGCTCACGATCGTGATGTGGTGATGAAGGGTCAGCAGGTGCTCGTACGCCATCACGCCAGCCGACACCATGCTGTCCAGCGCCGCCTGCACACCGGCGACCGCCGCCACGAACATCGCCACGTCGCCGACGCTGAGCCGCCCCTGCCCCGCCGCCAGGATCGCCCAGACGAGGCCCGCTCCTGCCACGATCGCCGAGGCGCCCGACAGGCTCGCGTGGATGCGGAGCTCCCGCCGATCCAGCCGGCGGCGTTCGGCGTTCGCGGTGCGCAGCTCGGCCAGCATGCGAAGCCGCAAGAAGGGGCCGAGGTCGAACAGGCGGATCTCCTTGGCGGCGTCCACGGTGGACATCAGGTGCGCGTAGAACATCTCGCGACGCTCGGCCGGCCCGATCCGCCACAACATCGTGTTCCGTTGCCGCGACATCCGCAGCTCGATGAGCAGCGCCGGCAGGGCCGACAGCACGACCAGGACGGTGAAGGCGGAGTTGACGAGTGCCAGGGACGCGACGAAGCCGGCGACCGTCACCGCGCTGCGAGCGGCGGTGAGCGTGGTGTCCACCAGCCTGCCGGGGTTGCTCGCGCTCTGCTGGGCCAGCCGCAGCCGGTCAAGGAACGCCGGGCTCTCGAACCGGGCCAGACCGGTGAAGCCGGAGACCGCCGCGAACAGCTCGTCCTTCGCGTGCAGTGCCGTCCGGCGATCCACCTCGGCACGCAGGTAATGTCCCGCGTGCGTCGCCGCCGCGGCGGCCGTGGTGACGACGGCGACGGCCACCGCCAGGGCGAGCAGCGTGCCGGTTTGCCGTAGCGCCACCCCGTCCAGCACGGCCTTGGTCAGCCAGGCCACGGCGATCGGGGTGGCCGAGCCCACCAGTGTGACCGCCAGGTAGGCAAGGACATGGGCGGGCGCCGACCGCCACACCATCGCGGCGGCGCGTGCCGCGCTCCTCGCCAGCCCCTGCGGCGTCGGTGCCGGCTCGCTCACGCAGGCGACCCGGCCGGCAGCCGGGAGACCTCGGGCGCCACCGCGAGCAGCTTGCCACCCGCGGCCACCTGGAGGAACGTCGGGAACGAGTGCACGCCGAACGCGTTGCTCACAGCGCTGTCCACGATCACCTCTGCCACGGGCTGCAGAGCGCTGACCATCTCCGCGGGGTCACCCGATCGGTTGTCGACCACCGCCAGCACCCGCGAGCGGTCCTGGTCCGCGGCCCACGAGGCGAAGCCGGGAAGCTTCTCATGGCAGCCGGAGCAATCGGGCGACAAGAACGCGACGACCGTCCCGTCCGTCAGGAGATCCCGGGTGAGACGGCTCCCGTCCACCGTCGTCGCCTCGAAATCACCGGCGACGTCGCCGACGGCCGGCCCCCCGCCCGGCCCGGAAGGGCCGCCCATCAGGTCGACGGCTTCATACAGTCCGTCCAGCAGCTTGGTGTGCTCCCGAAGCCGCCGGACCACGCCGAGGGTCAACACCAGATCCACCAGGCACAATGCGCCGACGAGGGCCACGACGGCGATCAAATAGGGCATGAGACAACCTTCCGTGTGAAGGGCCCGGCCGGCCTGCCAGCCGGGCCCCCGGTCAACGTGCGGTCAGGAGCAGTAGATGTAGCTCTTGCAGCCGCCGCAGCTGGAGCTGCCGTTCGGGTAGTAGCAGCAGTACTTCGCGGTGAACGCTGGGAAATTGCAGCACTGGTAACCGCAGTCGGCCGCCCTGGCCACGGTGTGCGGCGCGATCAGCTCGAGGAGCCGGTCGGCCATTCTGGTCACGACGCGCATAGAACTTTTCCTTTCGGTCGTTCCGGCGGGCCCGCGCCCGCCCATGCGAGGCGGTACGCCGGCCTGCGCCGCCGTCCCGCCGCACGTCGCAGCCTGCGCCAGAGCGCTGAGCGATTTCTCAACGATTTCTCAACGGCCTGTCCCAGCAGGTCAGGCCGGATGATGAAACGCAGCGACGCGGTCGCGGACCTGCGCCGCCTTCGCGTCGTCGAAGGCGTCGAAGAACTCCGCCGCCTGCTTCCAGACGTCGAGCGCCGCCGCGATGTCACCCGCCCGCACGTGCGTCTCGCCCAGGCGGACCAGCGTCTCGGCGGCCGCGTGCCGGTCGTCGCAGTCGCGCAGCAGCTCCACCGCCCGCTCGAAGCAGGCCACCGCTCCCGCGAAGTCGCCCTTGAGGTGCAGCACGTGGGCGACGCTGTCCCAGGCGTGGCCCTCGCCCTGGGTGTACCCGTGGTCGGCCAGGAGCCGCTGGGCCCGCCGGCAGTCGGCCAGCGCCTCGTCGTACTCGCCGGTCCCGGCTCGCAACAAGCCGGAGTTGTTCAGCGCCCGCGCCTCTCCGACGACGTCGCCGGCCTGCCGGAACAGCTCCAGCGCGTGCAGCGTCTGGCCCAGCGCCTCGCCGGGCCGCAGCCGGCTCAGCACGACGGTCAGGCCCAGGTGGATGTGGGCCAGCAGGACCGGTTCGCCGAGGTCCCGGTGCAGCTCCACCGCCTGCTCGAAGTGCTCGACGGCCTCGCGGTCGCGGCCGAGCCTGACGTGGGCGCGGGCGATGCTGTTGTGGCAGCGGGCCTGGGCCAGCCGGTCGCCGAGCCGCCCGGCCGCGTCCAACGCCACCGCATGCGTGCGCAGGATCTCCTCCCAGAGGCCGCGGCGCTGCATGAACTCCGCGAACGCCCACGGCAGCTGCCACGCGTGCCGGTCGAACCCGGCCGCGGTCGCCTCCGCCAGCAGCGCCGGCAGCGCCACCGACTCGTCGGCGTACCAGCGCAGGGCCTCCGCCTGCCCGGCGAACCGCTCCACCACGGCACCCCGCGCCGGCGGGTCCAGCGGCAGGCTGTCGCGGTGCGGGTAACACACATCGTTGGCGGCGCACGCCGAGTGCAGGTAGTGGTCCAGCAGCCGTCGCGTCGCCGCCCGCCGAACCGCCCGGCTGTCGGCGGCGCGCCCCTGCTCCGCCGCGTACACGCGCAGCAGGTCGTGCAGGTGCAGGCGGCCGGGCGCGCGGATCTCGATCAGGTTCGCGCGGTCGAGGTGCGTGGCCGGCTCCCGCGTGCTGTCCACCGGCAGAGCGGCCAGGCTCGCCGCCGCCGGCAGCGACAGATGCGGCCCGGGATGTTGCCCGAGGCGCCGGAACAGCCGGGCTGCGGGCGCGGGCAGGTCCTGGTACGAGCGCCCGAACACGCCGCGCAGGTCGACCGCGGGGTCGCTGTGGGCGAACGGCTCCAGATCCGCGCCGGCCCGCTCGAGGTCCGCGGCGGCCTCGCCCAGCGGCAGATCGGCGCGCTGGGCCAGCTGCGCCGCGACGATCGCCAGCGCCAGCGGCAGCCGGCCGCACCGCCGGATGATCCGCGCGGTGGCCGCCGGCTCCGCCGCCAGCCGTGCCTCGCCCAGCCACGCCACCAGGAGGCGGTAGGCGTCGTCTCCCGGCAGGACGTCCAGATTCAGCAGGTACGCCCCCGCCGTGACCGCGAGGCCGGACAACTCGGAGCGGCTGGTGACCAGCGTCAGGCACCCCGGCGCGGTGGCCAGCAGCGGCCGGACCTGGGCGGCGTCGTGGGCGTCGTCGAGCACGACCAGGACCCGCCGGCAGGCCAGCATGCTGCGGTAGAGCCCGATCTGCGCCTCGAAGCCCGAAGGCACCTGGGCTTCCGGGACGCCGAGCGCGCCGAGGAGCCGGGGCAGGACCACGGCCGCGTCGGCCGGGCCGACCGTGCCGAGATCGGCATACAGCTGCCCGTCGGGAAAGCGGTCGCGGTGCAGGTGAGCCCAGCGCAGCGCCAGCGACGACTTGCCCACCCCGGGCGGCCCGGAGATCGCGCAGACCGTCGCGGTCGCCGGACGTTCGCCGGGTGCGATCGCGGCCAGCGTTTCCAGTTCCGGCGCCCGCCCGACGAAGTGCCTCAGGCCGACCGGCAGCTGTGCCGGGACCAGGCGCGCCGGCTCGGTCGCCGGGCCGGGGCGCAGCAGCATGCGATGGACGCGCTGCAGCGCCGTACCCGGCTCGACACCCAGCTCCTCGGCGAGCGTCCGGCGTACCCGGGCGAAGTGCGTCAACGCCTCCGCGGTCCGCCCCCACGCGTGCAGTGCCTCGATCAGCGCGGCCGCCACCAGTTCGTCCAGCGGATACTCCTCGGCCAGCGGCGACAGCGCCGCCACCGCGGCGGCGGCGTCGCGGCCGCTCACCACCCGTGCCCAGCGCAGCAGGGTCTCCTTGCGTGCGTCACGCAGGCGGTGGCGGGCCCGTTCGGCCCATTCGCCGGGCAGCCCGGTCAGCGGGTCGCCGCGCCACAGCGCCAGAGCCTCGCTCAGCGGCGGCACCGGATCAGGCGCCGCCAGCGCCTGGTCGGCGAGGCGGCGGAACCGTGGCACGTCCACCGCGGACTCGTCCACATCGAGCAGATAGCCCCCGAGCCGGTGGACGACGGAGCCGTCATCGGCGAGCACGTCGCGCCGGATACGTGTGATGACGGTGTGCAGGGTGCGCCGCGCGCCGGGCGGAACCTGTTCGCCCCAGATCCGGAAGAGGAGCGACTCGACGGACACGACCCGGCCGACCTCCCACGCGAGCGCGGCGAGCGCGAGCGCGACCTGCGGCGGACGCACGGGCCGGCTCTGCCCCGAGCGCTCCACCTCCACCGGTCCGAGTAACCGAATCAGCACGACGCCCCACCTCCCTGCCCGTGGATCTTCGAGCGTAACGAGACGCGCCGACTTCGGCAGGAAGATCGTGAACCGGATCAGAGCGACAGCGCGGGCTCCATGACCTCGGCGGGGCAGAGCCGGCCGATCACCGCGCGCACCTGGGCGCGCAGGGCGGGATCCGCGAGGTGGCCGTCCTCGTCGAAGTGGGGGCAGGCCGGTGAGATCACCAGCTCGTCCCCCATCACCACGGCGCCCGCCGCCTGGAGGTGCTTGTACAGCTCCGCCTGCGCCCACATCGCGCCGCACGCCCGGGCGCTCGCGCTTATCACCGCCACGTGCTTGCCCGACAGCCCGTTCCGCGCAGACATCCACTCCAGCGCGTACGTCAGCTCCACCGGCAGCAGGCTGTGCTCGGGAGCGGTCAGCAGCACCGCGTCGGACGCGGCCACCAACCGGATGAGCTGCCGCGCGGAAGCCGGTACCGGACCGCGCGTGTACGGCGGGATCTCGCCCAGCCCGGACCACACCGCGAAGTCGACGCCCACGGGCATCTCCCCACCCGCCGCGTCCAGCATTCTGTTGATAAACGACCCCGCGTGGAGACTGGCGGCGATCCCGAGTATTTTCACCCTCTGCTCCAAAGAGGTTACGGATAGTACCCAGAACTTGCCCGATGCCGGGGATGTCCAAGACCAGCTCCGGGTCAAGAGCCGCACACGCTTCGCCGACTGATGGAGCGGTGGCCCTACCGGCCTCGCGAGCCGTTCGGGTACGTGTGCTGATCGTCTGATGGACGCGGGCGGCGGAAGATCACGGCGAGTACACGCAGTGCCAGAATGGCGGAGATCACCAGCAGGTTGTAGCCGATGAGCTGGAACAACGAGGTGTTCGGCAACACCGGCGGGCCGCCGTCCGTCCCGAGGAGGATGACCCCCATCACCCCGGCCGTGGCGCCGAGCACCGTCAGGAGCACCTGGTGGAGCAGGCCCGTCACGTAGCCGCGGTCGCGCTCGTCGGCGAGCAGCCGGACGTTCATGCTGAACCTGCCGTGCTCCGCGGCGCTCGCGATGCGCTCGACGCGGCGCGGCAGGCGGCGCAGCATGGGCAGCAGCGCGGCCAGCTCCTGGGTGACGGTCTCCTTGATCGTCTCGGGGCCGACCTGGTCGGCGAGGTAGCGGCCCGCGAACGCGCGTGCCTCGCCGATCAGGTCGAACCCGGGGTAGAGGCGTACGAGCGTGCCCTCCAGCGTGGCCAGCGCACGGAAGACGGCGGCTACCTCGGGCGGGATCGACAGACCGTAAACCGAGACGATCCTGAACAGGTCGGTGAACAGCTGCGCGCTGTCCATGCCGGGCGTCAGATGCCTGGCCATGAACTGGCCGAGCGCCCGCTCGAGGCCGGCCTCGTCGATGTCCTCCGGCCTGGGCACCACCTCCAGCAGCGCGTCCGTGACCCCGAGGGGGTCCTGCCGGTTCATGGCGAGCAGGAAGCGCTGCAGCGCCGAGCGCACGGAGCCGTCGAGCCGGCCGACGGAGCCGAAGTCGAGCAGCCCCAGGGTGCCGTCCTCGAGCAGCATCAGGTTGCCGGGATGCGGGTCGGCGTGGAAGACACCCTCGACGAGGATCTGCCTGAGCAGGCAGTCGAGCAGGTCGCGGGCCAGCCGCGGCCCCTGTTCTGGGGCGGCCGTGGTGATCGGCCTGCCCGACAGGCGGCGCATGACGAGCACGCGTTCGCTGCACATGGCGCTGATCGGGGCGGGGTACGTGACGCCGCCGCTGGAGGCCGCGACGGCGGCCATGTTGGCTGCCTCGACACGGAAGTCGAGCTCCTCGCGGATCGCCGTGGCGAACCCTTCGGCCAGGTCGCGCAGGCCGAGCGAGCGGCCCCAGCGGGTGCGCGACTCCAGCGTGGCCGCCAGCCGCCTGACGATGTCGAGGTCCTTCGCGACGACCGACCCGATCCCCGGCCGCCGTACCTTGACCACGACGCTCTCGCCGGTGTGCAGCCGGGCGGTGTGGACCTGCCCGATGGAGGCGGCGGCCAGCGGCTCCCTGCCGAACTCGGCGAACACCTCCGCCACCGGCCCGCCCAGCTCGGCCGTGAGCACCGGCTCGATCTGCTCCCAGGGCGCCGGGGCGACCTGGTCCTGCAGCCGGCCCAGCTCCTCGACGAACTCGGCGGGCAGCAGGTCACGCCGGGTGGACAGGACCTGGCCGAGCTTGACGAACGTGACCCCGCCGTCGTCGAGCGCCTCGCGCAGGGACCTGGCCAGCCGCACCGTGCCCGGACGGTCCGCCAGCCGCTCGCCGCGGCCGCGCAGGTACGGGCCGAGGCCGTGCCTGATCGCGATCCTGGTGATCTGCGAGTAGCGCCTGGACCGGGAGACGCGGCCGCGTACGGACCTGATCAGCTCCAGCGGCCCCGGCAGCGAACCGGGCGGCACCAGCGCCTCGGCCAGCACCAGGATCACCATCGGGATGAGCACCACGCACATGACGATGAGCAGCAGGAGCCCCAGAGCCGCGGCGGGGGGCGGCTGCCGCACATCGACCGCGCCGAGCGAGCCCAGGATCGGCTCCAGCAGCGGCCGGGCCAGCCCGAAGGCGACCAGCGCGGCCAGGAAGGTGCGCAGCCTGCCGAACCTGACGTTCAGCAGGCGCTGCGCCGCCGCGGCCAGCGCGATGATCGTCAAGAGCGTGAAGACGCCGAGAAGCAGCTGGGTGGGGAGATCCATAGGTGAGGATCATTCCACGGCGGCGCGGTCCCCTCGCTCGCGTGGCCGCAGCCCTCTGGAAGGGTCAGCGTGCCGCCGCGGCGCGTGCCCGGCGCTCCTCCCGGCGCTCGACGAACCTGGCGGCCGTCGCCTCGGTCTTGGCCAGGAACGCGGCCAGCTCCTCACGGGCCTTCTCGCCCTCGGTGCCCAGCCCCGTCTTGTCGAACACCGACCACTGCCGCAGCACCGGCATCAGCACGTCGTCCAGGTGGAGGCGCAGGTCGTAGATGCCCTCGTTGGCGATGATCATGGCCTTGCGGGCGAAGCCGTCGATGCCCGTGCCCGGCATCTGGAAGGTCGTGACGACGTCCGTCACCGCACGCATGGTCTGGCCGGGATCGAGCTCGAAGGCCGCCTTGAGCAGGTTGCGGTAGAAGAGCATGTGCAGGTTCTCGTCGGCGGCGATCCTGGCGAGCAGCCGCTCGCAGCCCTCGTCGCCGGAGGCCCTGCCGGTGTTGCGGTGCGCGATGCGGGTGGCCAGTTCCTGGAAGGAGACGTACGCGAGCTGCTGGAGCATGGTGCCGTACTCGGAGGTGAAGCCGTTGGCCATGTGGTGCATGCGGGCCCGCTCGAGCGCCACGGGGTCGACGGCGCGGGTGACCGTGAGATAGTCGCGGAGGGCGGTGCCGTGCCGGTCCTCCTCGGCCGTCCAGCGGTGCACCCAGGTGCCCCAGGCGCCGTCGCGGCCGAACGTGCTGGCGATCTCGTGGTGGTAGCTGGGCAGGTTGTCCTCGGTCAGGAGATTGACGATGAGCGAGACGCGGGCCGCCTCGGGGATCTTCGAGTCGCCTTCCTGCCACGCCTCGCCCCCGTAGATGCCGTCGAAGTCGCGGCCCTCGCTCCACGGGATGTACTCGTGCGGGAACCACTCCTTGGCCATCTTCTCGTGGCGGTCGAGCTCCACAGCCACGACGGGCTCCAGCTCGTGCAGCAGCTCCGTCTGAGTCATCGCCATAAAAGATCTTCTCCTTCAGGTTACGGTACCGTAGGTTAGGCTACCGGAAGGACATACCGGTCAAATAGGGTGGCCGTATGCGACCCAGTGTCCGTGGTGTCCTGCTCGACCATAATGAACGGCTGGTGCTCTTCCGGCGTACGGTGCCGGGACGTGACGTCTACTGGAGCATCCCCGGCGGGCATGTCGAGCCCGGGGACGACACGCTGGAGCACACTCTGCACAGGGAGATGCTCGAGGAGCTGGGCGCGACGGTGTCGTCGGTGACGCCTCTGACCACCGTGTCGTACCCGTGGCAAGGCGAAATCAAGACGCAGCACGTTTACGGCTGCCGCCTGGTGTCCATGGATCCGGAGCTGCGGCACGGGCCCGAGTTCGAGGATCCGTCGAGAGGTCTGTACGAGGTGGAGCGGGTGCGGCTGGACCGGTCGGAGATCACCTCGCGCCATCTGGTCCCCGAGGCGGTGGCCGGCTACCTGTCCGAGCACATCGCCGCGCTTCCCCGCCTGATCACCTAGGGCCGCGCCTTCCCTCCCGAGCGGGCCGCGCCTTCGTTCCCGAGCGGGCCTCGCCGAAGTGCGGAGGGACTCGGATCAGACCCGGTGACAGAGGAGTCGGGTCAGGGATCGCGGCGCAGGCGCTTCAGGTCGGAGCGGTGCTTCTTGGCGGCGATGCGGCGCTCGACGGCGCCGCGACTGGGCTTGGTCGGGCGGCGGCGCCTTGGCGGCGGGGCGATGGCCTCGCGCAGGCGCTGCGCCAGCCGGTGCGCCGCGGCCTCCCTGTTGCGCAGCTGGGAGCGGTATTCGGAGGCGGCGATCGTGATCGTGGAGGCGCCCAGCCGGTCGAGCGCCCTGGCCTTCAGCGCGGGCGGCAGCGCGGTGGTCGCGGCCACGTCGAAGGTGAGCTCCACGCGGCTGTCGGTGGTGTTGACACCCTGGCCGCCGGGGCCCGACGAGCGTGAGAAACGCCAGACGAGCTCGGCGTCCGGAATGACGACCGAGTCGTTGACGATCAGCGGGCCGGGCATGACTGGGGCTCCTGTTCTCCTTCTGCAACGGATGTCACCGTATATGAGCGACATATACCGCCCGCAACGGCATTTTCAATCACTGCCGTCACTGCGAATATGGAGGGAACGTCCCGCAGGAGAGGCGAAATTCCATGCAGCCACCCTCGGCCACGCAGATTGGCCTGACCGTGGTGCTGGCCATTGTTTCCGCTGTCGGATTCCTCCTCTTGAGGTGCCAGGGCAAGGGGCGTCCGTTCGGGCCGGCGGGGCGGTGGCTCGCGATCGCCGTCACCACGCTGACGGGGTGCATGTCCGCCGCGGTCGCGCTCGTGAGCGGCATGGTCCTGAGCGAGAACCTCGCCACGGTGCTGGGCGCCGTCGCGCCGAGCGGGCTCTGGCTGAGCCAGATGCGGGGCCAGGAGGACGAGCGGCGCTCGCTGGCGCGTCAGGCGGCGACGATCTGGCTGGTGTCGCTGCTGGCCAGGCTCGACCAGGCGATGGCCGAGGATCAGCGGATCTGGTGCGAGAAGCGGGTGGACGACTCGTGGAACGTCTACGAGCTCAGCCTGGCCGCCAACCGCTACCACGCCCGGATCGCCGAGCGGCTCTCGCCGGAGGAGCGCAGGCGGGAACGCATACACGCCAGGCTCGACGCGATCGAGCGGCGGCTGGACGTGGCGGCGCTGGTCGAGGACGGGGCTTCGCGCTCGAAGGTCGTCACGGCGCTGAACGGGTCGCGGCACACGCGGCTGGCCAGGTACGAGCGGTATCTGAACGACCTGACGCGGCTGCACGGCGTGCTCAGGCACGACGCGGAGGCCGACCTGCTGCGGCTGCTCGCGTCGGCGTACCGCGCGGGGTACCGGTCGCTGCCCCCGTTCGTGCCGCACGGCATCGCCCAGCGCGACGCCGAGGTGCGTACGAGATGACGCGGGCGCGGCGCCGGTCAGGCGGGGTCGTGAAGGAGGATCTCCGAGCCCTCGGCGTCGCCGAGCGTGAACTCCAGGCGGGCGCCGAGCGCGGCGACGACGGTTTCGAGCGTGCGGAGCGTCAGGTTCTCGTCGCCGGACAGGATCTGGCTCACCCGGCCCGCGGAGACGCCCATCGACGCGGCCAGGTCGGCACGGGAGATCTTGTGCTCCCGCATGTACCAGGTGATCTCGTCCACGACGTTCTGGGCGAGACCGCCCACCTCGTCGCGGGTGCTCCGGCGGAAGGCCATCACGGTCTCGCTCTCGACGCTCGTCTACAGGCTCATCTACCTATGTCCCCACTTTAGTTCTACCTAAATCTTTAGGCAAGCCTAAAGTGCGGACCCCTGGGCGATGGCGGACTGCAAGGGGCGTGTGCCACCATCGCGCGTAACGATCAGGGGGTGGGGAGGCGCTGTGGCCGGGATCGTCGGCGTGCACGGGATCGGCAAGTACAAGTACTACCTCGGGGCCGGGCGGTCCGCGGCCGGGGCGGCCGAGGCGATGCGGGTCAAGTGGGACCGCTATCTGCGCATGGCGCTCGGGGGCGAGACGCGGGCGTACTTCAGCGAGATCGCCTACTTCTCGCACCATCTGCACGACGGCCGGCGCGGCGACGAGGCCGCCAAGTCCGCCGCGGGCATGGAACGTCCGGCCCAGCAGGTGCTCGTCGGCTGGGCGAAGAACCTGGGCGTGGGCGAGCACGTCACGGGGGCGCTCAAGTCGTTCACCGGCTGGCTGCTGGACAGGCTGGACGGCAGGTCGGCGGCGTTCGCCAAGCTGTTCGCGCCGGAGGTGGCGGCGTACCTCACCGATGAGGCCAAGCGGGAGAAGTGCCGGCAGGTCGTCGCCGACGTGATCAGGAAGAACCGCCCCACGGTGGTGATCGCCCACTCACTCGGCAGCGTCGTCACGTACGAGACCCTCTGGGCGAACCCCGACCTCCAGATCGACCTGCTGATCACCCTCGGCAGCCCGCTCGGCATGCGCAACGTCGTCTTCGAGCGCCTCCTGCCCGCCCCCGTCAACGGCCGCGGCGAGCGCCCCAAGGGCGTCGGGCGCTGGGTGAACATCGCCGACAAGGACGACATCGCTGCCATCCCGCCCAACCTGGCCGTCAGCTTCACCGGCGTGGACGCCGAAGAGCTGGTCAACCTGGACTGGATCGACTTCCACACCGCCGAGAAGTATCTAGGCTGCCCGGCGCTGGACCCGCATCTGCGACCATTCCTGGCATGACGTGGATTGTCTTCGACTACGGCGGTGTCCTGTCCCTTCCCCAGTCCGAGTCCGACGCCGAGGCCATGGCGCGGGCGGTGGACGCGGATCCTGAGGACTTCAAGCGGGGCTACTGGGAGCACCGGCTCGAGTTCGACCGGGCGAGCCTGAGCCCGTCGGCCTACTGGTCGGCGGTGCTGGGCCGGCCCGTGACCCAGACCGAGGTCGCCCGCCTGGTCGCCATGGACGTCGCGAGCTGGGCGTACCCCAACGAGGGCACGGTCGGCCTGCTCGGCGAGCTGATCGAGGCGGGAAGGGACGTGGCGCTGCTGTCCAACGCGCCCGTCTGCATAGGCGACGGCCTGGACGAGCTGCCCTGGATCGCGGCGATCGGCCAGCGCTTCTACAGCGGCAGGATGGGCCTGGTCAAGCCCGATCGGGAGATCTACGACGAGGTCGTCCGGGCGCTGGACGCCGACCCGTCCGAGATCGTCTTCATCGACGACCGCAAGGAGAACATCGAGGGCGCCGAGCGCGTGGGCATGACGGGCGTGCACTTCACGGACGCCACCGCGCTCCGCGGCACGCTCTCGGGAGCCTGGTGAAATGACGCTGTGACATAGCGCTGTGAAACCCCGCGAACAGGACGACTGATGCTGTTCACCCGCGCTTGACTCGGCGGTCACGGCTGAGTCAGCGCGGGCGGACATACCTGTGGACGTGGACCGCAGAGCCTTCCTGACAGCGGCGACAGCCGGACTCCTCCTCCCTCAGCCGGCCACCCCGGCGGCGGCCAGGACCCTCAGATCCGACCCCTTCACGCTGGGCGTGGCCTCCGGCGACCCCTCGGCCGACGGCTTCGTCCTGTGGACCAGGCTGGCCGCCGACCCGCTGGGCGGCGACGGCCGCGGCGGCATGCCCGCCCGCGACATCGACGTGGACTGGCAGGTCTCGTCCGACGAGCGCTTCTCCAAGATCGTCAAGTCCGGCACGGCCACGGCCAGGGCGCGCGACGCCCACAGCGTCCATGTCGAGCTGGCGGGGCTGGAGCCGGGGCGCGACTACTTCTACCGGTTCAGGAGCGAGGGCCGGCTCTCACCGGCGGGCCGCACCAGGACCACGCCCACGGGGGAGACGCCGCTCACGTTCGCGGTCGCGGCGTGCGCGCACTACGAGCACGGCTACTACACCGCCTACCGCCGCCTGGCCGAGCAGGAGCCGGACCTGGTGGTGTTCCTCGGCGACTACATGTACGAGTACGGCCCCAGCGGCTACACGGCGCTGGCCGGTCGGGTACGCAACCACACGCCGGGCAAGTGCGAGACGCTCGCCGACTACCGGCTGCGGCACGCCCAGTACAAGAGCGACCCCGACCTGCAGGCCGCGCACCGGGTGGCGCCCTGGCTGATGTCGTTCGACGACCACGAGATCGAGAACAACTGGGCCGGTTCGGTCTCCAGCACGGGGGCGGCCGGCTTCACCAGGCGCAGGGCCCAGGCGTTCAGGGCGTACTACGAGAACATGCCGCTGCGCCGTGCCAGCCTCCAGGGGGCGGTGCTCAGGGTGAACCGGCGCATCTCCTGGGGGACGCTCGCGCGCTTCCACCTGCTGGACACGCGCCAGTTCCGCGACGACCAGGCCTGCCTGGACGGGGTGCGGGCCGGGTGCGACGACCGGCTGGCGTCGAAGCGGACGCTGCTCGGCGCCGACCAGTGGCGCTGGCTGGAGAGCGGGCTGCGCGGCTCGGACACCCGCTGGAACCTGCTCGGGCAGCAGATCATGATGGCGCAGCGGGACTACAAGGTCGGGCCGGGACGCGAGGTGAACCTGGACTCGTGGGACGGGTACGCGGCCGAGCGCACGCGCCTGCTCGGGTCGCTGGCGGGGACCTCCAACCCGGTGGTGCTGACCGGCGACGCGCACATGCACCACCTGGCCGAGCTCAAGACCGACTTCGACGATCCAGACTCGCCGGTGGTGGCCAGGGAACTGGTGGCCTCGTCGATCGCGAGCGACGGTGACGGGTACCGGGACCGTACGTGGATCGCGGAGGCGCTCCAGGAGAACGCGCACATCTCCTTCATCGACCAGCGGCGCGGCTACCTGATGGCGCGGCTGACCCGTGACGAGCTATCCGTCGATTTCCGGACATTGGACTACATCTCGCGCCGCGGTGCCCGCGCCAAGACCTCGCACCGCCTCACCCTGCCCGCGACGCCCGGCGCCGCGGCCGCCGGGCAGGTAGGCGCCCCGCGCGTTGGCTGAACGTTCGCTGGGAGCCGGCTGAGGATTCGCTCAGGCGCGGGCACGGCTCAGGCGCCGGGCCAGCTCGCGTCCGGGAACTCGCCGGACGTGGTGCCCGACATGACGACCTCCTCGCTCTCCTGCAGCCCCGAGGTGACCTGCACGTACTGGTCGCCGCGCACCCCCGTCCGCACCACCTTCGCCGAGTCGCGGCCGCCGGAGCGCACCGTGACCACCTGCGTGCCGTCCGACCTGCTGCGTACCGCGGCGGCGGGCACGTAGATCGCGTCCTTGGCCTCGCCCGTGGTGACCGTCACCGAGGCGGTCTGCCCGAGCATGAGGCCGGTGGGCGGCTCGTCGAAGGCGAGGGTGACCGAGTAGCGGACGAGCTGGCCGTCCACCGTCGCGGTCGGCGCGATCGCCGTCACCGTGCCCTGGTGGCGCTCGCCGTTCCGGGTGGCCAGGGTGATCTGGGCTTTCTGGCCGAGCTTGAGCCGGTTCACGTCGGACTCGGTGACCATGGCCTGGACCTGCAGCTCGTTGAGGTTGCCGAGGCTGATGAAGGTGCCGGTGCCCGCCGTGTCGCCGGCCGCACCCGCCACAGACAGGACCGTGCCCGCCGCCGGGGCCACGATGCGGGTGGCCCGTACGCCGTCGGCCGCCTGCTCGAGCGCGGCCTCCGCGCGGTCCACGTTCGCGGCGGCCTGCTCCTCGCTGATCCCGCCCTGGCCCGCCGTGCCCGTGCCCTGGCCTGCTGCGTCCGTGCCCTGGCCAGCCGAGCCCGTGCCCCGGCCGCAGGAGCCCTGGGAGGACGGCCGGGCGGCGGCGGTCGGCTTGGCGTCCGGCCTGCCGCTCGCCCTGCCGCTGGGCTGGGCCGACGGCCTGCCGCTGCCCGTGGGCTTGCCGCTCGGCGACGCCTTCGTGCTGGTGGACGGCTTGGCGGAGGAATCGCCGGTGGGAGTGGGACGGCTCCCAGGCCGGCCGGTCGTGCCGTCGGAGACGCCGCCGGTCGGGGTTCCGCCATCGGGGCCGCCGCCGGTGGGGGTGGCGGTGACGGTCGTGGTGACGGTGGCCGTCACGGTGACCGTGACCGTGGGTTGCGGCTCGGGGCCTGGATCGGTGGGCCCGGTGGTCGGCGTGGCGGTGGGGTGCGGGGTGGAGGTGGGCGCCGGGTCCGCGTCCAGTGCGGAAGGCGCCGTCGGCCCGAGCTCGCCGTTGGCCGCTGCGGTGCCGCTGCCGGAGGGCGTGCAGGCCGCGGGCGTCGAACCGGTCGAAGACGCGGCCTGCTCCTGGGCCTCTTCGGCGGCCGCCAGGTCGGCCTCGGCCGCCGTGTACGCCTCCCGGGCCGCCCGGCCGTCGATCCTGGCCAGCACCTGGCTCTTCTTCACCTTGGTCCCGACCTTGACGTACACCTTGGTCAGCGTGCCCGAGGAGCCGAACGCCAGGTTCCTGCGCGAGCCGTCCACGGTGCTGCCCGCCGCGCTGACCGTGGCCGTGACCTGGCCGCGCTGCGCGGCGGCGAGCCGTACCTGGACGGTGGGCGGGGCGTCGTCGCGCAAGGCCAGCACCAGGCCGCTGCCGGCCACGAGCACGGCAAGGGCGAGCCCGCCCAGCGCGAAAGTCGGTCTCATGGCGGCCCATCCTGGCGGAGCAGGTTCGCGCCCGGCTGCGAGCAGCCTAAGAGTTACCTGTGTGCCGGATGGGGCTGCGAGGTTGTCAGCGAACGTTCAGCTTGCTCGCGGCTCCGGCGCAGCATTGTGTGCAAGGGTCACCGGCTGTGAAGGTGTCGACAAGGCGCAGAGCGCTGATGACCAACGGAGCGCTGGTGGTGCTCCTGCTGGGCGGTGGCGTGCTCGCCTACGCCCAGCTCGGCACGGGGCAGGCGGCCGGCGAGACGGCCGTCAGGACCGTGACCGCGAGCCGCGGCTCCGTGGTGGCCTCGGTGTCCGCGTCGGGCGCGGTGACGAGCGCCAAGTCCAGAGCGCTCTCCTTCGGTACGACCGGCACGGTCGAGCAGATCTACGTCAAGGCCGGCGACAAGGTCAGCAAGGGCGACATCCTGGCCAGGCTCGACGACGACGCCGCCCAGGAGAGCCTGTCGGCGGCCAAGGCCACGTACGACAGCGCGGTGGACGAGGGGACCTCGACGGCCCAGCTCTACGCCTCCTACATCAAGGCCCGCAACGCCTACCGAGAGGCCCAGCGCACGGTCGCGGCCTCGGTGCTGAAGGCCCCGTTCAAGGGCACGATCACGGCGGTGAACGGCTCGGTCGGCGGCAGCAGCTCCGGCTCGGGCTCCGGGTCGGGTACGAGCTCGGGCACCGGCCAGAGCACGGGGCAGGCCTCGGGTTCGGCCGGCGGGCAGAGTTCCGGCGGGTTCGTCGAGCTCGCCGACGTCGGCAAGCTGCAGCTCGTGGGCACCTTCACGGAGTCCGACGTCGGCAAGCTCAAGCAGGGCCAGGAGGCCACGGTCACCTTCGACGCCCTGCCGGGGGTGAGCGCGACGGGCAAGGTCACCCAGATCGAGCCGGTCGCCTCCACCAGCAACAACGTCGTGCAGTACCCGGTCACCGTCACGTTCACGAAGGTCCCGAGCCAGGTGCGGCTGGGCCAGACGGCCACCGTCGAGGTCGTGGTCGGCCAGGCCGACGACGTCATCACCGTCCCCTCCACCACGGTCTCCACCAGCGGCGGCCAGACCACGGTCACCCTGCTCAAGAACGGCCAGCAGGCCAGGACCCCGGTCCAGGTCGGCGTGCAGGGCACGAGCCTGACGGAGATCAAGTCGGGCGTGTCCGAGGGCGACCAGATCGTGCCCCCGGTGACCACGACGAACACCACGGGCGGCAACCTGCGCTTCGGTGGCGGCGGCGGGTTCCCCGGTGGCGGTGGCGGACCCAACGGCGGCGGCGTGCCGGGAGGCGGGCGATGAGCGCCCCGCCGGCTGGCATGGTCCCGCCCGTCCTGCGGGTGCGCGACCTGGTCAAGGAGTACGGCGAGGGCGACGCCGGGGTACGCGCCCTGCGCGGCGTCAGCCTGGACGTCGAGCGCGGTGACTACGTCGCCATCATGGGCGCCTCCGGCTCCGGCAAGTCCACGCTCATGAACATCCTGGGCTGCCTCGACGTCCCGACCTCCGGCACGTACCAGATCGACGGCGCCGACGTGGGGCAGCTGGACGAGCACCAGCTCGCGATCCTGCGTAACCGCAGGGTCGGGTTCGTGTTCCAGTCGTTCAACCTGATCCCGCGCATGAGCGCGCTGGCCAACGTCGAGCTGCCGCTCGTCTACGGCGGCATCGGCCAGGCCGAGCGGCGCGCACGCGCCCTGGCGGCGCTGGAGCAGGTCGGGCTGACCGACCGCGTGCACCACGAGCCGAACCAGCTCTCCGGCGGCCAGCAGCAGCGCGTGGCCGTGGCCAGGGCGCTGGTCACGGCGCCCGCCCTGCTGCTGGCCGACGAGCCGACCGGCAACCTCGACACCGCCTCCACGGGCGACGTCCTGGAGATCCTGGACCGGCTCAGCGCGTCCGGCCGCACGATCGTACTGATCACCCATGAGAACGACGTGTCCGCGCACGCCAAGCGGGTGATCAGGCTGGTGGACGGCGAGATCGTGGAGGACCGCCGCCAGGCCCCCGTGGACGGGCCGCCGCCGCGGCTGCCCGCGCAGGATCCGGAGAACGACCCGGAGAACGACCCGGAGAACGACCCGGAGAACGACCCGGAGAACGACCCGGAGAACGACAGGGCGGCGGCCAGGTGAACCAGCTCGAGATCTTCCGCTTCGCGCTTCGCGGCCTGCTGGCCAACAAGATGCGCAGCTCGCTGACCACGCTCGGCATCCTCATCGGCGTCGCCGCGGTCATCATGCTGGTCGCCGTCGGCGAGGGCTCCTCGCAGAGCATCCAGCGCAACATCCAGCGCCTCGGCGCCAACACCCTGACGATCTCCCCGCAGTTCTCCGGGGGCGGCGGTGGCGGCATGCGGACAGCCGGCGGCGGCGGGAACACCGGCCCGCGCACCCAGGCCAGGCAGCTCAGCCTGGCCGACGCCAAGGCGCTGACCGACAGGACCCTGGCGCCCTCGGTCAGGAGCGTCTCGCCGGTCGTGACCGCCTCCTCCTCGACTGCCGCGTACGGGGCCGCCAGCCACGCGATCTCCCAGTTCGTCGGCACCTACCCCAGCTACTTCGAGGCCGTGAACAAGCCCGTCGCCAAGGGCACGTACTTCTTCAACGACGACGTGCTGGCCGCCAGGAAGGTCGTGGTGCTCGGCCAGACCGTCGTGGCGGAGCTCTTCGGCGCCGTTGATCCGATCGGCAAGCAGGTCAGCGTGTCCGGCGTGCCGTTCACGGTGGTCGGCGTGCTGAAGGAGGCCGGGTCCACGGGCATGCAGGACGCCGACGACGTGGCGATCGCGCCGCTGCCCGCCGTGCAGCAGAGCCTGAGCGGGTTCGGCTCGCTCAGCTCGATCGTCGTCCAGGCGTCCGGGTCGGAGGCCACGACGGCGGCCCAGTCCGAGGTCACGGCTATCCTCAACCAACGGCACGGCATCACGGACAACAACCCCGACTACCGGATACTCAACCAGGCCACCCTGCAGGAGACCGTCAGCCAGGCCACCGGCACCTTCACCGTGCTGCTGGGCGCTGTGGCCGCGATCTCGCTGCTGGTGGGCGGCATCGGCATCACCAACATCATGCTGGTGACCGTCACGGAGCGCACGCGCGAGATCGGCATCCGCAAGGCGATCGGCGCGCCCAGGAGCGCGATCCTGGGCCAGTTCCTGCTGGAGGCCACGTTGCTGAGCCTGGTCGGGGGGCTGTCCGGGGTGCTGGTGGCGTTCATCGGGACCAGGTTCACCGTCGCCGGCATCGAGCCGGTCCTGGTGCCGTCGTCGGTGGCGCTGGCGCTGGGCGTGTCGGTGGGGATCGGGCTGTTCTTCGGGAGTTATCCCGCCAACAGGGCGGCCAAGCTGAGGCCGATCCAGGCACTGCGCCACGAGTAAGGAGAATGACATGGCCCAGCTCGACTCTTCCCCCTACCCCGACGACCTGCGAGAGGAGCTCGCCGTCCAGCCCCGCAAGGGCCCGTCGAAGCTCACGCTGGCGCTGGCCGCCGGCGTCGTGCTGGTGGCGGGCATCCTCATCGGCATCCAGGCGCAGAGCCTGTTCGGCTCGTCGGACGCCTCCGCCGCCGGGGGGCAGCAGCGCCCCATGGGGGGCGGGTACGGCCAGCCGCAGGGTGGCTTCGGCCAGCAGCGCGGCGGCTTCGGGCAACCGCCGGGCTACGGCGGCGGGCAGCGGATGGGCGGGGGCGGCCCCGCGGGCGGCACCGTGGGCACCGTGGACAAGGTCGAGGGTGGCAAGGTGTACGTCAAGACCATGGACGGCGCCACCGTCACGGTCACCGTGAACGACCAGACCACCGTCCAGATCTCCAAGCCGGGCAAGGTGTCCGACCTGCAGACCGGCACCACGGTGGTGGTGCGCGGCCGGCAGGGCGGTGACGGTTCGGTGGCGGCCACCTCGATCACCCAGGGAGGAGGCCCTCGATGAGTGAGCCCGAGGCCAGGCTGCTGGTGGTCGACGACGAGCCCAACATCAGGGAGCTGTTCTCGGCCAGCCTGCGCATGGCCGGGTTCGAGGTGCTGACCGCGGCCGACGGCATGGAGGCGCTGCGGGTGGCCGAGGAGAGCTCGCCTGACCTGGTGATGCTCGACGTCATGCTGCCCGACCTGGACGGCCTGGCGGTCGCGGGCAGGCTGCGGTCCCGCGGCCGCCGGGTTCCCGTTCTGTTCGTCACCGCCAAGGACACGCCCGAGGACCGGATCGCGGGGCTGGGCCTGGGCGAGGACTACGTGACCAAGCCGTTCAGCCTGGAGGAGGTCATCGCCAGGATCCGGGCGGTGCTGCGCAGGACCCGGCGCGGCGCGCCGCCGCCCAACCGGCTGCGGGTGGCCGACCTGGAGCTGGACGAGGAGAGCCACGAGGCGTGGCGCGACGGCATCCCGATCAAGTTGTCGCCGACGGAGTTCAGGCTGCTGCGGTACTTCATGCTCAACGTGGGCCGGGTGCTGTCGAAGACGCAGATCCTCGACCACGTGTGGAACGGCGACTGGCGCACCGACGTCGGCCTGGTCGAGTCGTACGTCTCCTACCTGCGGCGGAAGGTGGACACGGGGGAGCGCAAGTACCTGCACACGTTGCGCGGGGTCGGCTACATCCTGCGCCCCCCACGCATATGACCAAGGTCTTCGCGCGGCTGCGGAAACACGTGGCCAGGACCCCGCTCTGGCTCCGTCTCGTCTCGGCCACGCTCCTTCTGGTCACCCTCGCCATCACGCTGACCGGCCTGTTCGCCGTACGGCTGCTGCGCGGCTACCTCGTCGAGCGGGTGGACCAGCAGCTGCTGGCGGCCAGCCGCCCGCTCCGCGACCCGCCCCCGATGGCCGAGCAGCCCCGTCCCGGCGCGCGCCCGCAGCGCTTCTTCGGCCTGTTCTACGCGGTGCTCCTGGACCCTTCCGGCGCTCCGATCAGGACGCTCAGCGAGTCGACAGAGGAGCACACGCCCGCCCTGCCCAAGCTCACTCTCCTCAAGGTCGTCGCGCTCAACGGCCGGCCCTTCACCGTCGAGTCGCGCGCCGCCGGGGGCCCGAGCTGGCGCGTCGTCGCCGTGCCGGGCCGCAGCGGCGAGAGCCGGGTGATCGCCGTCAACCTGAGCGAAGTGGACGCCACGGTCTCCCAGCTCATCCTGATCGTCGCGATCGGCGGCGGCGGCACGCTGGTGGTGCTCGGGTTCGCCTGTTATTGGCTGGTACGCCGCAGCCTGCGCCCGCTCCGCGAGATCGCGCGTACGGCCAACGACATCGCGGGCGGTGACCTGTCACGCCGCGTGCCCCTCTGGGCCGGCACCACCGAGGTCGGCAAGCTGGGCCGTTCGCTCAACAGCATGCTCGCCCAGATCGAGGTGGCGGTGCGCGAGCGGGAGGCGGCGGCCGAGTCGGCCCGCCAGTCCGCCACGGCCGCCCGGCGGTCCGAGGAGCTGATGCGCAGGTTCATGGCCGACGCCTCGCACGAGCTGCGCACGCCGCTGACCTCGATCAGGGGGTTCGCGGAGCTGTACCGGCTGGGGGAGGAGAAGGACCTGGCCGAGGCCGTACGCCTGCTGAGCCGCATCGAGGGGCAGGCGGCGCGCATGGGGCTGCTCGTGGAGGACATGCTGCTGCTGGCCCGGCTCGACCAGCGGCGGGAGCTGGCCCGGCGGCCAGTGGACCTGCTCAGCCTCGCGGCCACCGCCGTGATCGACGCCCAGACGCTCGCGCCGGACCGGAAGATCGAGCTGGTGCGGCTGTTCGGGGGCGAGGGGGAGGTGATCGTGACGGGGGACGAGTCGCGGCTCGGGCAGGTGATCAACAATCTCGTCACGAACGCCCTCAGCCACACCCCGCCTGGCACGCCCTTCCAGGTGCGGGTCGGCGGGGACGGCGACCAGGCCGTGGTGGAGGTGGCCGACGAGGGGCCCGGGTTCCCTCCGGAGGTGGCCGAGCGGGTGTTCGAGCGGTTCTACCGAGCGGATCCGGCGCGGAGCGCGGGCGGGTCGGGGCTGGGGCTGTCGATCGCGGCCACGCTCGTGGAGGCGCACGGCGGCATCGTGGTTGCGGAGGGCTCGCCGGGCAAGGGGGCGCTGTTCAGGGTGATCCTGCCCGTCGACGGCGCCGCACCCCGCCCTTCCTAGGAGGACCTCAGCTCAACGGCGCCGCGCCCGCTCTTCCTGGGCGGACCTCAGCCGAAGGTGTAGCCGTACAGGCCGCCGCCCTGGCTGAGCCGGCGCACCTTGCCCAGCTTCAGCCCTCGCTTCCGCGAGCCGGGCGCGTACATGACGAGCCCCTGGTCGGGCGCCGCCACCACCAGCCCGTAGAGCGGCCGCCGCTTGCCCAGCGTGTGGTAGCGCTCGCTCAGGGGCAGCGCGGCCAGCGCGGCGCCGAAGTCGCGTCCCTTCCCCTTGACCAGCAGGTTCCCGACCCGCGTCAGCCCGCCGGACGCGCGCCCGGCCAGCACCTGGACCGCCTTCTCCCCGGGCACGCCGATCGCCAGCTCGTCGTTGCCGTCCCCGTTGAAGTCCCCGGCCGCCAACGACGCCCCGAACCGGTCGTAGTACCGGGGCAAGCCCTCCAGCGTGTTCTGCGACCACGCCTCACTCTTGTGGGTGGTCAGCCCGCTCCGCGCCCCGTACAGGACGTCCACGGTGCCGTCGCCGTAGTCCATGGCCCGCTGGTTCGCGCTGAGGCCCTCGCCGGGGACGCCGATGGCCAGGTCGGCGCGCCCGTCGCCGTTGAAGTCGCCCGTGGCCAGCGAGGCCCCGAACGCGTCCCACTTCTCGGACGCCCCCTTGATGCCGGGGCTGCTCTGGGTGAGCTGCCGGGCCCGCTTCGCCCGTACGTCGAGCACGGTCACCGAGCCCTGCCCGTCCAGCGTGACGCTGTCGGCGGGCGCGCCGACGACCAGCTCGTCCCTGCCGTCCCCGTCGAAGTCCCCGGTCGCCAGCGCCGCCCCCCACTGGTCGGTCACGCTCGCCGCCTGCCGCACCCACCGCGTCTTCTGCGTGATCTGGTACGGCTTGCGCCCCTTCATCCAGTAGACGGTCACCGCTCCGCCCGACCGATGGCTGGGCGCGCCCACCACCAGTTCGTCCCGGCCGTCCCCGTCGAGGTCCCCGGCGGCCAGCGACGCCCCGAACCGGTCGCTGGACGGCCTGGCCAGCGCCAGCTCCTTGCCCGCGACCAGCCCCTCGGCCGACCCGTTGAAGATCTGGACGACCCCGTTCCCGTCCCCGCCGGGCACCCGGGCGCCCGCGAACTCCTCCGACACCCCCACCGCCAGGTCGGCGCACCTGTCCCCGTTGAAGTCCCCCACGGCCAGGGCCGACCCGAACGCGTCACCCGGCTCCGCCCCGTCCTGCGTGAGCTTCGCCTTCTTCCCGGACCCGTACATCACGGTCACCGACCCGGCCCGGGAGTCGTCGTAGGGCGCGGCCACGGCGAGGTCGGGCCGCCCGTCGGCGTCGAAGTCGAGAGGGTGCCCACCGCACGACCGAGCCGCGGTGGGAGCCGTACCGGAAGTGAGTGGAAGAACCAGACACGCGGCGAGCAGCAGCTTCATACCGGAAGTAATGTCCGCACCGGTCGAACCGTGCCTGAACGGCGTGGGAACGGCCCTGGAGAGGCGGATGCACATCCGTTGCCGATCCCCAGCGGCGTGGGAACGTGCCACGATGGTCGCGTGGACATCGACCTCGCGGACTTGGATTTCTGGCGCAGGCCGCTCAAAGAGCGGAATGAGGCGTTCGCCCGGCTCCGCCAGTTGGAGCATCCGGTGTTCTTCCCGGAGAAGAAGGTGCCGTTCCTCCGGTCGGGCAAGGGCTTCTACGCCCTCGTACGGCATGCGGACGTGGTCGAGGCCAGCCGCAACGCCAAGATCTTCTCCAGTGAGCCGGCCGTGACCAACCCGGAGCCGCCCGGCTGGGTGAAGCAGGTGTTCGGGGAGTCGATGGTCAACATGGACGACCCGCGCCACGCCCGCCTGCGCAGGATCGTCACCCGCTCGTTCAGCCCGAAGATGCTGGCCGGCCTGCAGGGCGACATCGAGGCCGGCTGCGCCCGCATCGTGGACGACGTCGTCAACGACGGCCCTCGCGACTTCGTGGCCCAGGTGGCCGCCCGGCTGCCCATTCACGTCATCTGCGACATGCTGGACGTTCCTCAAGAACTACGGGAAAAGGTCCACCAGCACGCCGACATCTCCACCGCCTACACCGGCGTCCGCCCCAGCCTGGCCCGCAGCGTCCAGATGGCCGGCCAGAACATGCTGGCGCTGCTGGCCCTGCAGCGCATGGTCATCAAGCTCGGCCACGAGCGCGCCGCCAACCCCACGGGCGACCTGCTGTCCCTGCTGGTCAACGCCAACCCGGACGGGGAGAAGCTGACCGACAAGGAGCTCGGCTCGTTCTTCGCGCTGCTGCTGGTCGCGGGCAACGAGACGGCCCGCAACACGATGGCCCACGGCCTCAAGCTCCTCACCGACAACCCGGCGCAGCGCGAGCTGCTGATGAGCGACTTCGGCTCGCACATCAACGGCGCGATCGAGGAGATGGTCCGCTACGTGTCGCCGATCATGCAGTTCAGGCGCACGGTCACCGAGGACTGCTCTCTGCGCGGGCTGGAGCTGAAGAAGGGCGACAAGGTCGTCCTCTTCTACGGCTCGGCCAACCGGGACGAGTCGGTCTTCCCGGACGCCGACACGTTCGACATCACCCGCGACGCCAAACCCCACGTCGGCTTCGGCGGCCCCGGCCCGCACTTCTGCCTCGGCGCCAACCTGGCCAGGCAGGAGCTGCGTACGATGTTCCGCGAGCTGCTGACCAGGCTGCCCGGCATCCGCGCGGTCGGCGAGCCCGACCTGCTGCTGTCGAACTTCGACAACAGCGTCCGCAGGCAGGGCTTCACCTTCTAGCGCCGCAGGATCGCGGGGGCTTACCTGCGCAGCACGCCGCAGCCTTCGCGTGCCTCGAACACCAACTGAGTTTCCGTCTGCCGCACCATCGGGTGGATGGTCACGTGCTCCAGAATGAGGTCGCGGAGCTCCTCCGGCCTGGTCACGGCCACGTGCAGGAGAAAGTCATCGGTGCCGCCGACGTGCAGAACCATCAAGGTCCCTGGCACATTGACCAGTCTGTCGTACAGGTTGCGGACGTGCTCGCGGCTGTGGCTCCCCAGCCGGACCTTGATGACGGCTTGCACGGGGTGGCCGAAGGCGCCCGGATCGAGCTGGGCACTGATGCCGGTGATGACACCGGACTCCCTCAGCGCGCGCACTCGGTACGCGCAGGTCGACTCGGCGACGCCCACCCGGGCCGCGAGCGCGGCGTTGGTCATTCGGCCGTCCTCCACGAGCGCGCCGAGGATGGCCAGATCGGTGCCGTCGAGAGCCCCAGGGGCAGGTTGCGTTTTCTTCGGCTGCTGGCCCGCCACAGACCCTCCTTTTGGGGAAACTTCACTGATCTTTGCAAAAATCCGTAGCTTCCACAACAAGTCTTGCAGGCGATTGTGGATCCACCCACAGTGTGTGGCATGACTTCGCCGCGTCTGCAACTTGATTCCATTGCCGTCCACGCCGGTCGGGAGGACCTGGCAGAGCTCGGTGTCCACGCTCCTCCCATCGACCTGTCGACGACAAACCCGCTACCGAACATCGAGGCCGGAGGACTGTCCTACGAGTCCATGGCTGGCGGCGGGACACCGAACGCCGAGGGCGGGGCCGTCTACGCACGGCTCTGGAACCCGACCGTGGCGCGATTCGAGTCAGCGCTGGCACAGATGGAGCACGCCGAGACCGCCGTGGCGTTCTCCTCGGGCATGGCGGCGATGACCGCGGCGATCCTGGCGACCATGAAGGAGACCGGCCGCCATCACATCCTGGCCGTCCGTCCCCTCTACGGCGGGACCGATCATTTGCTGGCATCGGGCATCCTCGGGGCCGAGGTGACCTTTTGCTCGGCGCCGGACGTAGCCGCCGCCATCAGGCCCGACACAGCGATGATCGTGCTCGAGACGCCCGCCAATCCGACCCTCGAGCTGGTTGACATCCGCGCGGTCGTCGAGGCCGCCCGTGGCGTTCCCGTTCTCGTGGACAACACTTTCGCGACCCCGGTCCTGCAGAATCCCGTCGACCTCGGTGCCGCGATGGTCCTCCACAGCGCGACCAAGTACCTGGGCGGGCACGGCGACGTCATCGCCGGCGTCATCGCCTGCGGCCAGGAGCAGGCAGCTGCGCTGCGCCGGGTCCGCGCCGTCACCGGCGGCCTGCTCCACCCGTTGGGCGCCTACCTCCTGCACCGGGGACTCGCCACGCTTCCGGTCCGGGTACGTGCCCAGCAGGCGAACGCCCAACGCATCGCCGCGTGGCTGAAGACCCACCCGAGCGTCGCCCGCGTCTACTACCCCGGGATCGCGGCAGACCCGGAGGGGCTGCTCGGCCGGCAGATGAAGGGCACCGGGGCGATGATCTCAATCGATCTCCGCGGCGGCTTCGAACAAGCAGTACGCGTCACCTCGGCAGTCAGCCTGTTCACCCACGCGGTGTCCCTGGGCGGTGTCGACTCGCTGATCCAGCACCCTGCGGCGCTGACGCACCGGCCCGTCGCCCCCGAGGCCCGGCCCGCCGTCAGCCTGGTCAGGCTCTCCATCGGGCTTGAGGACCACGAGGACCTGATGGCCGACCTCGATCAGGCCCTAGCCACACACCGCCCGATTCCCGTATCCGCGGGCGTTTACTCCGGATAGACCACGAGCCTAGTCCTCGGCCGCCAGGACGTTCGTCCTGATGGTGAAGAACGTGATCAGTGCCGAGACCACCATCATCCCGGCGCTGATCAGCATCGCCGCCCGGAACCCGGCGTTGAACACCGCCGGGTTCTCGAACGCGTCACCCACCAGCCCCACCAGCGGCGGCACCGCGGCGACGGCCAGGAGGCTGCCGGTGCGGGCCACGGCGTTGTTGATGCCGCTGGCCGTGCCCGCGTACCGCTCGTCGGCCGTGGCCAGCACGGTCGAGGTGAGCGGCGCGACCGCCGCCGACAACCCCATCCCGAAGACGGTCACCGCGGGCAGGACCTGCAGCAGGTACGAGGCGCCCGGCCCGATCGTGCTCATCGCGATGAACCCGCAGCCCGCGAGCAGGATCCCGGCCGTCATCGGCCAGCGCGGACCGAGCCGCTTGGCGACCTCGCCGGCCCTGCCCGAAAGCAACATCATCAGGATCGTCGTCGGCAGCATGGCCAGCCCCGCCGCGATGGGCCCGAAGCCGGACACCACCTGGAGCTGCACCACGAGCAGGAAGAACACCACGCCCATGGCCGCGTACATGATCAGTGTCACCACGTTCACGGCCGTGAACACGTGGTTCCGGAAGATCCCCACCGGCACCAGCGCGTCCGGCGACCTGCGGATCTCGGTCACCACGAACGCCGCCCCCAGCAGCACTCCGGCGATGAGCGGCACGGGCGCGCCCTTCTGGATCAGCCCGTACGTGATCCCGGCCAGCGCCAGCGCCGCCAGCACCGACCCGAGCACGTCGAAGCGCCCCACCGCCTCCTCGTCCTTGCTCTCGGGCACGTGCCGCAGGGTGACGAGCACGATGAGCGCCGCGAACGGCAGATTGATCAGGAACGCCCACCGCCACCCGGCCGTCTGCACGAGCCAGCCGCCCAGCAGCGGCCCGATCGCGGCGGCCACTCCGCCGAGCCCCGACCATATCCCCACGGCCCGGGGCCGGTCGTGCCGCACGAACGACGCCTGGATGATCGCCAGGGACCCGGGCGTGAGCAGCGCCCCGCCGATCCCCTGCAGGGCCCGGGCCCCGATCAGGAACTCGATGTTCGGCGACAGGCCGCACAGCGCGGAGGCGACGGCGAACCACACGGTGCCGATGACGAAGATCCTCCGCCGCCCGTAGCGGTCGCCCAGGGACCCGCCCAGCAGGATGAGGCCGGCGAGGGTGAGGGTGTACGCGTTGATCGTCCACTGCAGGCCGTCCATGCCCGCGTCGAGCTCTTTGCCGAGGTACGGGAGCGCGACGTTGACCACGGTGCTGTCGAGGAGCGCCAGGCCCGAGCCGAGCACGGTCGCGCCCAGGATCCAGCGGCCGCGGGCGGACTTGAGCTCGACGTGGGCGTCCCCGGACACCGTTCCCGGGCCGCTCACGCGGCGCTTTCGGTGTTCAGGGCCCGCAGCACGAACTCGGACACCAGCTCCGCGGCCCGCTCGACCGTCACGTCCCCGCTGATCAGCGGAACCCGCTCGGCGCCGATGACGGCGAGGATCATCCGGGCCGTGGCCGCCACGTCGAGCACGCGGAAGTCGCCGGACTCGACACCGCTGTCCAGGATCTCCACCAGGACGCGCTGCATGGGCGCGACGTGCTCGGCCAGCTGCTGGTAGGCGTCCGGGCCGAGGGCGGCGCTGAGATCGGCGGCCCCCGGGTGCGGATGGGCGAGCAGGCCGGCCAGCTGCAGCCGCACGAACCCCCGCAACCGATCGGCCGGAGAGGCGCCTTCGGGCAGGTCCCGTTCGTAGCTTTCGATGAAGTACTGGGTCACCCGCTCGGTGAACGCCAGCAGCAGCGCCGCCTTGTCAGGGAAGTAGTTGTACAGGACGGTCCTGGTGATGCCCGCCTCGCCGGCCACGTCCGTCAGTGAGATGGCGTCGATGCCGTGCACCCTGGACAGGCGGGAGAAGGCCTGCAGGATGCGGTCGCGCGTCTGCGCGCGATGCTCGCCGATGGTGGCGGCCGAGATTCGGGGCATAGGGCCATGGTAGGCCCCTTCCGGTTTCTTCCACCCGATACCGGTCGTCCCCGGCCCGTCAGGAGCCGATCAGGCGGCCTGGCGAGTCAGGCTCAGTTCGGTGAGGACCTCGGTGTTGAGCTGGTAGGCCAGGCGGACCTCGCCGATGACGCGTTGCCGCTCGCGCTCGTCGAGCTCCAGCTCGTCCAGTCGTGCGCGGTACTCGTTCTTGAACCTCGGCAGGCTGCCCAGCTCGTCGAAGATGTAGAAGTCGACGCCCCCGCCCTTGGCGTAGCCGTAGATCTTCTGCAGCTCCATCCGGATGAACTGCCCGCCCGACAGGTCGCCCAGATAGCGCGTGTAGTGGTGCGCGATGTAGCCGCCCGGCCAGTCGGCCACCTGGTGGATCCGCGCGACCAGCGTGCGGGTGGCCTTGGACGGCGCGATCCGGTCCTGCCAGCCCGGCCCGTAGATCGTCGCCAGATCCCGCTCGAGCGCCCGCTCCCGATACAGCTCGGGGAACACGAACCGGCCGGCCACCGGGTGGCCGGCGAGCTGCCGGGACACGCCGTCGAGGGCGGTGTACGCGAAGTAGTGCTGGGCCACCATCTCGCCGTATTCGCACTCGCTCAACCGGCCGCCCATGAGCTCTGAGAGATAGCTCTCGGACTCGGCGGACTCGTGGTCGGCCCAGGTGGCGTTCCTCAGGGTTTCAGAGAACGGCGTGGTCACTGACTACCTCAACTCGCATGTACGTTTCATGACGAAGTGTCACAAACGTGGGCATCGGACGTCAAGCTGATGGCGACACTATGTCATGAAAACCCGCCTTTCCTCTTTCGTACCCGGGAAACGCTACGGCAAGAAGTCACCTCCTCGGGATGGCCGAGACCTCCATCGCCATGGTCCTGGCTGCCTATCGGGTGTAGCGGTGCTTGGCGCCCGGCGGGAAATACTCGGGATCGCCGGATTCCTGCAGGCGGATGAACGGCATCTGCTGCGCGGCGGGCACGTAGTTGGCGAACTCGCTGTTCAGCCTCAGCAGGTGGGCCAAGATCGACTCGCCCACGGCCTGGGCCGTCTCGTCCGACGGCTTTTCGCCGGGCATGAGCTCCACCGTGATCGTCAGGTGCCGGTCGCGACCGGCGTCCTCCACCACCTCCATGACGAACTTCCCCGTCACCCACCCGCTGACCTCGGGCTGTTCCAGGCCGACGGCGATGTTCTCCGGGTAGACGTTCGCGCCGTAGTAGGACACCGTGAAGTGGGCGCGGCCGAAGACGTACACGAACGGCCGCTCCGGTCCCCTGGCCTCGGGCTCGAAGCCGCGCTGCCGGACGAAGCCGAGCATGTCGTCGTACGGCACCACGCCGCCCTCGTCGGCGATGTGGTAGCGGATGAGCGGGATGCCGTTGTCGCCGGAGAAGAGCAGCGTGCCCTGATGCTCCTCGAAGAACCGGACATCCGGGTCGTACTGCACGAGCGTCGGCAGCCTGGACTCGCCGAACAACTCCCTGGCCGTGCCCGGCCGGGTGGACAGGAAACGCCGGATCTCGACCGACAGCGGCGTCTCGTTGCCCAGGACGCCCGCGTCGGCGGTGCCGTACAGGGAGGCGATGCCCCTGACCGGGTCCGCGATCCCGGCCCGCTGGGCGACCAGGCTCCGCCACTCCTCGCTGAACACCTCTCCGGCCGTGACGAGCTTGATGTTCCAGTCGGCCCAGGGGAGGTCCTCGGTGTCGATGACGTTCTTCAGGAACGGCGGGTAGCCCAGCAGCACGACCTGGTCGAAGTGAGGCGCCAGCTCGGGGAGGACCCGCAGGATCTCCCTCCTGTCGGTGCCCGGCGCGACGACGGTGATCGGGTAGCCGCGTTCGGCCAGGTGCCGGCAGCAGTTGACGGTGAACAGCCCGCCGACCCAGGTGCCGAGGGCGAAGCAGACGACGGCGAGGGTGCGCCGCTCGCGGGCGCCGAAGGAGTCCCTGAAGACCTCCTCGAAACGGGCCGCGATCACCCGCTCGTCGTCCGCCGAACGCGGCCAGAAGGACGGGGCGCCGGTCGAGCCGGAGGACACGGCGATGATGTCCCCGATCACGCCGCCCCTGCACAGGTCGGGGAGGGGGTGGCGGCGGGTGTAGTTGTCCTTGGACGTCATCGGCACGCGCAGGAGGTCCTGCTGCGTCGTGACGTCCTGCGGGTCGATCCGGTGCTCCGCCAGAAAAGCCTGGTAGGCGGGAACGGTCTGCGCCACCTGATGAAAGAGCTCAACCGGGTCCATCAGCCGACTGTACGGCGGGGGCTCCAGAAGGGGAACGGAGACGCTCGGTGGTGGCGGATCAGCCCGGTCCGGGGGTCACTCGCCGGGGCGGACCAGGCCGGTCTCGTAGGCGAAGACGATTGCCTGGGCGCGGTCGCGCAGCCCGAGCTTCATCAGCACCCGCCCCACATGCGTCTTGACCGTCTGCTCCACCACGGACAGCTTCTCCGCGATCTCCTGGTTGGACAGCGCCTGGGCGACCAGCGTCAGCACCTCCGTCTCCCGCTCGGTCAGCTCGGCAAGCCGCCGGCCCGCCACCGTCTTCTGGCACCCGGGACTGGAACCGTTCGGCCCTCTCCACGGTCCTCACGACAGGACTGGAGGATAGGACCAGATCGGAGACGAGGACCGTGCAGAGACCTACCACAGAACCGAGTTATTTCACAGTTAGGCCGTAACTAGCATTCTCGGGACGTTCTGCCCCAATGCCGAGGGCGCCGAGACCGTATAAGCCCGCCACCACCGAAGAAGAGGCATGGCGGTAATTCTTTGAGGTTGTGGCTAATGGCTTGGCAGAAGCATGACGGGAAGGGTGCTATGACTCCGAGTTCGAAAACGGAATAAGGCCGTCTTCCTGGACCCTCCAGAGAGCCGACCTTCCGTGACGCAGCCTAGCTGAATTTCGGTACCACCGTGAATCTCTCGTCGGCGTCGTGCCAGCGTGGTCGAACGATCACGTATTCAATTACCTGCCTGAGTGCCTGGCGTTTCCGATCGTCGCTAAGTTTCGGCCACGCATCCGCCAGGTCCTTGTAGAATTTCTGAGGAAGAGGCCGAGTAACCTTCCCAGCGTCGAGCTCCGTGAGCCGTTGCTGATACTTCGAGCGGTCAGTCTCACGCTCGGCCTTCCTCTTCTGGTACTCCTTCTTATCCAGGTCGCCGTCCTCATAGAGGTCCAAGAGACGGCTCAACCGCTTGTCGATGTCCTCGATCTTTCGCTGGAGCCCGTAGATCTCGCTGTCCTGCTTGTCTCGGGCAGCCTCGGCCCGAGCCTTCTTCTCTATGTTCTCGTCGCCCTTTGCCTTCTTCAGGACCCACTCAAGGACAGCAGGCTCAACCGTACGTAGATACACCGTGACGCCAGCGCACTCCTTCGTGAGGATGCCGGAGCAGCGGAACGCCCGCTCACCCTTGCTGGTCTTCGTGGCCGTCATCCGGAATTTCATGCAGCGAGCGCACAGGAGCAGGCCGGAGAGGCTGTACCTGGCCTTGTAGTTGTTCTTCTTGCTGCCTCGGCGCTTCTCCAAGTACGCGCCCCAGAGGTCCGGCTCGATGAGTGCTTTTTGAGCTCCAGGGAACCACTCCCAATGCTCGATGGACTTACCCTGCGCGCCCGGCTTTTTCTTGCGGATCAGACCGGCAGCGAAACCAGTGTCCAAGATCTGCATCCATCGTCTCGAGTCGAGAATGTCTCCGTTCCACGCCCGAATTCCGGCCTCGGCCATGTCCAGAGCAATCGAGCGCATAGGCTCTCCGTCCACGTACCGCTCGAACGCCTCGGCCACGGCATCGCCGCGAATCGGCTCCGGAAAGTACTCCTTGTCCTTATAGATGTAGCCGAACCTCTCGCCACCGTTGTGCGGCAGGCCGACACTGAGCCGGTAGTTGTGGACGTCACGCCAGCCGTCACCGATCATGTCCGACTGGAGCTCGGCAACGCTGAGCATCTGGTTGCGGCTGAACCGGCCCATCGTCGTGACGCTGTCACCAGGCTCCGTGGCTGAGACGGCCACTCCGCCGGCCTGCTCCAGCTCGTGAAGGTTGTTGAGGCTGTGACGGAGATTCCGGCCGAACCTGGACCACTTCCAGAGGAGAACGACCGCGTACTCGCCGGAGCGAACCTCCTCGATCATCTGAGCAATCTTGCGCTTCGCGAAGTCACGGCCAGACCGGTCCAGGTCGAAGACCACGTCCAGGACCTCGACACCCTCCTGAGCAGCCTTCTGGCGTGCGGAGAGCTCCTGCATCTCAGGGCTGTAGAGCTCATCGCGGCCTCGTGTCATTGACACGCGGATATAGATCTTGCCCCTGCGGCCTCTCAGGCTCGGCGCCGAGGTCAGGAACGACTTGGTGACCATGTGGGCTCCAGGATTGTGCTGCGGGATCAACAACTCTAGCCGGATAGTCGTCTTTTGAGGTTAGTTTGTATAAGCGGGCATGCGCACGTCTACAAGCACGCTCGAGGGCGGATCGGCGTCATCCTGAAAGAGGGCGAGCCCGAACGGCCTCAGAATGGCCCACGCCCGTCTCGCCCACGCCCTTTAGTCCGCTGGGGGCCGCCGCTCGCTCGCCGCGCTCGCGATAGGCCGGCCGCTGGTCAGACCCGCCGGGGGCGGTTGGTCGCCATCCTCGCCCGAGGGCCGCTCATCACCGGGTTCCCGGCGACGCTCGCCCACCGGTTCCGGCGGTCACGCACGCGGGCCGTCTGCGGCGCTGGTCCCGTGGCCACGTGTGTGTGCCGCCAGTGGGCTGGGTTGGCCTTCGTGTGGGGTGGCGGCGCCGAGCTCGCCCTGGGCCGGGGCGGCGGCCTGCGGGCCCGGCCGCGATCGTGCCCGTCTGCTGCCCCCGGGCATCGCCCGCCGTCGCACGGGTCAGGGGCCGCCTCGGGGATGGGCTCGCGATCGTGCTCACCCGCCGCCTCCGAGCCCGGCTCACCGTAGGGCGAGCCGCCGGGCGTCGTGGCGCCGGCCGCTCCCGGGGCGGCCGGACGACCATAGCGGCGGGCGGAGAGCTGATGGACGAAGCCGTGGGCACGGGGTTGGGGGACGGAGATCACGTGGTCAAGGTTACGGACGCGGCCTCCGGATGGCGTCACACCACGGTTTGATCCAGAGCGTCACCCTCAGGTATGGCTTACAAAATTACGATCGCCGTGAGCGAACATCATCAAGAGAGGGAACAATGCCGGGCTCCAATGAATTGAGTCGGCATAACTCAACCCTTTGGAGTTCGCATGAGTGAGAGTCTGACCCTCCCGGTCCTGCCGCTGGACGACGAGGTCGTCCTGCCGGGCATGGTCGTTCCCCTGGACCTGTCCGACTCCGAGGTGCGCGCTGCCATTGACGCGGCTCGTGCATCCGGTGGCAACAAGCCGCGGGTCCTCCTCGTTCCCCGGATCGACGGCCGCTACGGCGCGATCGGCGTGCAGGCCGTTGTGGAGCAGGTCGGGAGGCTGCCAGGCGGAGAGCCCGCCGCCGTGGTGCGGGGCGTCAACCGCGTTCGCGTGGGCACCGGCACGACCGGCCCGGGCGCCGCGTTGTGGGTGGAGGCCGACACGATCGACACCGTCGCCGCTGGCGAGCGCGCCCACGAGCTGGCCAAGGAGTACAAGGCCCTGGCCACCACGATCTTGCAGAAGCGCGGCGCCTGGCAGGTGGTCGACCAGGTCAACCAGATCGACGACCCCTCGGTGCTGGCCGACAGCTCCGGCTACACCCCCTGGCTGACCACGGCGCAGAAGGTCGAGCTGCTCGAGGCCGCCGACCCCGCCGACCGGCTGGCCAAGCTGATCGAGTGGTCCCGCGAGCACCTCGCCGAGCTCGACGTCGCCGAGACGATCCGCAAGGACGTCCAGGAGGGCATGGAGAAGCAGCAGCGCGAGTTCCTGCTGCGCCAGCAGCTCGCCGCCGTGCGCAAGGAGCTCAAGGAGCTCAACGGCGACACCGAGACCGAGGAAGAGGACTACCGCGCCCGCGTCGAGGCCGCCGACCTGCCGGAGAAGGTGCGCGAGGCCGCGCTCAAGGAGGTCGACAAGCTGGAGCGGACTTCCGACCAGTCCCCCGAGACCGGCTGGATCCGCACCTGGCTGGACACGGTGCTCGACATCCCCTGGAACACGCGTACCGACGACAACTACGACATCACCGGCGCGCGGGCCGTGCTCGACGCCGACCACACGGGCCTGTCCGACGTGAAGGACCGCATCATCGAGCACCTGGCCGTGCGCAAGCGCCGCCAGGACAAGGGCCTCGGCGTGGTGGGCGGCCGCCGCAGCGGCGCCGTGCTCGCCCTCGCCGGTCCTCCCGGGGTCGGCAAGACGTCTCTGGGCGAGTCGGTGGCCCGCGCGATGGATCGCAAGTTCGTACGGGTCGCGCTCGGCGGCGTACGCGACGAGGCCGAGATCCGCGGCCACCGGCGCACCTACGTCGGCGCGCTGCCCGGCCGCATCGTCCGCGCCATCCGCGAGGCCGGCTCGATGAACCCGGTCGTCCTGCTCGACGAGGTCGACAAGGTCGGGGCCGACTACCGCGGCGACCCGACGGCCGCCCTGCTGGAGGTGCTCGACCCGGCCCAGAACCACACGTTCCGCGACCACTACCTCGAGGTCGAGCTGGACCTGTCCGACGTGTTGTTCCTGGCCACGGCCAACGTCCTGGAGGCCATCCCCGGGCCGCTGCTGGACCGGATGGAGGTCGTCTCGCTCGACGGCTACACCGAGGACGAGAAGGTCGCGATCGCCCGCGACCACCTGCTGCCCAGGCAGCGGGAGCTGGCCGGGCTGACCGCCGAGGAGGTCACGGTCGAGGACGACGCGCTGCGCAGGCTGGCCGCCGAGTACACCCGCGAGGCGGGCGTCCGGTCGCTGGAGCGCGCGGTCGCGAGGGTCCTGCGCAAGGTGGCGGCCAAGGACGAGCTGCCCGTCACCGTGGGCGAGGGCGACCTCGTGGGCTACCTCGGACGGCCGCGGTTCGTGCCGGAGTCGTCCCTGCCCGAGGCCACCCAGCGCACCTCCGTGCCGGGCGTGGCCACGGGCCTGGCGGTCACCGGCGCCGGCGGCGACGTCCTGTACGTCGAGGCGTCCCTGGCCGACCCGGAGACCGGCGAGACCGGCCTCACGCTGACCGGCCAGCTGGGCGACGTGATGAAGGAGTCGGCCCGGATCGCGCTGTCCTACCTCCGCTCGCACGGGGCGGAGCTGGAGCTGCCGGTCACCGCGCTGAAGGACCGCTCGGTGCACGTCCACTTCCCGGCGGGCGCCGTGCCCAAGGACGGCCCCTCGGCCGGTGTGACGCTGACGACCGCGCTGGCGTCCCTCCTGTCCGGCCGTCTGGTACGCGCCGACGTGGCCATGACCGGTGAGATCTCGCTGACCGGGCGGGTCCTGCCGATCGGCGGCGTCAAGCAGAAGCTCCTGGCGGCGCACCGGGCGGGCATCACCACCGTCCTCATCCCGGCCCGCAACGAGCCGGACCTGGACGACGTGCCCGAGGAGGTCCGCAACGAGCTGACCATCCACGCGGTGAGCGACGTGCGCGAGGTCCTCGACATCGCGCTCGCCCCGGCGCAGGTGGCCGCTACAGTAGCCGCCTAATGGCGACAAAATGGGCGAATCATTCAGTCATTTGACTGGATGATTCGCCCATGCTGTTATGAGGGCATGCTGTACGAGACCCCGGCGCTCGAGCCCGTGGACAAAGGTGTCCTCGAGGAGATCGAGGAGATGCGGCGCGACCTGAAGTACCGGCTCGCCGAGACGCACCGGTGGGACGGGCAGCTGCGCAGGCAGTTGCAGGCGCGGGCGATCCAGGGCTCGAACTCGATCGAGGGTTACCGGGCCAGCGTCGAGGACATCGAGTCCATCATGGCGGGGGAGGAGCCGCTGGAGACATCGGCGCTGGTGGCGCGGGAGATCGCGGGCTACCAGCAGGCGCTGACCTTCATCCAGATGCTTTCTCGCGCACCGGCATTCCGGTTCGACGTGGGACTGCTCAACTCGCTCAACTTCATGATGATCGGCCATCATCGCGACAAAACCCCTGGTGTGGTGCGGCCGGGCGGCATCTATGTGCGCAACTCCGCGACTGGAGAGGTCGTCTACGAGGGCCCGGATGCCGACCGGGTGCCTGGCCTGATGGACGAGCTCACCGAGTGGCTGAACGGTGGAGATCTCGACGCGCCGAGCTATGTGCGCGGCGCGATGGCGCATTTCAACCTCGTCGCGATCCATCCGTGGCGTGACGGGAACGGCAGGATGTCGCGCGCCCTGCAGACGCTGGTCCTCGGCAGGGAACAGATTCTCACGCCCGAGTTCTCGTCCATCGAGGAGTGGCTCGGCGTGGGCGAGAACACGATCGACTACTATCGCGCGCTCCGCGAGATTCAGCAGGGTTCGTGGGCGCCGCATGGTGGGACGCTCAACTGGGTGCGGTTCTGCCTGAGGGCGCATCACATGCAGGCCCAGCGCGTCCGCCAGCGCCTCGCCCAAGCCGGAGAGATCTGGATGCTCCTGGAGGAACAGGTCGACGCCGACGGGCTCAACAGCCGTGCCGTCTCCGCGCTCTACGAGGTGTTCGTGAACAAGCGGCTGCGCAGGAGCCGCTACCAGGCCGACGAAGGCCTCAGCCAGGGGCAGGCCGCACGTGACCTGCGCGATCTCGCCGCCAAGGGGTGGCTGCGGCCGTACGGCGAGACCAAGGGCCGCTTCTACGCCCCGGGGCCGCGCATGGAGCGGATCAAGGCCGACTTCGCCGAACGCGTCACCCCTCTGTGCGACCCGTACCGCTAGCCCGGTTTCCCCGCGCCTCCGAGACGCGTCCCGCCGCACGGCCGCGGAGAAGTGAGGCAGTTCACACCGCACATCGGGAATCGTGTGAAGTGAAACGCTTGTTAGGTCAGGCGTGAAAGAGAACGCCATGTGTTGCATGCGCCGAATGCTGAGCCACTGAAGCGTCCCCCCATCCGTTCTCTTCGAAAGCCATCCTGATGATCGCACCAGGCTTCGTGCTGCGCAGGCTGAGTCACCTGCCGTTCCCTCCCGGGACCCACTGACACCATCCCCTTTCTTCCGGTGATGTACGTTTCCGCGGCCCGCCATCGGGCCGCCCTCAGTCGTGGGGATATTCCGTGATCCAGGCTTCAGGCCTGCGCAAACAGTACGGGGACACCGTCGCCCTGGACGGTGTCGACCTGCATGTGCGCGAAGGCGAGATCTACGGCGTGCTCGGCCAGAGCGGCGCCGGCAAGAGCACCCTCCTGCGCTGCGTCAACCTGCTCGAACGCCCCACCGCGGGCACCGTCACCGTCGCCGGGCAGGACCTGACCGCGCTGCGCAGCGCCGAGCTGAACCGCGCCCGCCAGCGCATCGGCATGATCCACCAGCACTTCGCGCTGCTGAACTCGCGCACGGTCGCCGGCAACGTCGCCTTCCCCCTGGAGATCATGGGCGTGCCCAGGGCCGAGCGCGACCGGCGGGTCGCCGAGCTGCTGGAACTGGTCGGGCTGGAAGGCCGCGGCAAGGACCGCCCCAACCAGCTCTCCGGCGGCCAGAAGCAGCGGGTCGGCATCGCCAGGGCACTCGCGGGCAACCCGGCCGTGCTGCTGTCGGACGAGGCCACCTCCGCCCTCGACCCGGCCACCACCCAGTCGATCCTCGCGCTGCTCAAACGGCTCAACACCGAGCTGGGCCTGACGATCCTGCTCATCACCCACGAGATGAACGTCGTCAAGAGCGTCTGCGACTCGGTCGCCATCATGGCGCACGGCCGCATCGAGGAGTCCGGCGCCATCGCGGACCTCATCAGGACGCCCGGATCCCGCTTGACCAGGGAGATCTTCCCACTGCCCGAGCCCGCACCGGCCGGCTCGGTGACGCTGACGTTCACCGGCGACCCGAGGCAGCCGGTGGTGTCGAAGGTCGTCAGGAAGTTCGACGTGGATCTGAGCATCCTGGGCGGCTCGATCGAGGACCTCGCCGGCGGCTCGGTGGGCCGCCTGCGCGTCGCGCTCGACGGCGCCGACTCGGCCGCGGCGCTGGCCTACCTGCGTGACGCCGGCCTGATCGTGGCGGTGGAGGGCTCATGACCTGGGACGAGATGCTGCCGCTGCTCTGGCCGGCGACGCTGGAGACGGCGCAGATGGTCGGCTGGTCGACGCTGTTCACCGCGCTGCTCGGGCTGCCGCTCGGCGTTGCACTCGTGGTGTTCGACCGGGGCGGGTTGCGGCCACTGCCCGCGTTCAAGTCGGCGCTCGGGTTCGTGGTCAACGTCGGGCGGTCGCTGCCGTTCATCGTGCTGATGATCGCGATCATCCCCTTCACCAGGCTCGTCGTCGGCACGACCATCGGCACTGCCGCCTTCGTCGTGCCGCTCACCGTCGGCGCGGTGCCGTTCTTCGCCCGGCTCGTCGAGACGGCGCTCAGAGAGGTCGGCGCGGACGTAGTGCAGGCGGCCCAGGCCATGGGCGCGAGCCGGAGCACCATCGTGCGCAAGGTCCTGCTGCCCGAGGCGCTGCCCGGGCTGGTCGCGGGGCTGACCGTGACCGTCGTCGCGCTCATCGGCTACTCCGCCATGGCCGGCACGCTCGGCGGCGGCGGGCTGGGCGACCTGGCCGTCCGGTACGGCTACCAGCGGTTCGAGACGCTGCTGATGATCGTGACCGTCGTCCTGCTCCTCGTGATCGTGCAACTTCTGCAGAGCCTGGGCGACTGGGTCGCTCGGCGCCTATCCCACAAGTAAGGAAAAATCGTGAAATTTCGTTATATAGCGGGTGCTGTTGCGCTGGTCTTGTCGCTCGCCGCATGCGGCACGTCACAGTCGGCGACGAAGGCGGCCGAGTCTGCCGACACCGTGCTGAAGGTGGGCGCGAGCCCGGTGCCGCACGCGGAGATCCTCAACTTCGTCAAGCAGAACCTGGCCCCGGCCGCCGGGCTGAAGCTTGAGGTCGTGGAGTTCACCGACTACGTGCAGCCGAACGTGCAGCTCGACGAGGGCCAGCTGAGTGCGAACTTCTTCCAGCACAAGCCGTACCTGGACGATTTCAACGCCTCCAAGGGCACCAAGCTGAGCTTTGTCACGCCGGTCCACCTGGAGCCGCTCGGCCTCTACTCCAAGAAGATCACCTCCGTGTCCGCGCTGGCCAGTGGCGCCACCGTGGCCGTCCCCAACGACGCCACCAACCTGGGCCGCGCGCTCAAGCTGCTCGCCGACAACGGCGTGGTCAAGCTCAAGGACGGCGTCGGCACCGCCGCCACCGAGCGCGACGTGGTGGACAACCCGAAGAAGCTGCAGTTCAAGCCGCTCGAGGCGGCTCAGCTCCCGCGCTCGCTCGAGGACGTGGACGCCGCCGTGATCAACGGCAACTACGCCATCGAGGCCGGGCTCAAGCCCGCTTCGCAGGCGCTGGTGCTGGAGAAGACCGAGGGCAACCCGTACGTCAACGGCCTGGTCGTCCAGGCCGGCCACGAGCAGGACGCCAACATCGTCACCCTCGGCAAGCTCCTGCAGGACCAGAAGGTCAAGGACTTCATCAAGCAGAAGTACGAGGGCTCGGTCATCCCCGCGCAGTGACACGGACCTGAGCGCGCGCGAAGCCGCGACCCCGCAGCGGAGGTCGCGGCTTCGCGCGTTCACGGGCGCCTTTTCAGCACGGCCCTGCACGGGTGCCGGTGGCGCGGCGGCGGTCGGCCGAATAGTGTTCGATCATGTATCCGGGAGCCATCGCAGCAGTCACCCCAGACAAGCCCGCTGTGATCATGGCGGGCTCCGGACGGGTCATTACTTACCGCGAGCTTGACGAGGAGTCGAACCGGCTGGCCCACCTGTTCCGCGCGGCCGGGTTGCGCCCGGGCGACCACATCGCCTTCATGCTCCCCAACCACCCCCTCTACCTGACGGTCGCCTGGGCCGCGCTGCGCTCGGGCCTGTACTACACGCCGATCAGCTCCCGGCTGCAGACCGACGAGCTGGCCTACATAGTGAACAACTGCGGCGCACGGGCGTTCGTCTCCAGCGCCGACCTGGCCGCCGTCGCGTGCTCGATCACCGCCGCCACGCCCGGCGTCGAGGTGCGGCTCATGCTGGACGGCGTGGCCGAGGGCTTCGAACCGTACGAGGAGGCGGTCGCCAAGCACCCGGCCACCCCGATCGACGACGAGTGCATGGGCGTGGACATGCTCTACTCGTCGGGTACCACGGGGCGGCCGAAGGGCGTCAAGATCCCCTCCGCGCACGGCCCGCTCACCGAGCCGGGCACGTTGCTCCACCTCGTCCAGGCGCTGTTCGCGCCGTCGGCGGACAGCGTCTACCTCTCACCCGCGCCGCTCTACCACGCCGCGCCGCTGCGCTACAGCCTGACGTTCCAGCGGCTCGGCGCCACGGTGGTGGTGATGGAGCGCTTCGACCCCGAGCAGTTCCTGGCGCTGGTCGAGCGGTACGGGGTGACGCACTCGCAGCTCGTGCCGACGATGTTCATCAAGATGCTCAAGCTGCCGGATGAAATCCGGACAAAGTATGATCTCTCCTCGCTGCGGTGTGCCGTCCACGCCGCCGCCCCCTGCCCGGTCCCCGTCAAGGACCAGATGATCGACTGGTGGGGCCCGATCATCCACGAGTACTACGCGGGCACCGAGGGCAACGGCTTCCTCTACGTCAACTCCCAGGACTGGCTCCAGCACAAGGGCACAGTCGGCCGTTCGCTGCTCGGCGTCGTGCACATCTGCGACGAGGACGGCAACGACGTGCCGCCGGGCGTGGACGGCACGGTCTACTTCGAGAACGGCGGCCGGTTCGAGTACCACGGCGACCCGGACAAGACCCGCGCCGCACAGGACCCCCAGGGCAGGGGCTGGACCACGCTCGGCGACATCGGCCGCCTGGACGACGACGGCTTCCTCTACCTCACCGACCGCCGCTCGTACATGATCATCTCTGGTGGCGTGAACATCTATCCGCAGGAGGCCGAGAACGTGCTGTCGGTGCACCCGAAGGTGGCCGACGTCGCGGTGTTCGGGGTGCCGGACGAGGAGATGGGCGAGCAGGTCAAGGCCGTGGTGGAGCCGGTGTCCATGGCGGAGACCGGCCCTGAGCTGGAGGCGGAGCTGATCGCGTACTGCCGGGAGCGCCTGGCCCACTACAAGTGCCCCAAATCGGTGGACTTCCGCGAGGCGCTGCCGCGCCATCCGACGGGCAAGCTTTACAAGCGCCTGCTCAGAGACGAGTACTGGCCGGTTCGCGGGTAAAATCTTCGGAATTTCGCGCGTCTCGCGTTCCGAGCCCCACCTGGATCGATAAAGCCGGGGTCAGCCTTCTCAGAAAGCTCCAATGACGGGCTTAAGCAGCTCTTACGCGAGTCTTGGGACCCTTGTGTCATCGGGATTCGAGGGAGATGACAGATGAACGCCAATGAGCCTCACGAGCAGGGCACCGGCGGGTGGAGCCAGTTCGGCAGCACCCCGCCGGCCCCCGGGGGCTTCCCCCGCAGAGACACACAGATCCTTGGACAGCCGCTTCCTCCGCCCCCGCCACCGAGGAAGCCCGGCTTCTCCTCCATGGGGCGCAAGGCCATCGCCGGCCTCGCCCTGGCGGCCACGGCCATCGGCGGCGGCGTCGTGGGGGCCGTCGTCGCCAACGCGTTCCAGCCCGAGCCGCTCGCCAGCAGCGCCACGCCGAGCCCCGTGTTCAAGTCGGCCTCCAACCAGCTCACCATCGCGCAGGTGGCCGCCAAGGTGCAGCCCAGCGTCGTGATGATCCAGGGGCAGAGCGGCGAGGGCTCCGGCGTCGTGCTGTCGGAGGACGGACTCATCCTCACCAACAACCACGTGGTCGAGGGCGCCAGCCAGGGTGGCGGCGGGCAGATGACCGTCAAGTTCAACGACGGCAAGACCGCCAAGGCCACCGTCGTCGGCACCGACCCGGCCACCGACCTCGCCGTCATCAGGGCCGAGGGCGTGTCGGGGCTGACCAAGGCCACGCTCGGCGACAGCGACATCGTCAAGGTCGGCGACCCCGTACTGGCCATCGGAAGCCCGCTCGGCCTGGACGGATCCGTCACCGCCGGCATCGTCAGCGCCCTCGACCGCACGCTCACCGTCGGCGGCGAGCAGCGCCAGCAGATCCCGCCGGGCTGGGGCCAGGAGCAGCAGAGCCAGGGGAGCGGGACCACCACGATCGGCGGCGCCATCCAGACCGACGCCTCCATCAACCCCGGCAACTCCGGCGGCGCGCTGGTGAACGCCGCGGGCGAGCTGATCGGCATCAACACCGCCATCGCCTCGGACGCCGCGGGCGGCGGCGTCGGCTTCGCCATCCCGGTCAACACCGCCAAGCAGGTCTCCGAGCAGCTCATCAGCAACGGCAAGGTCAGCCACGCGTTCCTCGGCGTGAGCGTCACCGACGCGACGGGCGACGTGCCGGGCGCGCTCATCCGGCAGGTCACCGACGGAAGCCCGGCGGCGAAGGCGGGACTTCAGCAGGGAGACCTGATCACCAGGATCGGCGACAAGGCGGTTGACGGGGGGGATACTGTAGTTGGGCAGGTCAGAGGTTTTAAACCGGGCCAACAGGTCAAGATCACATATATGAGGGACGGCAAGACCCACGACGTCGCCGTGACTCTCGAAGAGAAGAAATAACAGGACCCCCTCCCGGACGGGTGTGCCGTCGAGATCGCTGCGGACTCGGCGGCACACCCCCCATTTTTGGGAGAAGATTTTCTCAGGAGAAGCGACGCCCCTCGTCGCGCCGGTAGGCCCAGCCGGCCGCGAGCGCCAGGACGACGGTCCACACGGCCAGCATGACGAGGGCGACCGGGTCCGGGCTGTGCCCCGCGGTCATCGCCCAGAGCAGCTCCGCCGCGCCCCTGGCCGGCGTGTACGGCGAGATGACCTCGATGAAGCCGGGCAGCACCGAGGGCGGCAGCAGCAGCCCGCCGACCACCGCCAGCGGGAAGAACAGGATCTGCGACACCGCGATCGCGCCCTTCGAGCTCAGCAGGAAGCCGACCAGCAGCCCCAGCAGCATGAACGGGATCCCGCCCACCACCAGCGCGACCAGCCCGAGCAGCAGCCGCGGCGGCGTGATCGTGGCCTCCGTGAAGAACGCCGCCAGCAGCAGCACGGGGACCACCGAGACCAGCATGACGGCCACCGTGGTGAGGATCCGCCCGGCGAAGCGGGGGAACGGGCCCGCGGGGAGCGTGCGCAGATAGGGGTTCCAGGGCTGCTCGCGGTCCTGGGCGACGCTGATGGCGAGCCCGATCAGCGCGCCCGACATCGCGCCGAAGAACATCAGGGACGCCGTCGCCGTCGTGGCTGCCTCGGGATCGCCGCCCGCGAACGGCACCACGAACGCCAGCATCGACACGGCCGGGAAGAACGCGCTGGCCAGGATGCTGATGGGCACCCTGATCTGCTCCAGCATGAGGTAGCGGGTGTGCGCAAGGATCAGGCTAGACATGCGCGGACTCCTTCGAGGTGATGGCGAGGAAGGCCTCCTCCAGGGTGGTCGGCCGGATCTCGAGCCCGGAGAACGGCGTGCCGCTCCGCACCAGCTCGACGACCAGCCGGTCGGGATCGGCGGTCATCAGGTGGATCCGGCCGTCCTCGCGTTCGGCGCCGATCACCCCGGGCAGCTCGGGCAGGTCCGCGGCGGCGAGTGAGACGCGCCGCACGCCCACGATGTCGCGTACGGCCCGTACGGTGTCGTCGGCCAGCACGCGGCCGTGGCCCACCACCACGACCCGCTCGGCCAGTGCCTCGATCTCCTCGAGGTAGTGGCTGGTGAGCAGGACGGTGCCCCCGCCCTCGTGGAAGGCCCTGACGCCGTCCCACAGCGAGCGCCTGGCCTCGACGTCCAGGCCGGTCGTGGGCTCGTCCAGGAAGACCAGCTTCGGGTCGCCCGCGAACGCCAGCGCCACGGCCAGCCGCCGCTTCTGCCCGCCGGACAGGCCGCCGACCTGCCGCTTGACCAGGTCGCCGAGGCCGAAGCGCGCGAGCAGCTCCCCTTTTTCCGCTTTTTTCGGGAAATGCGCGGACACGAAGTCGACGATCTCGCCGACCCGTAACGTCTCCGGCAGCCCTGTCTCCTGCGGGGTCACGCCGATGCCGCGCCGCGTGGCCGGGTCCTGAGGCGAGCCGCCGAGCAGCTCGACCGTGCCGGACGTCGGGCGGCGCAGCCCCACGAACAGGTTGATCAGGGTGGACTTGCCCGCGCCGTTCGGGCCGAGCAGCCCGACCAGCTCGCCCGCCCGGATGTCGAGCGAGACGCCGTCGAGCGCGAGCACGTCGCCGTAGCGGCGGGTGACCTCGATGGCCCTGGCGAGGACCGTCATGACATTCCTCCTGCGTTGTCGAGCAAGGCGCGAATCGCCTTGGTGTAGTCCTCGAAGGCCAGCCGTCCACGCTTGGTGAGAGCCACGAACGTGACCGGGGTGCGGCCCTTGTGCGTCTTGGTGATCTGGACGTATCCGGCGTCCTCCAGCTTGCTGAGGTGCACCGACAGGTTGCCCGCGGTCATGGCCAGCAGGTCCTTCAGCGCCGGGAACGCCATCTCGTTCCCCTCGCCGAGCATGTTCAGCGCGGCGACCACCCGGAGCCTGGCCTGCGCGTGGATCACCGGGTCAAGCTCGGGCGGCGCCTTGTCCGCGGTCACCGGCAGCGCCTCAGCCACAGGCCCGCGACGATGAAGCCGCCGCCCAGCAGCACGGCCGTCAGCAGCGCGTGCCAGCCGGCGCCGAGCAGCACGCCCACGGCGTCGACGCCCGCGACCCACACGCCGACGAAGAACATCGGCCAGTTGAGCCAGATCGCGCCCCCGGCCATGTGCATGACCGCGACGACCAGGAGCGACGCGCCTCCCCAGACGAGGCCGCTCTCGTCGGGGGGCAGGAGGGTGCTCACCCTGGTGGCGATGACGACTACGAGCATCATCCCGGCAAACCACGCGTACCCGTACATCGTGCCCCTGGCCGAGTTGTCGCCGCGGACTCCTCTGTTCATCCGCACGATCCCGAACGCGGCTATCGACCCGGACACGATCTGCGCGCCCATCAGCACTGCCAGCGCCTGCATCTGGGAGATCGGCGCGTACGGGTGGCCGTCGAGGCCGTAGTGCAGGAAGAACGCGGTGAAGCCGAGCAGCCAGGCGACGCCCCAGGGGACGTAGAGCAGGAGCGGGTCGCCGTGCAGCCACCTCGCGGTGGCGACGCTCTGCTCCTCGATGACACGCAGCATCTCCTCGGGACTCGCCACGTGATCGTCGTCGCTCACCATCGTAAACTCCTCATTCTCTCAAACTGGTTTGTACTTTAAACCAGATTGCCGCGCCAACTCAATCCCTCTCTTCCGGCAGAGGTTTCAGCGCCTGGTCAGGACCTCGGACTCCCACAGGTCGCGGTAGTAACCGCGCACGGCGACGAGCTCGTCATGACGCCCTCTCTGGACGACCCGGCCCTCGTCGAGCACGACGATCTCGTCCACGTTCTCCAGCCCTCTGAGGCGGTGCGTGACGAGGAGCGTGGTGCGGTCCCTGGTGACGTCGAGCAGGTCGCTCATCAGCCGGTCGGCCGTCTCCTCGTCGAGCGCCTCTGCGGGCTCGTCGAGCAGCAGCACGGGCGGGTCGTACAGCAACGCCCTGGCCAGGGCCAGCCGCTGCAACTGCCCGCCGGACACGGTCCTGCCGTCCTCGCCCAGCTCCGCGTCCCACCCGGTCCGCTCGACCCACCCGTCGAGCCGGGCATCCCGTACGGCCCGCTCGAGCGTCTCGTCGTCGGCCTCGGGGCCCGCGAGGCGGAGGTTGTCGCGCAGGGTGGTGCGGAAGATGTACGGATCCTGGGTGAGCCCGGTCATGAGGGTCCGCACGTCGTCGCCGGCGAGGTCGCGTACGTCGAAGCCGTTGACGCGGATGTGGCCGGACTCGGGCTCGACCAGCCGCATCAGGGCGGCCAGCAACGTGCTCTTCCCCGCCCCGCTGGGCCCGACGATCGCGACCCGCTTGCCGGGGGTGAGCGTCAACGACACCCCGTCCAGCGCAGCGTGGCCGCGGGGCGGGGGTCCGTCCGGCGCGGCGGCGGCGGGGTGGCGGCGCACCAGGTCGCCGCTCTCGATGGTCAGCGGGGACGCGGGCAGCGGCGCGGGCGCGCGACCATCAGCCGCGGGTTCCGTGACGGCCGGGGTGGCGGAGCGGACGTCGCGGAGACGCCGGAGCGCGGCCGTGATCCCGGCCAGGCGCTCGCCCGCCGCGGCCAGCGGCAGCACCGGCTCGAACGACACCAGGGCGGTCAGCGCGAGCACGGCCGTGGCGACCGAGCCGGCGCCCGCGCCCTGGGCGAGCAGCACGACGGCCGCCACCGTCAGCCCCTGCACCAGCGTGCCCCCGGCCAGGGCGGCGGCGTGGACACGGGCCTGGCGGCGTTCCAGCGCGGCCAGGGACTCGTCGGCGGACAGCGCCTTGGCCAGCGCGTCGTCGTCGGCGCCGTAGGCGGCCAGGTCGGCGGAGCCGTGCACCAGGTCCGCCACCCGGCCCGCCAGGGCCGCCCTGGCGGGTGCGATCCTGGCCGACCAGCGGCGGGCGGCGGCGGCCGTGCCGGCGGGCAGCACCACCCCGGCCAGCACGAGCCCGGCCACCAGCACCAGTGCCGTCACCGGCAGGACGGACCGCCCGAGGGCCACGGCCGCCAGCCCCGCCGCCGCGGCCGCGGCGGCGGGGAGCAGGCAGCGTACGAGGAGGTCCTGTACGGCCTCGGTGTCGTCGACCATGCGGCTGAGCAGATCGGCGCCGCCGTGCCGCGGCTGCTGGGGCGGGATGAGCGCCTGGAAAAGGCGTTCCCGGGTGCCTGCCTGGGCGCGGAGCGCGACGTCGTGGCCGGTGAGGCGTTCGGCGTAGCGGAAGACGCCCTTGCTGGTGGCGAACGCCCTGGTCGCCACGATCGCCACGCTCAGGGCGGCCAGGGGCGGCTGCTGCGCCGCCCTGGTGATCAACCATGCGGCGGCGGCGATGAGCCCGAGCCCGGCCAGGTCGGCCGCCGCTCCGGACAGCACGGCCCAGACCAGCCGCGTTCCCATGCGCCGGTTCACTGCTCGCTCCCATCGCCAGGCCGCACCACTGCCACCTGATCATGTGACTGTTGCCGGCGCGGGGCTGACCCCGACGCACCTCCCACGGTGACACCACTGCCTTCCGCTGCCGCCGCACCATCCGGGGCATCGCCCTGCCGGGCGGTGTCGGAGACGACACGGCCCTCGTGGATGCGGATGACGCGGTCGGCGAGCTCGATCATGGCGGGCCGGTGGGCGACGATGACGGCCGTGCGGTCCTGGGCCAGGTCCGAGGTGGCCGCCACCACGGCCGCCTCGCTGCGGCCGTCCAGGCGGGCCGTGGGCTCGTCGAGCAGCAGCACCGAGGCGTTCGGCCGGCAGAAGGCCCGCGCGAGGGCGATCCGCTGCCGCTGACCTGCCGAGAAGTTGGTCCCGCGCTCGCCCACCACCGTGTCGAACCCCTGCGGCAGCCCGTCCACGAAGTCGGCGTGCGCGGCGGCGGCCGCCCTGCGGACCTCGTCCAGGGTGGCCGAGGGAGCCCCGAGCCGGATGTTGCCGGCCACCGAGGTGGCGAACAGGTGCGGCCGCTGCGCCACGAACGCCAGCCGCGCGCGCCAGCTCCCGAGATCCAGCTCGCGCAGGTCCGTCCCGTCGATGAGGACCCGGCCCTGCGACGGGTGGATGAAGCCGAGGATGAGGTGGAGCAGGGTGCTCTTGCCTCCGCCGCTCTCGCCGACCAGCGCCACCCGTTCGCGCGGGCCGATGGTGAGGGAGACGTCCTCCAGCGCGGCGCCGTCCCGGCCGGGGTAGCGGACGGTCACGTTCTCCAAGCGGATCTCCGGGGCCCCGGCCGGGAGCGCCCCGGCCGACGGCGCCGGGGCGGGCCGCCGTACCGGTTCGGCCGGATCGGAGCCGGACTCGTCGAGCACGGCGAAGGCCGCGTCGGCGGCGGCCACGCCCTCCATCGAGGCGTGGAAGCGCGTCCCCATCGCCCGCAGCGGCAGGTACGCCTCCGGCGCCAGCAGCAGCACCAGCAGCGCCGTCGTCAGATCCAGCGACCCCCCGAGCAGCCGCAGCCCGATCGGCACCGCCACCAGCGCCAGCGACAGCGACGCGCACAGCTCCAGCACCAGCGACGACAGGAACGCCACCCGCAAGGTCCGCATGGTCGCGCTCCGGTGCGCGTCCGCGACCTGCTGGATGACGCCCGCCTGGTACCGGGCACGCCCGAACGCCCGCAGCGTGGGCAGCCCGCGCACCACGTCCAGGAAGTGGCCGCCGAGCCGCGACAGGGCCAGGAACTGGCGCTCGGTGACGGCCTTGGTGGTCATGCCCACCAGCGCGCCGAAGATCGGGATCAGGGGCAGCGTGACCAGGACGATGACCGCGCTGCCCAGGTCGGCGGCGAACAGCCGGACCAGCACCGCGAGCGGCACCACCCCGGCCACCGCGATCGACGGCAGGTAGCCCGTGAGGTACGCGTCGAGCCCGTCCAGGCCGCGCCCGGCGAGCGTGACCAGCTCGCCGGAGCGGTGGGCGGTGAGCCGCCCGGGCCCGAGATCCCGCAGGCGGCCCAGCAGCCGGTGGCGCAGCGCCGACTTGACGCCGGTCGCGGTGCGCCCCGCGAAGACGCCCTGCGTCCAGGCGAGCAGCGCCCGCACGCCCACCACCGCCGCCAGCCCGGCCAGGGCGGCGGCGGTGAACCTGCCGGACAGCACCCCGGCCAGCAGCTCGGCCTGCACCAGTACGAGCAGCCCCGCGAGCACCGCCGCGACCATGGTCACGGCCAGATGGCGGCGAACCGACCGCTCGGCCCGCATGAGCCGGAGGAGATCCTTATGCACTTGCCCTCAGAAGAACGACGGGAGCCGGAATGCGTCCTTCCCTGGGCGGAAAGTGCGCCATACCCATATTTGCGCGCCCAGCATGATGGGCGCGCACGGCAGCGCCATGACACTGAGCACATTCAACGTAGCCGGGGGCGCGCTGTGGTCCAGCAGGTACGGCATCGCGCCGACGAGCAACCCCAGCGCCGGCAGCGCCGCCACGAACGCAGACACCGCCAGGGCGCGCCCCGACCTGGACGCACCGAAGGCGCCGGGCGCCCGCCACGCCAGGAACATCCACCCGTGGAAGGCGAACAGCAGCGTCACGACCGCCCCCAGCATCACCCCCACCGGGTGCACGGCCGGCGCCTCGAACCCCGTGGCCGCCGCGTAGATCGCCATGCCCCAGCCGAACGACAGCCCGAGAGACCCGAACGCGATCATCGCGTCCCAGAACCCCTGCCACCTGAACCCGTCCAGCCGGCGTCTGAACCACAGCCCCGCGTCCCGTACGACCCAGCTCAGCAGCATGGCCACCACCAGCGGGTACAGCTCGAACAGCACCTCGCCCTCGAGCAGCGGATAGACCCCGAACAGCGTGCCGGCGACCGCCACCAGCCACACCTCGTTGGCCAGCACGTACGGCGCGATCGCGGCCACCATGCGGTCGCGGCCCTCGCGTGTCCTGCCCAGCAGCGGCAGCAGCAGCCCCACCCCCAGGTCGAACCCCTCGAGTGCGAAATATCCGGCCAGCAGGATCGCGAAGAGGACAAACCAGATCACTTCCATGTCAGCACTCCTCAGTGGCTCAGCGCGGGGGAACGGGACTCACCGGCGGGAACGGCGCCCAGGGCGACGTCGCGGGGCCCGCGCCGGATGATCTTGGCGATGAGCACGTAGTCGACGACCGCCAGGAGTCCCAGCACGCCGGCGAACCCGGCGAAGGAGCCCGTGATCATGCCCGAGGTCAGCCCGGGCGACATGGCGTCGGCCACGGTGAGCTTCCCCCAGATCATCCACGGCTGCCGGCCGATCTCCCGCGCCATCCAGCCCAGGATGGCGAGGATGAAGGGCAGCGGCGTCATCAGCATGAGCAGCGGATGCGTCCACCGCCACCGGTGCAGCACGCCGACCATCGGGAGCATCACGAACAGCACGACCAGCGCGAGCAGCTGCCCGAACTCGATCATGATCCCGAGCGGGAGCAACGCGCCCAGGTTGCCGTCCCACTTCCCCTCCTGGACCCCGGCGAACTGCGCGTACCCGAACCCGATCGTGAGGAAGATCCCGATGGCCGCGGCGACCACGCCGGTCCGCAGCGACCTGGTGAAGAACTCCACGTGCTCGGTGCGGCGCCTCAGCTGGTACGCGCTCGCGCCCACCAGCACCATGGCCCCCGTGAACAGGCCCGCCCCGATGACGTGCGGGAAGGAGAAGACCAGCGCCTTGTTCGTGAGCAGGGCGCCGAAGTCCACCAGCTCCAGGCGGCCGCCGCGGGCGACGGAGCCGACCGGGTTCTGCAGGAAGGAGTTGGCGACCATGATGTAGAACGCGCTCGCGTACGCCGTCAGCGTCACGAGCCAGATGCACGTCAGGTGCAGCCACCTGGGCAGCCGCCCCCAGCCGAAGATCCACAGGCCCAGGAAGGTGGACTCCAGGAAGAAGGCCACCAGCGTCTCCATGGCCAGCGGCGCGCCGAACACGTCGCCCGCATAGTGGGACAGGCCGCTCCACGACAGGCCGAACTGGAACTCCATCACCAGCCCGGTCACGATGCCCAGCGCGTAGTTGACGACGTAGACCTGCCCCCAGAAGCGGGTCATCGCCTCGTGCACGGGCTTGCGGGAGATCGCCCAGCGCGTGTTCATGATCGCCACCAGCGGCGCCAGGCCCAGCGTGAGCACGACGAACAGGAAGTGCAGGCTGCCTGTCACCGCGAACTGCGCGCGTGCCAGTTCGAGTACATCCATCACGACTCCGTGGGGTTGTTATGCCTATCTACATATAGCCAGCCTACATGTAGACTGGCTACATGAGCGCACACCTCCGCACTTGGGCCGGGCACCTCCGGGAGGGGCGGGCCCCTTCCGCGGTGCGGGTTCTAGGATCGAAGTCATGAATCCGGACGCGTTGCGCGGGCACATGGACGCGCTCCTGCTCTCCGTGCTGGAGCGGGAGCCGCTGCACGGCTACGCCATCATCGAGGCGCTGCTGGAGCGCAGCGGAGGCGCGCTGAACGTGCCCACCGGCACCGTCTATCCGGCCCTGCGCAGGCTGGAGCGCATCGGCTACCTGTCCAGCGAGTGGGCGACGGTGGGCGGGCGCAAGCGCCGCACCTACCGGCTGACCGACTCGGGCAGGAAGCACCTCGAAGGGGAGCGCTCGGCATGGCGCGAGTTCGCCACCGTGATCGGCGGCGTGCTGCGCGCCGAAGCCGCCGAGGTCAGCGCCGCGCGAGCCGCGAACGGCTGACGCGCAGGCAGCGGGTGGCGCCGTAGACCTGCAGGCCCCAGAAGGTGGACGTCACCACGTTGGCGAGGAGGGTGGGCAGGGCGTCCAGATGGCTGCCTCCCGTCGCACCCAAGGTCAGCGCCAAGCTCAACGCCCCGGTGACCGGCAGCATGATCCACACGAGCAGGCCCAGCGACCTGGTCACCAGCCGGGGCCGGCGGATCCACCGGGCCCCCCGGCTCAGCGCGAACAGCGCGAGCCCGCCGTACAGACCGATGCAGAGCTGGAGGATGTCGAGCAGCCGCGAGACCGCCGCGTACCAGACGGGCGCGTGCTGCCAGGCGTCCGCGTCGCCGGGATAGACGCGCCACATCACCGACCACATCAGGGTGGTGATCGGCACGCTGATGAAGAGCAGGAAGCCCAGGCGGCGCCCCGCCACAGCGGTCAGCTCGGACTGGTAGCCGGGGGCGACCTCGGCGATCTCTCCGAACTCCGCCACCGCGGCCCGCTCCGCCTCCGCCCGGTCCAGCCCCTCGGCCTCCAGCGCGTCGGCGGTGTCGGCCAGGCTGTCGCGCGCCTCGACGACCAGGTCGCGCTTCGGCCCGTAGGGCCCGGCCAGGGCACGGTCGAGCTCGGCCACGTAGTCGTCGATACGCATGGGACCCAGTTTACGGAGATCGATCTCGGGGTCCCATCGGGGAATTCCCCGATATATTCCAGGGTCGGGTTGATGCGTAGGAAAAATCCTACGTATAGTGTTCGGCATGCCGATATCCCAGATCCTCACCGTCACCGTGCCCGTCGCCGACCAGGAGCGGGCGCTGGCCTTCTACACCGGCGTGCTCGACTTCGAGGTACGCACCGACAATCCCTTCCCGATGGGCCGCTGGCTCACCGTCGCCCCCAAGGGGGCCGAGACCACGTTGCTGCTGGCCTCCTGGTTCCCTGACATGGCGCCGGTCGGCGGCCTGGTGGTGGCCGCGCCCGACCTCGACGCGCTCGCCGCGCGGCTGCGCGAGCACGAGATCGCCTTCGAAGGGCCGAGCGACGAGCCGTGGGGCCGGCAGCTGCTGTTCCACGACCCGTTCGGCAACGGGTTCGTGGTCAGCCAGGGATGACCGCCGACCACGTGTTCACCGCGCTGGCCAGCCCGGCCAGGCGAGAGCTGCTGCGCCTGCTGCTCGACGAGGGCGCCCAGCCCGCCGGCCGGCTGGCCGAGCGGTTCGACATGAGCAGGCCCAGCGTGTCGGAGCATCTCAAGGTGCTCAGGGACGCGGGGCTGGTCGCCGAGACCCGCAAGGGGCGGGAACGGCACTACCGGCTGGAGGCGGCGCCGCTCATGGAGATCCGCGACTGGCTCAGCCCGTACGAACGGTTCTGGCGGGAGAAGCTCGCCAACCTCACGACCCTGCTCGACGAGATGGAAGACGACGACCATGCCCCACGACAAGACGGCTGAAGACCTGCGCGCGATCAGGGTTGTGAACGGTGCTCCCCTTTTCGCAATGGGAACCTAAGGCTCGTTTTGGCCTCTCCAGGGCGCTGTTGAGGTTGGCGGCGGTTGCCATGGGTCTGGATATGTACCCGACACGGACCTGTCGTCGCGGGCGGTGCGGTCATTGCGGTGGGGATCGGCCGAGGGGCGCCGATGCACGCGCCTCCGGGACGGCCGGTCAAGCCGATGCGGCGGGGATATCGGTCAAATGCTTACGTGCCCGGGTTTGCGCTGGTACCGGATCGTGTCGGCTCTCCTTTTACCATGCTTGATCGCCGCATCTATCCGGCGAAGAGTCGGCCGTGTGGCGTGAGGATCGTGAATGCCCAAGGTTCGTTCACATGTTCTACCCGACAGGGGCAAGCGCTGGTAGTCTTACGGTCACTTACTGTGAAAGTTTGAGGTGGGCGGGGGTGTAGGTCATGCAGAGCGTGCCGGTTCGCCTGTGGCCCGGGTGTGCCGGCCGCGTGGTGCGCCTTCCGGTACGAGTGCCGCTCGGCGGCCTGCCGTCGTGCCCGCACGGTGCTGGAGGCGGTCGATGAGTAAGCTCACCGCGACCGCGACCTGTACCGCCCATGGAGCGGTGGTGGAGCAGAGCGGTCAGGTCGTCCGTCAGCCGCTGCTGGCGCAGCGGGTCGCCTGGCTGGCCGGCCTGGCGCAAGATCTGAGCGCCCGTCTGGTCGCCTCCCGGTGGAATGCGGCGGATCTGGATGCGCTGGCCTGCGGGGTGGGGCTGGACGGGCGGGCGTTGCCGGCGAAGGGCTGGATGGCTGTGCGTCGGCTGGGCTGGGGCACGGTCCCCCGCTCGGGCGTGCATGTCTGTGATCGGGTGGTGCGGTGTGCGCAGGAGCAGGCCGCCCGCGCCTTGCGGCTGGCGCTGCACCGCCGCGCCTTGGTGGCGGCGATCGTGGCGAGTTGGCCTGATAACCCGCGGGCCCGCACCGATGCCGAGTGGCAGGCGCTGCGCGCTGTGCTGCCGGACGGGGTAACCGTGGCAGAGATCCGCAACCGGACTCGGCAGATCCGCGCGTACCTCGACGAGCATGGCGCGTTGCCTGCCGATCTGACCGATCTGGAGCAGCCGCCGACCGTCGCGGCGCAGATCGTGCTGGCCGCCGCGGACCGGCAACTGGTCACCCTGGAGCGCACCGGCGACCACAGCGGCCGGTTGCGGGTGCGGCTGCCGCTGGTGGAGACTCCCGTCTCCGGCCGGGAGTGGGCCTGGCACGTGCTGGATGTGGCTTTGCCGCCGACCGTCCCGCCAGAGGCGACATTGTGCACCCCCACCCTGCGGGTGAAGAACGGTCGGGTGCGCGTCGATCTGCCGTTCCAGACCCCGATCAGCTTCGCGCCCGCCATCGGACATGCGACCGCGGTGGGGTTCGACTGGGGCCTCAACTCGCTGCTCACCGGCGTGGCCGGGCGCTTGACCGGCAGCGGCCAGGTGATCTCGGATGGGCGGCCGCTCACCTACGACGCCACCGGCATCTCGGCCAAGCTGCACCGGCTGCGGGCCGAGCGGGAGCACCTGGCAGCCAAACATCAGCGTCAAGACAAGCTCCTGGCCGGTATCACCCCCGCCGACCCCCGCTACGCCCAGCTGGCCGCGGCCTGCCAGGTGATCGGGGCCGAACACGAGCGCCTGTGCGCGCGCATCCGCAACTTGAACCGTGCGCTGGCCTGGTCGGCAGCCCGCTGGGTGGTCGACCAAGCGATTGCGGCCGGGGCGACGGTGATCTATATGGAGGACTTGGCCACCTTGGAAGCGCGTGGACGCCGTGGACGGGCGAACGCGCGTCTGTCGGGGCAGGTGCGTGGGCAGATCGTCGAGGCGATCCGGCACCTGGCGGCCAAGCACACCATCGCCGTGGTCACCGTCCCAGCCCGCGGCACCTCCAAGTATTGTCCCCGCTGCGGGAGCGGCACCTCGCTCCTGCAGCATTGCCCGGCCCCGGATCGGCTCTCCGAGCGGGGCTGGGCGTGGGCCTACTGCCCGGCCTGTGGCCTGTCGTGTGATCGGGACTGGGCCGCGGCCGAGCGGATTGTCGCGCGCGGTCTGCTCGGCCAGAACGCCACCCGCACCCACCGCGCCACCGGTGCCCGCACCATCGGCAAGGTCGTGGAGGGCAACGTGGCTCGCGTCCGCCGCACGCGCAAGCCCACCAGGGCGGCCCGGCGCGCCCGCCGCACCGGAACCGACCTGCACCCCCGACCAGAGGCGCGAGACAGATCCAAGAACCGCCCCACCCCGAAACGACCGCCCCGCACCACGAACAACCCGGTCAACAACACGGCGAACAACCAGTCAGACAATGCGACGACCTCCAGCCGTGTGCCCGACCGGCGCACGGTGCCCGCCCCATTCCCCCCGGGGAACGGACAGCGTCCGGCGGGCCAAGCACCCCAGGCGACCCACCCACCGGCGGGCCGTACAGGGCTTGCACGCGATTCTCACCACCGGACCGGCTTCCACCGCGTCGCAGCCACCCCCGTACTCGCCCTCGGAGCATACGGGGACGGCCGGCCACGGCCACGCCCATCCGATTTACCGGAAATGCTCAGGTAAACACGGAGAATCGCAGACGCTCGACCAGTTCATCGCCCGGAAAAGGTGTGGCGGGCGCTCACCGAGCCCGAGCTGGTCGCCCGCTGGCTCATGCCTAACGACTTCAAGCCGCAGGTGGGGCACCGGTTCACGTTCACCACGGAGCCCAAGCCTCAGGTGGGCTTCGACAGGATCGGCTGGCGCTCGCGCCACTTCGGCGCGATCGTGGCCGAGCTCTAGGGATGTAAGCCCGGGTAGGGCAGCTCGGCCTGGTGGTCGGCGTGCGAGGCGGAGGTCCACAGCACGGCGGCCGCGGTGACCGCCAGCAGCACCGCGAACCAGCCCGCCGCCCGCCCCATGCGCAGGCCGTACCCGCACAAGAGCCAGGAGACCGACAGCCACCAGCGGTGGCCGGCATGGCGGCGCATCTCCATGGCCGCGAACGCGAAGTCGGCCGAGGTGGCGCGGTCGCTGGGCCGCAGCCCGGCGTAGAGCGCGGCCAGCCCGTCGGGCGTGGCGCCGGGCTCGCCCTGCGCCGCCCAGCCGCGCATGGTGTGCTCGTCGGCCAGCGCCCGGCGGCGGGAGAACCAGCGCAGCATCGGCCAGCGCAGGCTCAGCCGCACGCCGCGCGGCGTGAGCGCGAACGTGCAGTCCTTGACCCGCACCCCCGAGGGATGGGCCAGGCCGGCGAACCTGCACACCGACAGGTCCAGCCCGAACAGCTCCAGACTGCCCGCCTCCACCAGCCGCAGCGACGTCAGCATGGACCTGCCCCGGCCGGTCACCGTGGCGGGGCCGCGCAGCATCGCGCCCTCGAGGTCGGCCTGCGAGTCGGTCAGCCGCAGCGTCGTCGAGCCGGCCACCTCGACGCCGCGCAGATCCACGCCGCAGCGCGCCACCGCCACGTCCAGGAGCCCGTCGGCGCGCGCCCTGGCCGCCGACAGCCGGCCGGTGGCCGAGAGGTACGCGTCGGCGGCGAAGTGCGCGCCCTCGAACCCGGCGTGCCCGCTGACCTTGCGGAAGGACACGGTACGGCCGAAGCGCGTCCCCCTGAAGGTGGCCCCGTCGCCCAGCCTGGCGCCGTCGAAGGTGGCGTACCCGTCGAACCTGGCCCGCTCGCACGACAGCCCGTGACCGAAGACGGCCTGGCTGAACAGCGCGTCGCGGGACATCACGGCCTGGTCGAGCGAGACGTGCCCGCGCACGGTGACGCCGTGGAAGGACAGCTCACGGGTGAACCTGGCGCCGGCCAGCGACACGTTTCCCTCGAAGCGGGCGCCGAAGAACGAGGCCAGCCGCTCGAACCTGGCCCCGTCGAGCGACACGTCGCCCGCGAACGTCATGCCCGCGAGCCGCACGTCGCCGGTGAACCTGACCCGATCGAGCCGGGCCCTGCCCGGCCTGCCCCCGGTGGCTTCGACGACTCTGGACAATAGCTCGTTGTTGACGGTCGTGCCGCGCAGGTCGAGCAGGCGGCTGGGGTCCATCTCGTCAAGGGCCTCGGAGAGCTGGTCGGGAGTGAGGTGTGCGAGGCAGAAGCCCGTCGGCCGGCTAGCGATTCCGGTGCAGGCAGCCGAATACGCGCAGGTGACCCAGTCCATGCACTGGTCATACCCGCGCGATGCCGGTGTCAAGGTTCGATGTTTTAATGTTCTATCCACTTTTATGTGGAAATATGCTGCCCATATAACCCGTAAAGTGCCGGACATGCGCGCTTTATCCCGAGCATCCCTGGCTGCCCTGGTTGTGGTGGCCCTATCGGCCTCACCTGCGGCGGCGGACCCGGCAGCTCCCTGCGACACCCCGGCGTCCCATCGCATCGCCCAGGTGCAGGGCAGCGGTGCGGCCACCCCGCTGTCCGGCCAGACCGTACGGGTCGAGGGCGTCGTCACCGGCGACTTCCAGCGGACCGACCAGCTCAGCGGCTTCTTCCTGCAGGATCCGCGGCCCGACGCCGACCCCGCGACCTCCGAGGGGCTGTTCGCGTACGCCAGGGAGTCCGTCAAGAACGTCAAGGTCGGCGACCGGGTCCTGGTCACCGGCCGGGCGACCGAGTACAACGGCTGGACCGAGTTGTCGCCGGTCACCGCCGTGGACGTGTGCGGCACGGGGAGCGTGGCGGCGCAGCCGTACAAGCTGCCCTCCGGCGGCCTGGAGCCGGTCGAGAACATGCTGCTCACGTTCCCGCAGCCGCTGACCGTCAGCGAGCACTACAACCTGGGCCGCTACGGCGAGGTCACGCTCTCCTCCCAGGGGCGGCTCTTCCAGCCGACCGACCGGCCGGGCGTGGACCCCGCCCTGAACAAGCGCCGCTCGCTGCTGATCGACGACGGCTCGACCCGGGAGAACCCGGCGGCCCTGCCGCCCGTCGTGCGCACCGGAGATGTCGCGTCCGGGGTCACGGGCGTGCTCGGGTACGGCTTCGGGACGTACCGGCTCCAGCCCACCCAGCCGATCGACTACAAGAACGCCAACCCGCGCCTGCCCAAGCCGTTCCCGGTGATCGGCAACGTCAAGGTGGCCTCGCTCAACACCCTCAACTGGTTCACCACGCTCGGCTCGCGCGGCGCCACCAACGCCGAGGAGCAGCGGCGCCAGCTCGCCAAGCTGGTGGCCGCGCTCAAGGGGCTCGACGCCGACGCGGTCGCGCTCATGGAGGTCGAGAACAACGGCCAGACCGCGCTCCAGACGCTGGTGGACGCGCTCAACGCCGAGGTCGGAGCCGGTACGTACGCCGCGCTCACGCACCCGTACCCCGGCACCGACGCCATCCAGGTCGCGCTGATCTACAAGCCCGGCAAGCTCACCCCGGTCGGCGAGCCGAAGGCGTCGCAGGACCCGGTGTTCAGCCGCCCGCCGCTGATCCAGACCTTCCACCGCAAGGGCGGCGGCCAGCCGTTCACCATGCTGGTCAACCACCTCAAGTCCAAGGGCACCTGCCCGTCCGGCGGACCCGACGCCGACCAGGGCGACGGCCAGAGCTGCTGGAACGCCACCCGCGTCAAGCAGGCCCAGGCCCTGCTGGGCATCGTCGAGGACCAGGACCTGCCGAACCCGATCGTGCTCGGCGACCTCAACGCCTACGGCGAGGAGGACCCGATCGACACCCTCGAGGCGGGCGGCCTGACCAGCGTGACCAAGCGGTTCGTGCCCGCACCGCTGCGCTACAGCTACCTGTTCGACGGGCTCGCCGGCGAGCTCGACCACGCCCTGGTCGGCCGGCAGCTGCTCAAGCGGGTGACGAGCGCGACCATCTGGCACATCAACTCCGATGAGCCGCGCATCCGCGACTACAACATGGAGTACAACCCGCCCGGCCTCTACCAGCCGGACGCGTACCGCTCCTCCGACCACGATCCCCTGATCATCGGCCTGACCCTGCCGGGGGGCAAGGGATAAGTCAGAAGAGAGGGGACGGTTTCACGACGTTTCGCAAACTGCCCACGTGAAACCGTTCCCCTCTTTTCTTGTTCGGAGATCGGCCGTAATCTCGACATAAGGGGACTTGCTTACTTGAAGAGGGTTCGGTGGACGGTAATGCGTTCAATCGCCTCACGAGTACTCTCGGCACGAAAGTCTTCCCCGCCGGGGCGGGTGTTCTGTCTCCCGCGACGGCCCGCAATTTGCTGCGGATGGCCCTGGGGGGACTGGCCTGCGATCCGGAGCAGCGGAAATCGGTGGCCCGGCGCTCGTACGCGCATCCGAACGGGTTCGATCGCATATCGCTTTACTGCGAGTCCGGAGGCATGGAAGTCCGCGTGCATCTCTGGTGGACCGGGATCGTCTCGGACGAGACCATTCACAACCACGCCTGGGACTTCAGCTCGCTCGTGCTGTGCGGATCGCTGCGTTTCCAGCTCCTCCAGAACGTGCCCGGCGGCGGGCCCTACGACCGTTACGACTCCACGATGCCGCCCGGCGGCGTGCCGGGCGACTACGGGTTCGAGCTGACCGGCCACGCCTCGCTGGAGGTGGCCGTGGACGCGGAGGTGCCCGCCGGCTCGTTCTACCGGATGCACCGCGACACCTATCACCGCGTGCTGGCTGCGCCGGAGGGTGCGCCGATGACCGCCACCATCGTGGTCAGGGGGCCGGTCCGCCGGAGCTTCTCACACGTGCTGGTGCCCTCGGGAACGCCGATCGCGCATACGCGGTCCATGAGGCGCCTGGCGGAAGACGAGATCATGGACAAGCTCGGCACGCTCCTGGCCGGGCTCGCCGGGCCGTGACCGTCATTCGACGTCGAAGACCTGCTCCTGCGCGGGCCACCAGGGCGGCGTGGAGGTCAGCAGCATCCTCAGCCCGTCGCCCTCGTAGGTGAACTTCGAGCCCTTAGGGATGGTGACGAGGTCGCCCGGATTGCAGCACTCGCGGCGGTCTTCGATGTGGAACGTGCCGCGCCCCTCGATCACGTAATAGACGAAGTCGCACTCTCGCTGGCACAGCCAGGTGGGCACCCGGCCGGTGATCTCGATGATGAGGTGGCTGCTGCTCGTCAGCTGGCCGCCCGATTCGAAAAGCTTGCCCCGATGCCCCAGCTTGTCGAAGCTCCATTCGGCCGGCTCGACGAACACGTGGGTGGTCATCGTCACCTTCCCGGTTATGTGAAGAGCTGTGGAAGAGCCTAGGCGGTGGCGCGGTCGCTTGTCGTCGAAATCCTACGCGGGCATACTGCTTTTTCTATGATCGCATCTCCGGGCGTGATCTTCAATTGCCGGTCAAGGACGATTCTTCGGCGCCTTGCCGATCCATTTTCCGGCCCAGGCCAGGGTGAGCGAGAGCGCGAGCCAAATGAGAGAGCTAATCAGGTTCGTCCATATCCCGGTGACATCGAGCTCGAGGCCCGCGAGGGCCGTGGCCAGTACCGGCTGGATGTATTCCCAGGTTTGGGCTACCAATAAAGCCCCGAAAGCGAGGTAAAGGAACGACTCGCGTGCCCACGCGCCCGCCCTTCGCAGCACCCTGGTCAGATCGCTTTCCAACGTTCCAATCGGTTGCGCGCGGCGGATCTCCAGCCACTTGGTCAGGGCGACCATGATCTGCGTGGTGCACCAGACGAACTCCGTCGGGTCGTACTCCTCGAAGAGCCACGCGCCGGACGGCCGCTGGCGGCCGAGCAGATAGCGGACCGCCCTCTCCGCGGCCTCCTGGCATCGCGGGTCGGCGGGGAAGTCGGTGAGGGCCAGCAGCGCCCACCCCGTGCCGTAGTGGACGCACCGCGACGGCGTGCCCTCCAGTTCGGCGGTGAACCATTCGTCGTAGCTGTTCTCCCAGGACCCGTCCGCCTTCTGGCGTCCGAGGAGGTACGTCACGCCGTCCCTGACCCAGCCGACGTCCTCGGGCACGCCGGCCAGCCGTACCGCGTGCAGGACCTGCGCCGTCGTGGCGGCGTTGGGGGTCGCGCCGACCTTGATGCCCCAGCCCTTGCTCTCGGGCTCCTGCATCAGCCGCAGCCGCGTCGTGATCAGGCCGCGGATGTCGTCGAGGCCCTCCTGAAGGGCCAGCGCCCAGAGGGTGAGGGCCGTGGGCAGGGTGCGGGGGCTGCCGATGTCCCTGTGCGTGGTGGCCGCGGCGCCCTGGTCGTCCACGCATTCGCGCAGGTACCCCACCGCCCGCTCCACATGCGGGTCGTTGCCGCGGTGCCAGCCCATGTCGCGCAGCGCGATGACGACCCAGGCCGTGGCCTCGGCGGGGGAGTATTTCATCTCCCTGGCCGGGAAGCCCCCGTCGGGGTTCTGCCGGCCGCGCAGCCAGTTCGCGGCGCTGGTCAGCATCTCGGAGTTGGGCTCGGCCTGCACCGCCAGCATGCCACGGATGCCGTCGAGGGTGCCGCCCCACTCCGTCGGGTCCTCGTCCACGTGGTGCCCCCACCCGGACCCGGTGGGCAGGGACTTGTAGCACGCGCGTAGCCACTCCTCCGCCCGGCGGAGCCCGTCCCTGACGTCAGGCTGATCCATGATCCCCCAAGCCGAACGCGATGCCTCTCCTACTTCTCTATCGGAGTAGGGTGACGAACGTCACAACACATGCCGAACCGGGTCTCGTTCCGGGCTGACCGCAAATAGGGTAGATCTCCGATACCGTCGTGATTCTGGATGGCGTCGGGTGCTTGACCTCCTGGGAGAAGGTGAGCGTGCAATGGCGCACGTTGATCGATCCCGGACGCGTGTGCTGCGCGTCGGGACATGGAACGTCCACGAAGGCCGGCGCGAGGGCGACGACGGCAGCCCGGGAACGCGCGAGGTGGTACGGCTGATCCAGGAGCAGGACCTGGACGTGCTGGCCCTGCAGGAGGTCGCCTTCAACGGCACGGGGTCCCCGATGCTCGACGCGATCGCCGGGCAGACGGCGTTGCGGCACGTCGAGGGCCAGCCGCTGTCACCGGCGATGCGCCCGCCCGGGTCCTCAGGCATCGCGCTGGCCAGCAGGTTTCCGCTGGAGGACGTCAGGCGCGCCGTACTGCCCAACCCGGGGCTGGTCAAGGACGACTGGCACTCCTACGACAAGGGGCTCATGACCGCGCGGCTCGCGTACGGAAGGCGGACGATCGCGGTCGGATGCGTGCACATGGTGCCCTTCCACCGGTTCGGGCGCCGCGCGGAGGAGCCCGAGTTCAGCCACATCTGGGAGCAGGCGGCCAAGGAACTCGGGTACGCCCTGCTGCCCCTCACCTTCGTGGGCGGAGACCTCAACACCCCCCGGCACGATCTCCTGGACCTGCCCCTGCTCCCGTCCCACCGGGACGAGGTGGACACCATCCTCCATACCCCGCCGGCCCCCAGCCGGCCGCCGAGCTCGATCCCGACGTTCTCCGACCATCCCTGCCAGGTGGCGGAGTTCGCGGTGGCATAGTCAGTGGAATGCCCGGGAGCGGGTAGGGGTTCATACCCATGGAAAATTTCAGCGACGAACGAGGAGCCACTTGTGGCGACCATCGAAGTAACCGAGAAGAACTTCAACGACATCGCCGACAAGGGGATCGTGCTACTTGATTTCTGGGCGGAGTGGTGCCCGCCGTGCAAGAAGTTCGGGCCGATTTTCGAGCAGGCGTCCGACAAGCACGACGACATCACGTTCGGCAAGATCGACACGGATGCCGAGCAGGGGCTCGCTCAGGGCTTCGACATCACCTCGATCCCGACGCTCATGGCCATCCGTGACGGCATCGTCGTCTTCGCCCAGGCCGGCGCCATCCCGGCGCCCGCGCTTGAGGACCTGATCCGGCAGGTGCGGGCGCTCGACATGGACGCCATCAGAGCCGAGCTCGCCGAGGAGCTCAAGCAGAACTAGTACTCCAGCGACGCTTCGCGATCACGGTTGGGATCTGCGCTGGTGGCGGCGGCGCCAGTCTGACCAGCGCAGGATGTCTGTGGTCGGGTGAGTCGTGGTCAGGATGAGCGCGGTCAGCAGCCGGCGGATTTCGGGCAGTGTCAGTGGGATGCGCTCGTCGTTGGTGTTGGGTGGCTGGGTGGCGGCGATGCCTGCCAGGAGGGCCAGGGCGAGCATGGCCAGGGTGATGTGCCGGTGCCATGCCGTCCAGCCGCGGACCTGGTGTCCGACGGACCCCTCGCGGGTGAAGGGGAACTTGGCCTTGTACGCATGGAGGTAACGTTCGAGGTCGGCCACCTCCATCGTGTCCCGCAGGAATCTGATCTGCTGGTCCACCGTGGTTCTCGCGTTCCAGCCGACGTTGTGATCCCACTCCGGGTTCAGGTTCTGGAGGTCACATACGCATCGCCAGGCTGCCGCCGGCGCTGCTCTCCGCGGCATTTGAGGCCCCGCATATCGTCCGGGCTCTGCGCGCCGGCAGCCATGTGCTGGGTCTGGTAGGGGGTGACCTGCTGCGTGACCCACCGTCCGGCTCACAGCGAGCAGACGCTCAACCTCCCTGGTCGAACGGCACCCGCAACCGAGCTATCCACAAAAGACCATGCAGTCCCGCGCCTTGGGAGAATCACCCGATGAAGGACACGACCGATCCCAGTGCAGGGTTGGACAAGACAGCATCCCTCATCCCGCCGGCCCTGGTGAGCATGCGGATCTATGAACATCGTCCGGTGCCGGCTCGGCTATGCGGCACGGTGCTCTACTCCGACCAGGTGTACTGGCGGCATCAAGGGCCGCGACGGTACTTCTGGCTCGTTGAGGAAGACCTGCAGTTGGTCTACGAACCTTTCGGCTGGCGCGACGAATGGTATGTGGACGTGGTCTCCATCGAGCGCTCGGAACGCGACGGAGCACCCCTGTTCACCGTCCACGACCGCTACCTGGACTTCGTGGTCGAGAGGATGGGTCCCACCTACCGTGCGTTGGACCTCGATGAGGCCGGTCAGGCGCTGCTGGACGGAGCGCTCGCCCCGGCGGAGCTGGCACGGGCGCTGTCGGCGGCGCAACGCTTCGTCGACTCCCACCTGCACAGGGCCGCCACCTTCCCACCCCCGCCGATCCAGAAGTTGTTCTCTGCCGACCATCGGTATCCGGGGTGGGCCGAAGAACCTGTCGCGCTCTTGCCTCACTGATTCGGCTTGGACCGAGATCCGAAAGCGGCGATGACTGTACCCCGGGCCAACCGGTCCCTGATGATGGGCTACACCCCTCGAGGAATGCTTCCAAGCCGCCAAAAACGAGGTCGGCGACCACGCCTTGGCCTGGTCGCAACGCCGACGCCATCACCAGACCCGCGCACGGGCCAGCCACCGCTGGAAACGCTGGCTAAAACAGGCTCTAGTACTAGGCGTTTTCCGATTTCCGGCCGACTCCGACGTACCCGAACGTGATCCCGTTGCCCGGTGCGTCCGGGTCATCGGGGCGCCAGCCGTTCGGGTACGTCAGTCCGGGCTCCTCCAGCTCGTAGCCGTCGAAGAAGCGCAGGATCTCCTCGCGGGTCCTGAGGCTGAGCACGGCCGTGGCCCTGCGGTAGATCTCGATGGCCTGCGGGGTGGTGTCCGGCGTGTCGTCGATGGCGTGGCTGATCACCAGCCGGCTGCCGGGCGCGCTCACCGCGCGCGCCTTGGCCACCAGATCGTAGGCCATGTCGTCCGGGATGAAGTGCAGAATGGCCAGCATCAGGAACGCCACCGGCCGGTCGAAGTCCACCAGGCCGCCCAGCTTGTCCAGCAGCGCGTCGGGCTCGCGCACGTCGGCCTGCAGGACGTCCACGTCGTCGGTCCTGGCCAGCAGGGCTCTGCCGTGCACGCAGACCACGGGGTCGTTGTCCACGTAGATGACGCGCGCCTCAGGGGCGATCTCATGCGTGTTCCCCTGGGTCGGCAGCCCCGCGCCGAGGTCCACGATCTGCCGCACGCCGGACTCGACCACGTGCCGCACGGCGCGGCGCAGGAACGCCCTGTTCGCGCGGGCGCCCTTCTTGGTGTTGGGGAACGTCTGCAGGATCTGCTCGGCGGCTGCCCGGTCGGCCGCGAAATTGTCCTTGCCGTCGAGGTAGTAGTCGTACATACGCGCGACGTTGGGGACGTCGGGGTCCACCCCCTCAGGAGCACTGTCCACGGTTTCTCCCGAAATGTCGCCCTCTTTGCGGGCGATCATATCCGCGGAACCCCAAATTTCTGCCGAATTCGATTCTTTTTCGCGTCCCGATTAGACGCACATCACCCCTGCTCAGCGCTTTGTATCGGGCCCGCTCCATTCCGTCCCGCCGTCGGCGAAGTGCGGTGGTGTGGCGGTGCTCGCCCCGAGCGGTGCGTCCACTCGGGGCGGGGCGGTCAGCCGCGGTAGCCGGCCGGCCAGCCGCGGTGGTCGGCCGGGTCAGCCGCGGTGGTCGGCCGGGTCAGCCGCGGTAGAGCTCGGCGACGCGGAAGGCGAGGTCGAGGGACTGGCTGCGGTTGAGCCGGGGGTCGCAGGCCGTCTCGTAGCGGGTCGCGAGGTCGCCCTCCACGATCTCGTGCCCGCCACCGACGCACTCCGTCACGTCGTCGCCGGTGAACTCGATGTGGATGCCGCCAGGATGCGTCCCCAGCGACTGGTGCACCTCGAAGAAGCCCGCCACCTCGTCCAGCACGTCGTCGAGCCGGCGCGTCTTGTGCCCGCTGGGCGCCTCGAACGTGTTGCCGTGCATCGGGTCGCAGATCCAGGCCACCTGTGCTCCCGTGGCCGTGACCTCCTTGACCAGGGCCGGCAGGTGCTCGCGGATCTTGGCGGCCCCCATCCGGGTGATGAAGGTGAGCCGCCCCGCCTCGTTGCTCGGGTTGAGCTTGTCGATGAGGGCGAGCGCCTCTTCGGTCGTCGTGGTGGGCCCGAGCTTGACGCCGATCGGGTTGCGGATCTTGGAGAAGAAGTCGACGTGCGCCCCGTCGAGCTGGCGGGTGCGCTCGCCGATCCAGACCATGTGCGCCGACACGTCGTACGGCCGCCCCGTACGCGAGTCGATCCGGGTGAGTGCCCTGTCGTAGTCGAGGATCAGCGCCTCGTGCGAGGAGTAGAACTCCACGGTGTGGAACTCCTCGGGATCGGCGCCGCAGGCCCGCATGAACGCGAGGGCCTGGTCGATCTCCCTGGCCAGCTGCTCGTAGCGGCGCCCGGCGGGCGACTCGGCCACGAAGTCCTGGTTCCAGGCGTGCACCTGGCGCAGGTCCGCGTAGCCGCCCTTGGTGAACGCGCGCGCGAGGTTGAGGGTCACGGCCGAGGAGTGGTACGCCTTGAGCAGCCGCCACGGATCGGGCCTGCGCGCCTCGGCGGTGAAGTCGAACCCGTTGACCATGTCGCCCCGGTAGGCCGGCAGCTCGATCCCGTCGCGGGTCTCGGTGCCCTTGGAGCGCGGCTTGGCGAACTGCCCGGCGACCCGGCCGATCTTCACGACCGGCACCTTGCCCGCGTACGTCAGCACGATCGCCATCTGCAGCAGCGTCTTGAGCTTGTTGCGCACGTTGTCGGCGGTCGCGCCGGAGAAGGTCTCCGCGCAGTCGCCGCCCTGCAGGACGAAGGCCTCGCCGCGGGCGACCGCGGCGAGCTGCTCCTTGAGCTGGTCGCACTCCCCGGCGAAGACCAGTGGGGGCAGGCTGCCCAGCTCGGCGACGACCTTGTCGAGCTCGCCGAGGTCAGGCCAGTCTGGCTGCTGCGCCGCGGGGAGGGCTCGCCAGGAATCGAGATCCACGAGATTGCTGCTCACGAGATACGAGGGTAATCTACTGGCTCCGCCCTGCCGACCGTGTTGTCCACGTTTTGGCACACCCCGGCGGGTGAGAACGACGTTTCCCGGCCGAAGCCGGGCCCATACGAGGTCAGGCCTTCCGCACCAGCACGTGCTCGGGCCGGATCCCCAGCCCGACGAACCGCCGTGCCATCCGGTTCGCCAGCGGGATCTTCGTGAGATCGCGCGGCAGCCGCGACGGGTCGAACTCGCGCGGCAGCCGCGACGGGTCGAACTCGCGCCTCAGCGCCCTCTTGATCACCACGTTCTGGAACACCCGCTGGGCCGCCTGCGTGACCCTGGTGGGCAACATCCGCCGCTTCTGCAGCAGGTGCAGGGTCGACTCGGGGATCGGCGCGCCGGACCTGAGCGAGCCCGCCAGCAGGTTGGCGGCGGCGACCGCGTCCTGCACCGCCAGGTTGATCCCCACCCCGAACACCGGCGACATGGCGTGCGCGGCATCCCCGATGCACACGAACCCGGGCCGATGCCAGCGGTGCAGCCGGTTGATCACGACCGTGAGCACGCTGACGTCGTCGTAGCTCCTGATCTGCCCGATCCGGTCGGCCAACCATGGCACCAGCGACGCGACCGGCTCGCGGAGCGCGTCGATGCCTTCGCCGGTGAGCTCGTCGAACCCGCCCTTGGGGATCACGTACGCGAGCTGCCAGTAGCTCTCCCGGTTGATCGCGACCATGATGCGGCCGCTGGAGATCCGCAGGAACGGGTCGTCCCGGTCGGACGGGTGCCTGGGCAGCCGGAACCACACCACGTCCATGGGCGCGCCGAGCTCCTCGGGCACGAGCCCCGCCCGTTCGCGCAGGGTCGAGTGCCGCCCGTCGGCGGCGACCGTCAGGTCGGCCCTGATCTCGTGCTCACCGGACCCGTCCCGGTAGCGCAGCCCGCGTACGGCCCGGCCCTCGCGGATCAGGTCGTGCGCCTCGGCGTTCATGAGCAGCCGGAAGCCCGGGTACCGCTCGGCGGCCGACGTGATGAGCTTGAGGAAGTCCCATTGCGGGACCCATGCGATGTAGTCGTACTTGCCGGGCAGCCCGCGCAGGCTCGCCAGCCTGATGTCCCCGGCGTCGGTCACCATGCTCATCCCGTACGCCTTGCGGTGCGGGATCTCCAGGAACTCCTCGGCCAGCCCGAGCTCGTCGAGCACCTGCAACGTGGACGGATGGATCGTGTCGCCCCGGAAGTCCCGCAGGAAATCGCCGTGCTTCTCCAGCAGCGTCACCTCGACGCCCGCCCTGGCCAGCAGCAGCGCGAGCATCGCGCCTGCCGGGCCGCCTCCCGCGATTACGCAGTCCATAATTCATCATCCGATGAGATCGTCTCACGTCATGAGAAAAGAGCAACCCCTCATGGCAATCCGACATGCCCGAGCGGCCGAAGTACATGCGTGAGCCGCCTCTCGCAAAGGGAGTGGAAATGACCGACGAACTCCACACCCTCTCTGGCGCCTACGCCGTGCACGCACTGCCGTACGCCGAGTGGGTGCTGTTCGACAAGCACCTGCCGGCCTGCCAGGCCTGCGAGGCCGAGGTACGGCGTCTGCGGGAGACGGCGGCCAGGCTGGCGGGGACGGTGGCCGAGCCGCCGCCCGCCGCGCTCCGCGGGCGCCTGCTCGCCGCCGCGCACGAGTCACGGCACCCCGGCATCCAGCCGGAACAGCTGCCCGACGACAGCCCCACCGTCTGGCGCCGCCCGGAGGGCTTGCCGACGATCCGTACCCCGCCCGAGCCGGGGCAGCCCGCGGCCGTCAACACCGGCCGGGTCGTGCCGCTCAGGCGTGGGCGGGCGAAGGTGACGGCGGGCCTGGCGGCGGTGGCCGCGGCGGCCGCGGTCGCGCTCGGCGCGGTGGCCGTCGACGCCCGCCGCGACCTGGGCGAACTGGCCGCGAGGAACGACGAGGTGATCGCCGTGCTGGCCGCGCCCGACGCCGAGACGGTACGCCGGCCCGTCACCTCGGGCGGCACCGCCACGGTGGTGATCTCCCGGTCAAGGGGACGCATGGTGTTCGCCTCATCTGGCCTGCCGGAACTGCCCGGATCCAAGGGTTACGAGCTGTGGCTGATGGGCCGCGACGGCCCGCGCCCCGCCGGGATGCTGGACCGCGCCGAGCACGGCCTGACCACGCCCCTGCTGGTCACGCCGGAGCGAGGGGACGACCGGGTGGCGCTGACGGTCGAGCCCGCGGCCGGGTCGGAGAAGCCGACGACCCGGCCCATCCTCCTGGCCGATCTTCCCGAGGCCTGACTCTTGGTCGTGCGGCCATGATCGGCGATAGTGCAGGGCATGCGTATATTCGTGGCCCTGGTGCTGGCCGCCGCACTGTTACACACCCCCTCAGCGATCGCCGAGCCGGGCGCGGCCACGGTGGTGCCCGTGCAGGTCACGGGCGCCCCGTCCAAGAGGTTCAACCTGATCGTCATGGGGGACGGCTACACCGAGGCGGAACAGGCCAAGTTCAGGGCCGACGTCGACCGGCACCTCAACGTGATGTGGTCGATCGAGCCGTTCAAGACGTACCGGAACTACATCAACGTCTACCGCGTCGACATCGTCTCGGGCGAGTCGGGCATCAGCTGCGACCCAGGGCTGGACTCGCCGAGGAAGACGACCCCGCTCGGCATGGGCTTCTGGGGCCGCTGCAACCCGAGCAGCGTCCAGCGCCTGATCACCATGGACAACGCCGCCGCCACCCGCTACGCCGACCTGGTCACCGGCACCTCGTCCGGCAACCGGCAGATCCTCGCGCTCGGCAACAGCGGCACGTACGGCGGCGCGGGCGGCTCGTACGCCACCGCCTCGGGCAGCAACAGCATGTCCGCCCTGATCAGCCCGCACGAGCTGGGCCACTCCCTGGGCGGCCTGCAGGACGAGTACGACTACTACCAGCGCGGCGTCCCCGGCGGCGCCTACCAGGGGTCAGAGCCGTCCAGCGCCCACCACACGCTGCTGACCGAGCAGCAGATGAAGGACCAGCAGAAGAAGTGGTGGCGCTGGCTGGGCGAGCCCAGCGAGTCGGGCGGCCCCATCGGCCGCTACGAGGGCGGCCTGTACTACACGACCGGCGTCTGGCGCCCCAGCCGGCACTCCATGATGAAGACCCTCGGCTACTACTACGACCAGGTCAGCCGCGAGATCATGGTGCAGCGCATCACCGCCAAGACCACGCTCATCCAGGACGCCACGCCCGACCAGCAGCCCGTCGGCGCCGACCGGGTGCTGTGGGCCGAGCCGATGCGCCCCGTCGGCCACGCGCTCGCGATCACCTGGAACGTGGACGGCAAGGACCTGCAGACCCACGAGCAGACCCTCGACCTGCGTACCCTCGGACTCGCCCCGGGAACCCACACGGTCACCGTCACCGTCTCGGACCCGACCGGGTTCGTCAGGGATCCGGCGATCAAGGCGGCCCTCACCGGATCGCGCGCCTGGACGGTGGACACGTCGCTGACCACCACGCCGGACGGCGTCAAGCCCGCCATCGTCTCCTCCACGCCTACGGACCGGCCGCTCGGCCGCGCGGACGTCGCGTACGTGGAGACCACCCACCCGGCCGCGACCGTCCCCGAGGTCGCCTGGACCCTGGACGGCCGGCCCGCCGGCACCGGCACCGACCTCGACCTGGGCGAGCTGGACCTGAAGCCGGGCGCCCACACCCTCACCGCGGCCCTCGGCGGGAAGACCCTCACCTGGCAGATCGACGCCGACCGGCCCACGACACGGTACGAGCTGTCCGAGCCGCTCGCCAGGTCCGGCGACACCTACGTCTACAACAGCCCGTTCTCCATGCGGCTCACCGGCAAGGACGACCGCGACGGCTACGTGGTCTCGGAGTCCAGGGTGGACGGCGACGGCTGGTTCAACTACTTCGGCTGGCCCACCTCCTCGGAGCTGCCGTGGACGTTCAGCGAGGACGGCACGGTCATCGACTCCCTCGTGTACGGCAAGCTGCCGCGCGGCCGGCACACCATCGACTACCGCTCGATCGACGCCGCCGGGAACCACGGCGCGCCGAAGAGCTTCACCGTCACCACGATCGCGCCGCCGCCTGCCTGCACCAGCACGGTCACCGGCGCGCAGCGCGGCCCGCTCACCGCCGCCTCCGGCGTCACCTGCCTCGACCGCGCCGAGGTCTCCGGGCCCGTGACGGTCAAGCCGGGGGCGTCGCTGGTGGTCACCGGCGGCCGGATCACCGGCACGCTGACCGCGGTCGAGCCCGCTTCCGTGCACCTGCTCAAGGCGTCCGTCACCGGCGCGCTCAGCGTCCGCGGCGCCAAGGCGCTGACCGTCGTGGGCGCCGACCTGCGCGGCGCCGCGCTGCTGGCCGGCAACACGGCGCCGATCCTGTCGGGCACCACGGTCAAGGGAGCTCTGGTGTGCACCGGAGAGCAGCCCGTGGACCTGGGCGTGCCCAACAAGGGCACGGGCCCGTGCGTCCGGCTATCCGCGGGGGCCAGGGGAGGAGCGTACGAGGCGGTCGAGCACCCTGGTCAGTGAGCCGAACGCGGCGTCGCGGAGCCGGGCGTACTCGTCCTCGGGATACTGCCTGGGGCCGTTCTCCACCAGCAGGATCAGGTAGAGGTAGGCGCGGTAGAGGTCGAGCCGGGTGCGCGCCGCGGGGGTCAGCTCCAGCGGCGTCACCTCGCGGTAGCCCGCCAGCAGCGGGTCGTCCTCCGTCAGCTCGCCGAAGATCGTCGGCGTGACGAACTCGGCGAGCGGGTCGCCCCAGAAGGCCCGCTCGTGGTCGATGATGGCCTGGATCCGCGGCGGGCCGCTGAGGTCGAGGAAGACGTTGCCCTGCCACACGTCGAAGTGCACCAGCCGCGGCGTCGTCACCTCGTCGAGCACGGGCGAGGCCGCCTCGATCACGGCCAGGATCTCCCCGGCCGGGCGCGGCAGCGGCGTCGGCCAGCGCTCGGTGTCGCCGACCAGCGCCCCGACCATCGCCAGGAACGCCTCCCGCCAGGTGGCGCCCACGATGCCGGCGTGCGGGTAGCCGAACACCTCGCCGGTCACCGCGTTGAACCTGGCCAGGTGGCGGCCCAGCTCCCGGCGCAGCGCGTCCCCGCCCTCGGGCTTGACCTCGTTCCAGGACACCCCGTCGAGCGCGCTGAGCAGGAGGTAGTCGCCGCCCAGCACCGGGTCGTCGAACCCGGCGCGCAGCAGCGTCGCCACCGGCACCCCGGCCTGCGCCGCCAGCTCGTACGCGGCGGCCTCCATGCGCAGCAGGTTGCGCTCGTAGCTGAGCTGGTCGAGGTCGGGCGGCGGCGACAGCTTGAGCACCACCTCGCGCCCGTCGTCCAGCTTCAGCCGCCATACGGCGTTGGCGTAGCCGTCGGTCAGCTCGGTGACGGCCGTCACCCCCGTGCCCAGCGCGCGCCGCACCAGGGCGTCCAGCTCGGCCTCTGATAACTGGCGCTTCGTCCTACTGTCCACGGGAGCCTCTCATGCGGATTGACGACGGACGAGGTGGGTGTCCAGGATCACGACGGGCTGGCGCAGCTCCTGGCCGTTGATGCGGGCCACCAGCAGCTGCGCCATCTGCCGGCCCATCTGCTCGGTCGGCTGGTGGACGGTGGTCAGCGGCGGGTCGGCGTGCAGCGCGGCCTTGGAGTCGTCGAACCCGATCACGGCCACGTCCTCCGGGATGGACCGGCCCGCGGCCTTGAGCACGCGCATCGCGCCCAGCGCCATCGGGTCGGACGCGGCGAACACCGCGTCGAGATCGGGGTGCGCCGTCAGCAGCCCGGTCATCGCCGCGGCGCCGCTCTCCTCCGAGAAGTCGCCGTACGCCACCAGCTCCGGCAGCCCGGCGGGCAGCAGCGCGTCGCGGTAACCCGCCAGGCGGTCGACGCCCACGCCCATGTCCTGGTGACCGGCGATGGTGGCGATACAGGTGCGGCCGAGGCCCAGCAGGTGTTTGACCGCCTGCCGGGCCCCTGCCCTGTTGTCCATGTCGACGTAGCTGTAGGGGTCGAGGCCGACGGGGCGGCCGCCGAGCACGGTCGGCACGCCCATCTCCTCCAGCCGGCCCGGCAACGGGTCGGCGCCGTGCAGCGACAGCAGCAGCACGCCGTCGACGTGCTGCCCGGTCAGGTAGTGCTCCAGCCGGTCGTACTCCTCGGTGGTGCGGGCCATCGCCAGGATGAGCTGCAGCCCTGTCTCCGAGAGTGCCGAGCCGATGCCGCGGATGGTGCCCGCGAAGAACGGGTCGTCGAACACCCGTAGCTGCGACTCGGACACCACCAGGGCGACAGCGTCCGTGCGGCGCGTCACCAGGGCGCGCGCCGCACGGTTGGGCACGTAGCCCAGCTCGCGGATGGCCAGCTCAACGGCCTCGCGGGCCTTGGCGCTGACGTTCGGCGAGCCATTGATGACTCTCGACACCGTGCCCCGGCCCACCCCGGCCCGAGCCGCGACTGCCTCAAGAGTCGGTCGGTTCATGGCGCCTATTCTGCCGGATGATCTCCGAGTACCAGAGCGCGCTGTCCTTGAGCAGCCGTTCCTGGGTCTCGAAGTCCACGCGCACCAGGCCGAACCGCTTGCCGTAGCCCCACGCCCACTCGAAGTTGTCCATCAGTGACCAGGCGAAATAGCCCTCCAGGGGCACGCCGGCCTCGATCGCCTCCTTGCAGGCGCCGAGGTGCGCCTCCACGTACGCCTGCCGCTCCCTGTCGTGGATCCGGCCGTCCTCGAGCACGTCGTCGAAGGCGGCGCCGTTCTCGGAGACCACCATGGGGATCGGCGGGTACTCCCGCGCCACCCTCGTGAGGACCTCCACCAGGCCGCTCTCGTCGATCTCCCAGCCCATCGCGGTCACCGGAAGCCCGGCGGTGACGAACGACACGTGCTCGCTGCCGACCCACGGCGAGGCCGTGTCCGTGGGGGCCGCCGCCGCCGACTGCTTGCCGCCTGGTGCTCCCGAGACCGTGAAGCGGCTGTAGTAGTTGACGAGCAGCACGTCGATGGGGGCGCCGATGGTCTTCATGTCGCCCGGCTCGATGAAGTCGATCTCGACGGGCAGGTCGGCCAGCACGTCCTCCGGGTAGCGCCCGGTGAGCAGCGCGTCCAGGAAGAACCTGTTCTGCAGCCCGTCGATGCGCCGGGCCGCCTCCAGGTCCTCCGCGCTGTCGGTGGCGGGGGTGACCGCGTACAGGTTCACGCAGCCGCCGACCCGCCTGGCGTCCATCGCCTGGACGGCCAGCCCGTGTGCCAGGTTGAGATGATGCGCGCCCCTGATCGCGTTCTGCGGCTCGCGCCTGCCCGGGGCGTGCTCGCCCGAGGCGTAGCCGAGGAACGCGGCGCACCATGGCTCATTGACGGTGCTGAAGGTGTGCACGTGGTCCTTCAGCGCCTCGTGCACGGCCGCGGCGTATTCGGCGAAGCGGTATGCCGTGTCACGGTTGGGCCAGCCGCCCTTGTCCTCCAGCTCCTGGGGCAGGTCCCAGTGGTAGAGGGTCAGCCAGGGATCGATGGCATGCGCGTGCAGCTCGTCGAGGAGCCGCTTGTAGAAGTCCAGGCCCTTCTGGTTGACCTGGCCGGAGCCGGTCGGCTGGATGCGGGGCCAGGAGACCGAGAAGCGGTAGGCCGACAGGCCCAGCTCCGCCATGATCCCGACGTCCTCCCGGTAGCGGTGGTAGTGGTCGATGGCCACGTCCGCGTTGTGCCCGTTGAGAATCCGGCCCGGCGTCCCGGTGAACGTGTCCCAGATGGACACGCCGCGCCCGTCTTCCGCGACCGCCCCTTCGATCTGGTACGCCGAGGTCGCCGCGCCCCACGCGAAGCCCGCAGGGAAGCGCAGCCCGGCACGCGTCTGTTCCTCTTGTGTCGTCACGCCTTGACCGCACCTTCCATGAGACCGCCGACGATTTGACGGCCGAATGCGACGAATACTGCGATGAGGGGGATGATGGACAGCGCTGTCCCCGCGAAGATCAGCGTGTAGTTCGTGGAGAACCTGGCGTTCAGCGAGGTGATCGCGATCTGCACGGTGGGGTTGTCCGGGGTCAGCACGATCAGCGGCCACATGAAGTCGTTCCACATGAGCATGAACGTGTTGATGCCGAGCACGGCCATGCCGGGACGCACCGCGGGCAGCACGACGTTCCACCAGATCCGCAGCGTGGCGGCGCCGTCCACCCTGGCCGCCTCGACCAGCTCCATCGGTACGGCCTGCCGCGTGTACTGCGTCATCAGGAACACGCCGAACCCGTTGAGCAGGTACGGCAGGATGACCGCCTTGAGGGTGCCGGTCCACTCCAGGCTCACCATGAGCCGGTAGAGGGGCACCACGCCCATCTGCTGCAACGGCACCGCCATCGTCAGCAGCACGAGCACCAGCAGCAGGTTCCGGCCCTTGAAGGACAGGTTCGCGAACGCGAAGCCGGCCAGCGTCGAGATGATCACCACGGAGACGGTGACGACGCTCGACACGATGAACGAGTTCGTCAGGCCCAGCAGGAACTTGGCGTCCTCGTTGTTGAGCACCGCGACGATGTTCTCGCCCAGGTTCCCGCCCGGCAGGAACGGCGGCGGCACCGCGACCGCGTCGGCGTTCGTACGGGAGGCGATGACCAGCATCCAGTACAGCGGGAACGCCGACAGCAGGACGGCCAGGGCCAGCATGAGCCTGGTGGCGAGGGTCGGGGAGAAGTTGTTCATTTCGCGCCCCCGATCCGGCGCACGACCAGGAAGTTGATCGCCGCTCCGATGAGAATGAGCAGGAACAGCAGCCAGGCGGCCGCGGCGGCGTAACCGTAGTCGAACTCGCGGAAGCCCTGCTTGACGATGAACATGGCCACCGTCTGGAACTGGCCCTGCGAGCCGCCGTCGACGTTGCCGTTGTAGAACGTGGTCGGCTCGGAGAACAGCGTCAGGCCGCCGATCGTGGAGTTGAGCACCACGAAGATCATGGTCGGGCGCAGCATCGGCAGCGTGATCTGCCAGAACTGCCTGCGCCGGGACGCGCCGTCGATCGCGGCGGCCTCGTACAGGTCGCGGGGGATCGTCTGCATGCCGGCCAGGAAGATGATCGCGTTGTAGCCGGTCCAGCGCCAGTCGACCATGGTGGCGATGGCGATCCACGACGGGATGCGCTCGGCCCGCCAGTTCGTCTTGTCCACGCCGAACCAGCTCAGGACCCAGTTCACCAGGCCCCAGTCGCGGGCGTACAGCTGCGTGAACACCACCGCGACCGCGACCACCGACGTCACCAGCGGCAGCAGCACGCTCATGCGGATCGGCAGGCGGAACCTGAACCGCTTGTTCAGCGCGTTGGCCAGCAGCAGCGCGAGCAGCATCTGGGGGACGGTGGCGATGATGAACATGCCGACCGTGTTGACCACGGCGTTCCAGAAGTCCTCATCGCCCAGCAGCGCGGTGTAGTTGCCCAGCCCGGTCCATTCCACGGTCCCGGCCAGGTCGTAGTCGTAGAGCGAGTAGTAGAGGGTGAAGGCCAACGGGAACAGCCCGAAGGCGGCGAACAGCAGGAAATACGGAGACACCAGGGCGTACGGCATCGCCTTGACGTCCAGTCGGGAACGCCAGCGGCTGCCGGGCGGGCGGTCGCGGCGATGGTTGTTCCGCACCGCCCGCGGAAGGGTGTCGAGGCTCATAGCAGACCTTTCGGCGGCGACAAGCCCGGCCCGCTGCCGGCGGGCCGGGCGGAGAGACTAACCCGCGGCCTTGACCGCGTCGTCGACCAGCTGCTGCCAGGCCTTGTCGTGCGGGACGGAGCCGTCGTCCATGCCCTGGATGACGGACTCGATGGCGTTCTTGACCTGGGCGTGCTTCACGCCGAGGAAGACCGGCTGCAGGCTCGAGGCGGACTTGGCGAAGATTTCACCGATGGGGGCGTTGTTGAAGAACTCGTTCTTCGCGCCCTGCACGCCCGCGTCCTGCTGGGCCTTCGTGTTGCTCGGCATGTTGCCGAAGTCCTTGAAGATGCTGGCCTCGGTCTCCGCGTTGGTCAGGTAGTCGGCGACCATCGCGGCTTCCTTCGGGTGCTTCGACTGCTTGGGCACGGCCAGCCAGGAGCCGCCCCAGTTGCCGCCGCCGCCCGGCACCGAGGCCACGTCCCACTTGCCCTTGCCGCCGTCGCCGGCGTTGCCGCTGACCACGCCGAGCATCCAGGACGGGCAGCCGACCGTGGCGAACGCGCCCTTCTGGGTGCCCGCCGCCCACTCGTCGGTGAAGTTGCGCAGCTTGGCGGTCAGCCCCTGCTGGCTCATCTTCGTGGCGAAGTCGAAGCCCGCCTTCACCGCCGGGTTCTTGTCGACGATGAGGTTGTTGTCCTTGTCGAAGTACGTGACGTTGCCGTTCTTGGCCGCCTCCTGGTAGAGGACGACCTGGTAGAGCGTGTTCGTGCCGTCGGCGAACTTCGTGTCCTTGACCTTCGACTGGAACGTCTTGCCGACGTTCATGAACTCGTCCCAGGTCGGCCAGAGCGCGCTGACCTTCTCACGGTCGGTCGGCAGGCCGGCCTTCTTGAACAGGTCCGTGCGGTAGCAGATGCTCATGCCGCCGATGTCGGTGCCGAGGCCGAACAGCTTGCCGTCGGCCGTGACGCCGTTCTCCCACTTCCAGGCGGGGAAGTCCGCCTTGCGGGACTCCAGGCCGTGCTCCTTCAGATCGGCCCACCACTCGGGGTGCGCCTTGGCCAGGCCCATGCCGCCCTCGTCGATGCCGACCACGTCGCCCGCGCCGTTGCCGGCCTGCAGCCACTGGATCATCTGGGGCCAGTACTGCTGCTCGAACTGGTCAGTGAGGTGCTCCTCCTTGATCTGGATGTCCTTGTGCTCGGTGTTCCACTTCTCGATGGCGTTCTTGTAGCCGAAGTTCGTGCCGCCGCCGAACGTCTGGACACGGATCGTGACCGGCTCGGCTGCCGAGGAAGCGGGAGCGCTGCTGGACCCCGTACCGGTGCTGCCTGAGCTACAGGACGCGACGGTCAGCGCCGCCGCGGCCAGGGCCGAGGCCGCGGCTAGACCGCCGCGACGCTTGCTGATCATCATGGTGGACCCCTTCTCGGGTGAATGTTGGGGGAGTGCACCGCGGCACGCGCTCCGCCGCGGTGGGATCTTTGGGAGCGCTCCCACAAAGGGTGCACTTACGTGGTCTGCGCGTCAATCCACCGAAACGCAACCGTTACCAATGGGGCGGTTTGTAACGTTGAAACCGGATTTAAGGCGTTATACAGCACAAAGAGCGTCTTGGGAGCGCTCCCACCACAAGAGGCATCTTTTGTGTCGCATCAAGGGCATGTCACCCGCACTGACCACGCTTTCTCCCCGTCACACGACCAGTGAGAGCGTGTCCATCGTGTTCGGCGACGCCAGGGGCGCTTTGTGGGGGTGCCCCAGGGGGGCGGGCCGAAACGCGCTGTCCTCCGCAACGGGTCGCGCTACGCGCGATGGGCGCTCCGGGCAGCGCCTCCCAAGGGGCTCCGCCCCTTTCGATCCCCGAAAACCCCGCTCGCTTCGCTCGCCAGGCGCCCACCCGTTGCCCAGTTACCGGCTTGGCCTGCTGGATCCCACCCGGAGCGGTCCTCGCTGCGCTCGGGCGTACTCATCGGTCTCGGGGCTGCGCCCCGAGCCCATGCAGGTGGCCTCCGGCCCCCTGCGCCCCGGCTGGGCACACGCCGTGCAGACGCTTCGTTATCCGCGTGACCTCGTTCGTCAGTCACTTTGGGCCGCAGAATGCATCTATCGGCCGCCACGCTGCTGGAGGCCCGCTCTGGATGCGGAATGGAGTCAACGGGCAAGCGTGTATGGCTCGGGTGACCTCGGCTTGCGCCCATGGGATGCTTTCGGAAGCGCACATAGTCCGGCCACCCAGCCTCGATCCCCGGCACCTCGCCACTCTCAATCCTCGACACCCGTGTCTGGCTCACGCCGAGGGCCTCGGCTAGTTCGGCCTGGGCGGCCCCCATCTACTCGCGCTTCTCGCTGAGCTGGTAGCCGTGCTGGTACGCCTCTCGCCGTGCACGAGCTGCCTCCTGCCCGGCTTCGCGCTCGGCATCACTTCGGGGGTCGAGTTTGCGCGCCTTTGCCTTGACCTCGCTCCACTTCACGAATTCAGCGCTCATCGGTCCTCCTGCTCCTCCAAGGCGATCAGATGCTCGGCGAACCGTTCACCGGCGAGAGGGATCGCCTTGGCAAACGCGGTGATCCCGGCGGTGCGTTGGCGTGCCGGAGTGACGCCTGGAAGGTTCGGGCATGTCGTCGATCTCACGCCCACAGGAATGCGATTTTCCCGATAGACGTCGTTGAGAGGGCGAAAGGTAGTGGTAACGGCGTTCGGAGCCGGAGTGTGGGGGAGCCGGTCAAGGCCCTGCGGTGGGATAACGCATAGCCGTGAGCTGTCCCGCACCCCACAGTGTCTGGGCGTGTCGTCTCGTGCACCAATAGCCGGTTATTCGGTGTCTTTTGGGTGCCGAGGCGATGCGTAGATCACCCAGACGGTACGGGTGTGGTCATCGATGGCATAGCGAACACGTCCACCGCTGGTGACCTCGAATTCCCACTGCTCCAGGTCCTGGCCATTGTGACGATGAGTCGAGAGATCACCGCGTAGGCGATGCTGACGATCGTGGCTGGAGCGCGAACGAGGGTCAGCACGCAGTGCCTCGAAGCATCGGCGTGTGTTGGCCAGGGCATGACGGCACAACTCTTCCCAGCCGCTGACTGCGTCGCTGGTGCCGAACCGGACGTCCCACTCGTCATCCGGCGGTGGCACCGTAACCCGATCTCCGCGCTTCGGGCTCATACCGAGACCTCAACCGGTCCGAAGTCGCCACTGGTGGGCTTGCGAGCTTCGGCGTAGTGTGCGGGATCGGCCTTGATCCGGGCAGTTGCCCGCCAGCCTGCGATGACCTCCTGAGTGGTCGCATCGACGTCCAGCTCCGCGGCATCGGAGAGCGCCTCGACCAGTTCGAGTGTGAAGGCGCGCAGTTCGGTCGTGGAAAGGTGGCGTACCCAGGGAAAGACCTCAGGCATGGCTATGACGAGCGCACGTGCGGTGGGGTCATGCTTGATCAAGGCGAGGAACAACCGGGATGCCGTGGCCAACGTGCGGTCACGTTCTTCTTCGCGATCGGCCGCGGTCAGGTAGAAGTCCGGGGCGTCGCGATGAGTTACACGTACTCGCCCAAGACGCGCCGCACGCTCGGCCACGGCTCGGGGATTTCTGGACAAGTCGGAAAAGGTAACAGCATCGGCATGACTCGTGCTCACACTGCGAGTGTAAGTCAGAATACGTTCTGATGACGGTGACTGTGCGGCTCTGGCATCGTGACGGGCTGGAATCTCAGTTGGCGGTGCTCCCGCCAGGGGCGTTGGACGAGAAGCCACGCCCCGATATCGATGGCCGCGCGGGTGGCATAGGCCGGCCGACATCGTCCTGGATGGGGGACTTCAGGTGCCCGGCCATCAGGGCTCAGCGGTGCGTAGAAGGTTCGGGAGCCGAGCGTACCCGTGCGCTGTGCCGCCGGAAGCCGACGCCCGACACCGCGGTCATGACCGAGGTACCCCGGCCGACATGTCAAGCTGGACCGCATCGAGGAGGTCACCACCCGCTTCCCTCGGCGATGCTTTGCCCTCGGCCAGTTCGAGTCGCGGTCGACGCTTCACGCCGACCGGTGCCTCGTGAGCCAACCCTATCGACGCGCACTCGGGGCCGCTGCGCGCGTTCGTGATGAGGAACTCCGGCCATCCCCACCGCATCGTGCTGACCTGGGAACTCCAGGCCCATCTCCGCTGGTGACGAACTCCGTGAGAGCGATTTTCACTGCGCGGCCTGGCTCTCCGCGACACCGGCGAGTTGCTTGGTGACCGCGCCCCAGCCTGCGGAGAAGCCGAGCTCCTCGTGGCGGGCGCGGGCGGCCGGATTGCCGTGCCGGACGATGATCCGGTATTCCGTGCCGTCCGGATGATCGCTCAGCGTGATCTCGGCCGTCATGGGCACCGGCATGGGATCGGCGGGGCGCCAGGCGCTGTCGATCGCGTTCGTGAACACGATCCGCTCGAGCTCGTCGACGGCGAGGAAAGTCGCATCGACGTGCGGGACGAACTCCACCCCGTCCTCGCTCAGCCGCGTCACGAGTGCGCCGCCGGGCCGGACGTCCAGGCGGTCGACCCGGCACACGGTCGGAGCCGGGACCCACCACTTCTCCAAACGGGACGGATCGGTCCATGCGCTCCACACAGCGGCGCGGGGGGCGCGGATGACCCGCTCCAGGGCCAGGTCGAGATCGGGGTTCATGGTTGCTGCTCCTTCGGATCGGTGACGAGGCGTTCGAGCCGGTCGGTGCGCTCTTCCCAGATCCGGCGCTGCTCGGCGAGCCAGCCGTCGACGAGCGCGAGTCGGTCGCGGTTGAGCACGCAGGTGCGCACCCGGCCGCGCTTGGTCGTGCGGATCAGGCCGTTCGCCTCGAGCATCCGCACATGTTTCATGAAGGAGGGAAGGGTCATCGGGAACTCGCGGGCGAGATCGCCCACGCTCGCCGGGCCGCAGCCGAGGCGTCGGATGACGCCGCGCCGAGTCGGGTCGGCGAGGGCGACGAACACGCCGTCGAGCTCCGCCGAATACTGTGCCATGCGGCTAAGTATTGTTCGCCGGAACACTTAGCGCAAGGGCAAAGTATTGAGGCCGTCTCGAAGGTGCTCGGACATGGCAGTGGCGGGCCGAAGCGCGAGGCGGCCACGCCTCCCGGCCGGCATCGCGGAACGCCGGGCGAACCGTTCGTCCGCCAGAGGGATCCCCTCGGCACCCCCTTGGCGCCTCCAAACCATCGCTGACCAGGTCATCTGGGCAAGCCGGACTCGGTGGCGTCCAGATCCGAGACAGACAGGAGTGATTGATGAAGCGCTACATCCTGACCGGCGCCCCTGGAGCCGGGAAGACGGCGATCCTGCGCTGGCTGGAGTGTGACGGCTACACCGTCGTCGAGGAGGCGGCGACCGATGTCATCGCCCTCCAGCAGGCCCAGGGCGAGCCCGAGCCATGGACGAAGCCGTCCTTCGTGGAGGCGATCGTCGCCTTGCAGCGCCGGCGGGAGGAACAGGCCGCGGCCCTTCCCGGCGCTGTGCAGATCTACGATCGATCGCCTGTCTGCACCTACGCCCTGGCCACGTATCTCGGCCATGCCGTATCTCCGGCCCTGTCCCGCGAATTGGAACGCATCCGAGCCCGGCAGATCTACGAGAAGAAGGTCTTCTTCGTCCAGAACCTCGGGTTCGTCACGCCGACCGACGCGCGGCGGATCACCTTCGAGGAGTCGCTGCGCTTCGAGCGGGTCCATCGGGACGCCTACACCTCACTCGGCTACGAGTGTGTGGCGATCGCCCCCGGCACGCTGCCGGACCGGGTGGTGGCGGTCAAGAAGCAGCTCGAAGCCGCGCCGACCGGCTGGTGATTGATCGTCGTGCATGGCGCCGGTGTGAGCGCTCGATGCGGCGGCCCGGACCGGTTTCAGCAGGCGGCGGCGCGTTCCCCGAGGAGTTCGCGTTCGCGGGCGTTGCGGGTCATCGTGGCCGCCCGCTCGAACTCGGCGCGCGCCTCCTCCCGCCGGCCCAGCTTGAAGAGCAGGTCTCCGCGTACGCTCGGCAGCAGGTGGTAGTCCTTGAGCGCGGGCTCGTCCACGATCTGGTCCAGCAGCTGGAGCCCTACCGCGGGGCCGTAGGCCATGGCGAGGGCGACGGCCCGGTTGAGCTCCACGATGGGGGAGCGGGACAGCCTGGCCAGTGCCTCGTACAGGCTCGCGATGCGTTCCCAGTCGGTGTCCTCCGGGGCGAGGGCCCTGGCGTGGCAGGCGGCGATGGCGGCCTGGAGGGTGTACGGGCCGGGCTCGTCCCCCAGCTGCTCGGCCTGGTCGAGGGCGGCCAGGCCGCGCCGGATGAGCAGCCGGTCCCAGCGGGCCCTGTTCTGCTCCAGGAGGAGGATCGGCTCGCCTGACGGGCCCACGCGGGCGGCGGATCTGGATGCCTGGATCTCCATGAGCGCGACCAGGCCGTGGACCTCGGGCTCCTTGGGCATCAGGCCTGCCAGGACGCGGCCCAGCCTGAGGGCGTCCTCGCACAGGGCGGGGCGCATCCAGTCGTCCCCGGCGGTCGCCGAATAGCCTTCGTTGAAGATCAGGTAGATGACTTCGAGCACGGACGCCAGGCGGGCCGACAGCTCGAAGGTCTGGGGCACCTCGAAGGGGATCTTCTTGTCGGCCAGGGTCCGCTTGGCCCGGACGATCCGCTGCGCCACCGTCGGCTCCGAGACCAGGAACGCCCGCGCTATCTCGTCGGTGGTCAGGCCGCCGAGCACGCGCAGGGTCAGGGCCACCCGCGCCTCCATGGAGAGCGTGGGATGGCAGGCCGTGAACACCAGGCGCAGGAGATCGTCCTCGATCTCGTCGACCTCGGGGAGGTCCTCCTCCGTGTCGAGGCGGTGGCCGAGCTCGATCAGGTTTCGCTCGAGGCGTTCGTTCCTGCGGATCAGGTCGATGGCGCGGCGCTTCGCCACGGTCATCAGCCAGGCGCCCGGGTTGCGGGGCACGCCGGTCTCCGGCCACTGCTCCAGCGCGGCGACCAGCGCGTCCTGCGCCAGCTCCTCCGCCAGGCCGACGTCGCGCACGAACCGGGCGAGCCCGGCGATGAGCCGGGCCGCCTCGATCCGCCACACCGCCTCGATCGCCCGGTTAGCGGCCTGCGGGTTGGTGTCGGAAGCCATCACCGGCCCATGAGAGCAGCACGAGGCCACCGATGGCAACACCCGTCCCCGCTGCCGCCGCCGCGCGTCACCGGCCGCTGCCGACCGGCGGGGTCAGGTCAGGCGTCGGGCTGGTCGACGCCGAGGCGCTCGCGTAGCGCCAGCTCGCGTTCCCGCTCCTCCGCCGGCAGCGAGTCGTCCGGTACGTCCGAGGCGTCGAACACGCGCCACACGTCCAGCCCGATCCCTTCATGCCCCGGAGGCACCGGCACCCGCAGGGCCCACTCGATCGCCTCTTCCCGCGACTTCACCTGGATCAGCCAGAAGCCGGCGATGAGCTCCTTGGCCTCGGCGAACGGCCCGTCGATCACCGTGGCCTTGCCGCCGCTGTAGGCGATCTGCGCGCCCTGCGAGCTCGGGTAGAGCCCCTCGCCCGCCAGCAGCACCCCCGCCTTGGCCAGCGACTCGTTGTAGGCGTGCATGTTGTCCACGAGCTCCTGGCTGGGCAGCACCCCGGCCTCGGTCTCCGCGTTCGCCTTGCCCACGATCATGAACTTCATCGGTGTCGCTCCTCGTCGCTCGTATCGGGTCTCGTTGAACGCGTCGAACGGCGACGGGCGGGATCGACACGTACCGGAGAATTTATTCGGCGAAGAGCCGGGCCGCGATGCCGTCCAGAACGTACTCGAGGCCGGTCTCGAACTGCCAGCCCGGGTCGTCCTTGCGTCTGCCCTGGTAGATGTACTGCTCGAAGGCAGGGTAGCGGCCGGTGTCGAGCAGGTACGAGAGCTGCGGGGCCAGGCTGGTGAAGACCTGCTGTTCGCTGGACCAGCCCTGGCCGGCCATGAGCAGGCGCATCGCGATCTCCGCGCCGATGACGCCGTGCGTGTAGGAGTTGACGGTGTTGACGACGGCCATCGCGGTGTCGGGGTCCAGGTCCAGGCCCTCGACCGCGCGCAGCGAGCGTTCCGACACCGCCACCCGGTTGGGCGTGAGCGCGAGCATGGCGCTCGGCGGGAGCTGGGCGAGCCACAGGTGCCTCAGCATCAGCTCGCGCGTCTTGACGGCGATCTCTCTGAGCGTCTCGCGCCAGCCCGACGTGTCGCCGGGCAGCTCCAGCTCGCCGTAGACGTGGTCGACCATCAGCTCCACCAGCTCGTCCTTGCCCGACACGTACCGGTAGGCGGCCATCGGGGCGACGCCCAGCTCGGTGGCCAGCCGCCGCATGGTGATGGCGTCGAGCCCCTCCGCGTCCGCTACGGCGACCGCGGCGGTGGCGATGCGGTGCGGCGACAGGGTCTGGCGGGGGGCGGGCGCGGGGCGTTCGAGCCGGGCCCACAGCGGGGTCTCGTCCTTGCCCGCGCCGTCCTTGCGAGCGGCAGCCATGGACCGCCCTCCTCTCCACGATTCCGTGTACAGCGTATCAGGAGTAGACAACGTACACATCGATGTGTACGTTGTCTCGGCGTAGATACGTTGTACACATTCTTTCGAAGGAAGGCCCTGTCATGGACAGCCCTCTGCGCGTGGCCGTGCTGCTCGGCAGCACCAGGGACGGTCGCTTCGGCCCCGTCGTGGCGAACTGGTTCCGCGCTCACCTCGACCGGCGCGACGACATGACCGCCGATCTCATCGACCTGGTCGAGACGCCGCTGCCCACCGTGTTCCCCGTCCTGGGGCAGCCGCCGGCGGCGGAGGAGCACGTGGAGCTGCTGTCGGCCGTGTCGCCGAGGCTGGCGGCGGCCGACGCGTTCGTGATCGTGACGCCTGAGTACAACCGCAGCTTCCCCGCCTCGCTGAAGAACGCCATCGACTGGCACAACCGGGAGTGGAACGCCAAGCCGGTCGGGTTCGTGGCGTACGGCGGCTTCTCGGCCGGGCTGCGGGCCGTCGAGCAGCTCCGTCTGGTGATGGCCGAGCTGCACGCCGTCACCGTGCGCGACGCCGTCGGCCTGCAGGCGCCGTGGGCCCAGATCGGCCACGACGGCGCCGCCGCCAACCCCGGCGCCGACGCGGCCGCCAAGGCGATGCTCGACCAGCTCGCCTGGTGGGGGCACGCGCTGCGCGAGGCCAGGGCCGCGCGCCCGTACGGGGTGTGACGCACGTGAGGTTCCCCGTGTTCGGGCTGATGCTCGGCATGTTCCTGGCCATGCTGGACGGCCTCATCGTGGGCACCGCACTGCCCACGATCACCGGCGAGCTGGGCGGGCTGGACCGGCTGTCGTGGGTGGTGACCGCGTACCTGCTGGCCACGGCCGCCACCACTCCCATCTGGGGCAAACTGGGCGACCTGTACGGGCGCAAGAGCATGTTCATGGCCTCGATCGTGATCTTCCTGGCCGGATCCATGCTCGCCGGCCTGGCGCGGGACATCGATCAGCTCATCGCCTTCCGCGCCGTCCAGGGGCTGGGCGCGGGCGGGCTGATGGTCGGCGCCCTGTCGATCATCGGCGTGCTGGTGCCGCCCCGCGACAGCGGCAAGGTGCAGTCGATGGTCGGGGCCATGATGCCGGTCGCGTTCATCGGCGGGCCGCTGCTCGGCGGCCTGCTCACCGACCAGCTGAGCTGGCGGTGGACGTTCTACGTGAACGTGCCGGTCGGTGCCGTCGCCCTGCTGGTCGTGGGCTTCGGGGTCCGGCTGAGGAGCGAGCGGGTCAGGGCCAGGATCGACTACCTCGGCGCGATGCTGCTGACCGCCTGCATCGTGGCCCTGACGCTGCTGGCGAGCTGGGGCGGCACCGCGTACGCTTGGTCGTCGCCGCAGATCCTGGGCCTGGGCGGGGTCTCCGCCGTGGCACTGCTGGCGTTCGTGCGCGTCGAGCGGCGAGCCGAGGAGCCGGTCATCCCGCCCAGGCTGTTCCGTGACCGCAACTTCGCGCTCGCGCAGGTCCTCAGCTTCCTGGTCGGCGCGGTGATGATGGCTGTGATGTCCTACCTGCCGCAGTACATGCAGTACGTCCAGGGCGCCTCACCCACGGCCGGCGGGATGCTGCTGTTGCCGCTGATGTTCGGCATGCTCGGGGCGCAGCTTGTCACCGGCCGCCTCATCAGCCGCGACGGCCGGTACCGCAGATATCCGATCCTCGGCGGCGGCGTGCTCGTCGTCGGCGTTCTCGTGCTCACCTGGCTGGGGGTGGGCACGGGGACGGCGCCGGCCTCCGCGCTCACGCTGGTCGCGGGGGTGGGGATGGGACTGCTCACGCAGAGCTCCCTGCTGCTCACCCTGAACAGCGCCGAGCCGCGCGACATGGGCGCGGCCGGCGGGACCGTCACGCTGCTGCGGACCATCGGCGGATCGCTGGGGATCGCCCTGCTGGGCGCGATCTACGGCAGCCGGATGGAGGCCGGGCTGGCCGGCCGGCTCGGAGCCGGGACCGCCGAGCGGCTGGCCGGCGGCGGCGGGCTCACGCCCGAGCTGGTGTCCGCGATGCCGGACGCCGTACGGGACGCGGTGCGCGAGGCGGTCAGCGGCGGACTGCGGGGTGTGCTGGCAGGGGCCGCGGTCCTGGCGATGATCGCGTTCGCCGCCGCGTGGTTTGTCCGGGAGGTGCCCCTCCGTACGGAATCTACAACGTAAAGGCGGCCAGCTGGTCGAGAAAGGCCCGGGCCGCCGGGGCACAGTCGGCCGCCGACGGGACGGCCAGGGCCAAGGAGCGGGTCATCGCCGGTTCGAGCGGCCGCGTGACGACGGCGCCCAGGTCGGCGGGCAGGCCCAGGGTGGGGACGATGCTGACGCCCAGCCCCGCGGCCACCATCTCCAGGATGGCGGCGGGGCCGCCGGCCTCGAAGGCGATGTCGAGCCGGACCTGGGCAGCCATTGCCGCACCCATGATCAGGGGGCGGCAGCCGGCTGTGGTGAGGATGAACGGCCGGCCGCTCAGGTCGGCGAGGGCGATGGCCGGGCGGGCGGTCAGGGGGTGGCCGGCGGGCAGCACGGCGACCATGTCGTGGGTGCTGAGGTGGACGGTGTGCAGGCCGGGGGCGGGGAGGGTGACCACGCCCACCTCGGCGGCGCCGCGGTGCAGCCATTCGCGGATGTCGTCGTCCACCCCCTCGAACAGGCGGACCCGTACCTGCGGGTAGCGGTCGGTGAAGGCGCGCAGGAGCCTGGCGATGAGCGTGCCGGTGGCGCTGGGGAGGCTGGCCAGGCGCAGCTCGCCGGTGATCTGGCCGGCGGCGGCGGCCACGTCGGCGCGGATGAGGTCGAAGTGGCGCAGGGTCTCGCGGGCCCGGGCGAGTGCTGCCTGGCCGGCCTCGGTGAGGGCGATGCCGTCGCGGTGGCGGACGAACAGGGCGGCGCCGAGCTCGCGCTCCAGGGTGGCGATGGCGCGGCTGACGGCGGGCTGGGACATGCCAGTGTGGTCGGCGGCGGCGGTGAAGCCGCCGTGCTCGGCGACCGCGACGAGCACCCGGAGCTGCGCCAATGTCATACCGGCATACCTTAGTTGGTATTTGACCATGAGGGGGGCAGAACATCATGGTTATGGCATGTCCAAGCGAATGACGGTCGAGGTCGACGGCCGGATGGCCAGTTATCTGACGGCGGGCGAGCGGGGCCCGGTGGTGTTGCTGCTGCACGGCACGTATTGGAGCCGGGTCTGGGAACCGGTGATCGACGATCTGGCGGCGGCGGGGTTGCGGCCTGTGGCGGTCGATCTGCCGGGGCTGGGGCGTTCCGAGGGGGAGCTCACGGCGGAGACGGCGGCGGTGCCCGCGCTGGCGGCGTGGGCAGGGCGGTTCGCGGCCGCGGTGGGTGCGCGGGCGCCGCTGCTGGTGGCGGGGCACGACATCGGGGGCGCCGTCGCGCAGCACCTGCTGGTCGAGTCGGAGGTGGCGCGGCTGGCTCTGGTCAATTCGGTCACGTACGACTCGTGGCCGGTGCCCGGGGTGGCCCGTTACCGGGATCCCGCCGTGGTGGCGGCCACGACCGTGGAGGAGTTGCTGGCCGCGCGCCGCAAGGCCGTCACGATCGCGCTGGGCCGGCCCGCCGCCGAGGCGGAGCTGGCCGATTACCTGGATCCGTGGCGTGACCTGCGGGTGGGCCGGTCGTGGATGGCTCTGGCGGGCGCGGCCGACAGCCGCTACACCTTGGACCTCGTCCCCGCGCTGAAGGCGGATGAGACGCCGAAGCTGCTGGTGTGGGGTGAGGACGACACGTTCCAGGAGGTCCGGTACGCCGAGCGCTTCGTCGCGGAGATCCCGAACAGCACACTCGTGCGCATTCCCGGGGCGGGGCACATCCCGATGGAGAACGACCCGGCCGGGGTCGCGCGGGCTCTGGCGGACTTCTTCCTCTCCTGAACCCCGTCGGCTCAGCTCGTGCGGCGGGTGCGCCTGCGGGCCACGACGGCGACGACCGCGAGGAGGGTCAGGGCGGCGGCCAGCGGGAGTGCGGGGCCGACGTGCAGGTGGAGTGCGGCGCCGGTGAGGGCGCCGAGGAACATCGCCACGACGGACGCGGACCTGCGCAGGGCCGACCGGCCCGGGATGTCGGCGGCCAGGCCCGTGAGGGTGGTGGTGAGGACGTTGGTGACCAGGTCGGGGACCGCCAGCGCGCGTACGGACGCGTTCTGCAGGCCCATGCCGTACGCGAGCAGCCCGATGAGCGCCGCCCTGGCACCGGTGTGATGGTGTCCTGACACCAGGGCCACGGTGAGGGCGGCGGCGACCAGCAGGGCGTGTGCCGCGGTGGCGGCGGCGAACGCGCGCCGGGCGTCGCTCGTCCGCCTGGTCACCTGCCCGGCGGTCCAGGCGCCCGCCCCGAAGGCCGCGAGGGCCAGGGGGGAGGCCCATTTCGACAGCTCCTGGTCTCCGGCCAGGGCGAAGCCGAGGAAGACGATGTTGCCGGTCATGTTGGCCACGAAGACGCGGCCCAGGCCGAGGAAGCTGATGGCGTCCACGAGGCCGGTGACGAGGGCCAGGAGGATCAGCAGGGCGGGCAGGACGCCGTGCGGGTTCCCGCCGCGGGGGAACAGCCCGTCGGCCACCCACCGGAGCCCGCCCCTCACGGGCGTCCCGCGATCTCGGCTCCCGGGCGGGGGCTGGGTCTCATGGCCGGCTCCTTGGCGAGGTTCGCGCGTGGCTGCCCCAACCCCCTTCCCCTGGAGGATGGTGGGATGCGAAGAGCGCGCGCCCCCGGAGGGGACGCGCGCTCGTGTGGTGAAACGGGTCAGCCGGCGTACTCCGGGTAGCCGTAGCCGACGACCTGGGACTTCGGACGGACGCGCTCCTCGACCTTGCCGTTGCCGGTGTTGCCTTCGACGGTCGAGATGGTGCCGTCGCCGTTGTCCTTCTCGACGAACCCGACGTGGTTGATGTCGTCGAGGCTCTTGCTCCCGCTCCAGGAGAAGAACACGACGGCGCCGGGCTTGGCGGCATCGCCGAAGCGGTGGTTGGCCTGGAACCACTTGGCGTGGGCGACGGTCCAGGCGTCCCAGCCGACCTGCGGGCGGGCGCCGGTCTGCTCGCCGACCCAGGAGACGAACATCGCACACCAGGGCGCGTTGATGTAGTCGGCGCGCTTGCCGCCGTCACGGGCGATGGTCTCCGCGGCGCGCTGCGAGTTGGCGTACCACTTCTGGAACTTGGTGCCGCCGCCGTAGGCGTTCTCGGAGATGCCGACCTGGGACTTGGCGAGCTCCAGGACCTGGGAGGCGGTGACGTTGACCTTCGTCTCCCTGGACTTGGCGTGGTCGTCTTGCGTGGCCGCGGTGGCCGGCTGCTGCTCTGTGGCGGCGGCCGTGCCCATGTGGGCGCCGAGCCCGGAGGCCAGTACGGTCGCGCCGAGCACGGCTCGGGCGATGTTGGTCTTCGTGGCAGCGGTAAAGCGGAACTTGGCCATCGAGGCGGTTACTCCTTGCTTCCATGCCGCTTACCGGGTTAGCTGACGGGTTCGGGCGTGGAAGCTGCCCTACGGCACCGAAGTGCCGATTCACCCCAAAGGACGTGGGTCCCCGGTTCCGCCCGAAGGCGGATTCAGCGGTCACAGGACGGTCCTGTGATGTGTCGCGATGGTCGGACATTGCCGGACAAACCGGACGAATGCCTCAAGAATGCCTCAAATGTAATGCATAAGGCAAGAGGCTACAAATTTGTAACGACCCGGCTAGGCGAGTTGCCCCCGGGCCGCGGCCAGGAGCCCCATCATGGCAAGGGACTCATCAAGCGGCATGACCGAGCTTTCGGTCCTGCCTTCGGCCGTCGCGGCGCGGACTTCGCGGAGCTCTCCGGCGTATCCGTTGTCCGCCGGATCGAGCACATGCTCCTCCGGCTCCATGGAGGGCCCGGAGAGCAAAATCCGCCGCGGCGCCCAGAACGGTGCCTGGATGTCCGCCCGCATCTGAGTACCTACAACACAGGCATGGTTCGGGTAATTCCCGAGCAACGAGGTTTCTACGAGAGCCCGCCTGCCGCCGGGGTAGAGCAAGATCCCACCGGCCTCCGCGTCCACTCCGTTGGGCGCAAGGGAGCCGGTGATCCGCAGGTCGGAGGGCATGCCGAGGAGCAGCTGAGCCAGGCCGAACGGGTAGATCCCGAGGTCGAGCAGGGCCCCGCCGCCCAGCTCCGGCGCCCACAGCCGGTGGACCGGATCGTAAGGCTTGGCAAAGCCGAAGGAGGCTTGCACGGAGCGGATGTCGCCGAAGCGCTCGTCGGCCGCGATCTTCTGGATGAGGGGGTTGAAGCGCATCCACATCGCTTCCATGAGGAACACGCCTGCCTCACGGGCCAGCCGCACCATCTTCTCCGCGTCGTCCACGGTGGCGGCCAGCGGCTTCTCGCACAGCACGGCCTTGCCCGCGGCGATGGCGGCCTCGGCCACCTGCAGATGCTGGGCGTGCGGCGTCGCGACGTAGACGGCGTCCACGGCCGGATCGGCGCACATCTGCTCATAGGAGCCGTACGCCGACTCCGCGCCCAAAGTGGCGGCCAGCGCCTGCGCCCGTCCTAAGTCCCTGGACCCGACGGCGGCCACCCGCATTCCGGGCTCGGCCACGATGGCCGCTCCCACGGTCCGCGCTATACCGCCTGTCGCCGCGATGCCCCACGCAAAATCCCGCACGTGGGAGATCGTAGACGAATCACGTCATGTTGAACGTGTCGGGATCGGGGCCGAAGCGCCGGCCCCTGTTCAGCGCGCCGATGGCGGCCATGTCCTCGGGATCGAGGATGAAGTCGAACACGCCGATGTTCTCGGCGATCCGCGACGGGGTCACGGACTTGGGGATGACGACGTTGCCCAGCTGCAGGTGCCAGCGGAGCACGATCTGCGCGGGCGTCTTGCCGTACTTGCCGGACAGCACGGCCAGCGCCGGGTCGTCGAGCAGTCCCTGGCCCTGGCCCAGAGGGCTCCACGCCTCCGTGAGGATGCCGTTGGCCTCGTGGAAGGCGCGCATCTCGCGCTGCTGCAGGTACGGGTGGAGCTCGATCTGGTTGATCGACGGGACGATGTCGGTCTCGTTCATCAGCCGGGTCAGGGTGGCGATCGTGAAGTTGGAGGTGCCGATGGCCTTGGCCCGCCCGTCACGGTAGATCTTTTCCATCGCCTTCCACGCCTGCACGTACTTGTCCTGCTGCGGCACCGGCCAGTGGATGAGGAAAAGGTCGATGTAGTCGAGGCCGAGCCGGGCCAGGGACTCCTCGAAGGCCGCCTCGGCGCGTCCGTGGTCGGCGTTCCACAGCTTGGTGGTGACGAAGACCTTCCTGCGCGGCAGCTCCGATTCGCGCACGGCCTGGCCGACGCCCTCCTCGTTGTCGTACGCGGAGGCGGTGTCGACGTGCCGGTAGCCGGCCTTCAGCGCGGTCGTGACGGCCTGCGCGGCCTCTTCGGCGGGGACCTGCCAGACGCCGTAGCCGAGCTGCGGGATGTGCACGCCGTCGGTGTTGAGCAAGAGCGAGTTCATACCGTCCATTGTTCACGTCGCGTTTCTGGGGGCTTAAGGCGGCGGGGCTAGCTTGAAGCGGTCGTGAACGGGCCATCACCCGGCTGGGAGGAGCAGGAGTGGTCGAACAGGCGTCGGCCTGGGTGGAGTCCCCGCTCCAGATGCTGTGCGCCGTCGAGGCCCACTTCGCGGGGCTGCTGGGCCCCCGGACGGTCGTCGTGCCGCGCTCGGGCCTGCGGCCGCTGAAGGCCACGCGCCGGGAGCTGAGGTCTCTCGGGCTGCCCGACGGCCTGGAGCTGGCCGAGCCGCGCGAACGCATGCCCAGGCGCGTGCAGGCCGTCGGCGACGCCTTCTCCGGCAGGGTGCAGCTGCGCTGGCTGACCTCGCGTCCCGGCCGCATCGTGATCGTGGACGACGGCCTGGCCACCCTCCGGCTGCTCGAGCTGCTGGCCGCGGGGCCGTACCGGCCGCTGCTGCGGGCCAGGGCCCAGCCGACCGGGCTGCGCTCCGCGCTGGGCCTGGCGGCCGCGCTGCGGCTGCGCCTGAGCGACGTGTCGGTCTTCACCGCCCTGCCCGTCGACAAACCCCTGGAGGACGCGGTACGGCGGGCCGGAATCGATCTGGTACGCCACCAGTTCGCCTGGCTGCGGGCCCAGCCGCCCAGCGCCGAGGTGCCCGCGGAGCGCACGGTCGTCCTCGGCACCTCGCTGGTCAGGAACGGCCTGGTGCACCGCGACCACTACCTGCGCTGGCTGACGGACCTGGCCGCGCGCGAGCCGCTGGCGTACTACCCGCACCGCCGCGAGGACCCCGTTGACGTCGCGCTGATCCGGGAACGCCCGGGGATCACGGTCCACGACGGCGGCGCGCCCGCCGAGCTGACGCTGCGCGGCCTGGACGCCGGTCAGCGGGTGCTCAGCCTCCCCTCGACCGCGATCACCTCGCTGCGGGTGCTGCTCAGCCCGCGCGGTGTCGCCGTCGAGCCCGTGGAGGTCCCCGACGACTGGTGGACCAGCAGGGCGGCCCCCGCCCTTCGCTCGCATCTGACGGGAGTGTCCGGTTGAAAGTGTTGGCGGTCGCCGACTCCGACTCGTACCTGAAGTGGGCGGCCTGCCTGCTCGGCGACCTGCCCGGGGGAGGCACTGCGGACCTGGTCGTGGTGCGCACGCCGATCGCGCCGTCGCCCGAGCAGATCGCCGCCGCCGTGGGCGGCGGCGCCGAGTCGCCGCCGGTGCTGTCGGCCAGGTCCGTGCGGCGGCTGGCCGAGCGCACGCAGCCGGACGTGGTGCTGGTGGCCTGCACAGGGCCGGTCGTGGACGTGCTGGTGGCCGACGTGTTCGCGGGGCTGCGGCCGCGGCCGGTGTTCGTCAGCGGGCTGCCCGGCATCTCGGTGCCCGCGACGGAGAAGGCGTGGCTGTTCCGCAGCGGGTGTGACCTGTTCGTGGTGCACAGCGAGCGGGAGGTGGCCGAGTTCTCCGAGATCGCCGCCAGGCTCGGCGGGGGAGGGGCGGTGGGCCTGGCCAGGCTGCCGTTCCTGCGCTCGCAGGCGGTCGCCGGGGGCGGGAACCGGGTCGTGTTCGCCACCCAGGCCAAGGTGCCGCGTGAGCGGGAGGACCGGGAGCGCATCCTGCTGGGGCTGGCCGAGCTGGCCCGGCTCCGCCCCGAGCTGGACGTGGTCGTCAAGCTGCGCGCGCTGGAGGACGAGCGGCAGACGCACAACGAGCGCCACCACTACCAGCGGCTGTGGCGGGAGATGGGGGAGCCGGGGCGGCTCTCCTTCCAGGCGGGTTCGATGCACGACCAGCTCGCGCGGGCGGCCGGGTTCGTCACGGTGAGCTCGACGGCGGCGCTGGAGGCGATCGCGCTGGGCGTGCCGTCGCTGGTGCTGAGCGACTTCGGCGTGAGCGCCGAGATGATCAACCTGGTGTTCGAGGGCAGCGGGCTGCTGGGTACGCTCGACGACCTGGCCAAGGGCGACTTCCGGCCTGCCTCGGCCGAGTGGTGCGCGGCCAACTACTTCCAGCCGCCGGAGCGCAACGACTGGACTCGGCTGCTGGCCGGGCTGGTGGCGGGCGGGCCGCGGGTGCCGGCGACCTCGCTGCTGGACGGGCCGGAGCACACGGCGGCGCGGCGCCGGGCCCGGCTCCGGGTGGAGGTGCACCCCTCGATGCTGCGGGCGGGCTACCGCGCCAAGCGCAAGATGCGCCGCTACCTCAAGGCCCTCGGCTGACCCGACCCGGCGACGGTGGCCGCCGCCGCCGCGTAGGGTGCGGCCGCCGGCACCCCCTTCCGCGAAAGGACCGCACCCCGGACGGCGGGAGAGGGCTCTTGCGCCGTCCGGGGTGCGGTTGCGGGTCAGATCGCTGAGCGGATCTTCCTGCGCAGCCGGGTGAGCGCGGTCGGCCTGGTCACCAGGCCCAGCGTCTCCAGGCGCTTGCGCTTGAAGTAACGCGCGTCGAAGTCGATGCTCGCGGGCCGCAGCTCCGGGTACGTCTCGGCCTGCATGCAGTACCCCACGGCCCGCACCAGGGCGCGCAGGTCCACCGCGGGCGCCGGGGTGACGGCCCCGTCGGCCGACAGGCGGGGCAGCAGGGCGTCCACGATCGTGACCGGGATCCGGTTGCTGTTCTCGTAGGGAGCCAGCCGGTCGAGCACCAGGTCCGTGCCGTACGAGGCGACGGGCAGCCCGAAGTAGCGCTGCGCCGTCAGCAGACCCGTGGAGAAGCACCCCACGACGAGCTCCGGCCGCAGCGCGGCGAAGCACACCTCGGCGGGCACGCTCTCCGGGGCCACCGACAGCCGCACGCCGAGGGGTTCGGCGGCGGCCCGCAGGAGCTGGGCGTGCCGCCGCCCGGCGGCCGGGTGCGGTTTGAAGACGACGTCGGTGTAGCCGCGGGCGACCAGGGCAAGCAGCATGGTCTCGTGCAGCGCCGTCTCCTCCTCCGGCGTGACGATCTCCAGTGCCGACAGGTACTGGCCGAGGATCATCGCCTGCCCGTGCATCATGTCGGGCGCGGTGGCGGTGACCTGGTCCACGATCGACAGGAACCGCTCGTCTGGCAGGATCGACGGCGCGACGCCGTACTCGCTGAGCAGCAGCGGCGTCAGCCCCGGCACCAGGTCCAGGTGGAGCAGCCGCTCGATGCGGCGGAAGATCTCGGCGGGCATCGGGTCGCGGGTCGGGCCGTAGCTCATCAGCCCGTCGGAGTAGACGGTGATCGGGCAGTCGCGCACCAGCCCCGCGATCGTGCGGGCCGGGGGCACCGCGATCGACTCCAGCACCAGGTGCTCCACCCCGTCCAGCCCCCAGTGGGAGCGGATGAGCCGCTCCATCATGGGTACCTCGATGACGCGGGCCTTCCAGTCGGAGGGGTGCAGCGGCGCGATGAGCTCGTTCCACGAGTGGATCTCGTCGAAGCGGGAGCGCAGCACGGCGAAGCCGGGCGTCTTGTCGAGGGGCATGGCCACCTCGGGGATGGCCGCGTTGCTGGACACGACGAGGACGCGGCGGCCGCCGCCGAAGCGGCCGTCGTCGATGGCGGCGGCCAGCGACATCGCGCCGAACAGCGTCGAGGCGTAGAAGACCTTCACGACGTCTCCTCCCGGTCGCGGCGGACCCGGACGTGCGGGCTGGGCGGCAGGTCGGGCACCAGGGCCCGCAGCGTGGCCTCGCGTTCGGCGGACATCCGCGCGACCGAGTCGGACACCACGTCGGCGGGCAGCGCGCGCACCATGTGCGCGCCGCGCTCCTCGAAGCGGGCCCGCAGCGCCGGCGTGAACCGGTCGGCGATCTCCAGGTGGTGGGCGAGCAGCGCGCAGAAGTTCCGCACCGCCTTGGGCATGAACTCCGGCTCCAGGTCCTTGAAGACCAGGTCGAACGCGTCGAAGAAGTGCAGCTGGCGCTCGTCGCCCACCTGCGTCAGCGACCCGGACACCATGCGCCGGTAGAACACGCCGGCCAGCGACACCACCGCGAACGTGGCGGCCTCCCTGTGCAGGCGCCAGATCCACGGCCGGTCCTCGGCGGTGTGCAGGGAGCCGGGGAAGTGCAGCAGGTCGTGCAGGGAGCGCCGGTAGATCCCGGCCCAGGCGTACGGGTAGTCGACCATGGTCCGCACGCCCGCCGGCAGGATCGCGTCCCGTGGATTCAGCGCCGCGCCCCTTGGTGCGGACAGCGGGGCCCGGTGCACGACCCGCTTGCGGCCCTCGACCTGCACGTGGTCGGCGCGGACGAAGTCGCAGCCGAGCCCGTCGATCGCCTCGACGAGCCGCGCCAGGTAGCCGGGGGCGAGCCAGTCGTCGCCGTCCATGAACGCCACGTACCGGCCCGAGGCGGCCGACAGGCCCGTGTTGCGGGCGTCGGCCAGCCCCACGGGCGCGGGATTGCGCAGCACGGACAGCCCGGGCAGGTCGCGGGCGAAGTCCTCGACGATGGCCCCGGTGGCGTCCACGGAGCCGTCGTCCACGACGATGAACTCGAAGTCGTGCCGGGCGTTGCGGCAGAGCGAGGTGAGCGCGTCGGCGATGAAGCGCTCGCCGTCCCGTACCGGCACGACGACCGAGAGCGTGATCAAGGGTTGTTTCTCCAGAGTGGGAACGAGGTCAGACGGTCACCCGGCGCAGGCGGGCCTTGGGGGCCTCCTCGCCGGGGAAGACGCGCTTGACGCCGTCGCCCATGGCCTGCTCGATGATGCGGATGTCGCGTACGAGGTGCTCGAGGCCGGCCGGCTCCAGCGAGGCGGCGTGGTCGGAGCCCCACATGGTGCGGTCGAGCGTGATGTGCCGCTCCACGCAGACCGCGCCGAGCGTGACCGCGGCCAGCGAGATCTGCAGGCCGCGCTCGTGGCCGGAGTAGCCGACGGGCACGCCGTAGCGCTCCTTGAGCGTGGTGATCGTGCGCAGGTTCGCCTCTTCCGGCGGGAGCGGGTACGTGGACGTCGCGTGCATCATGATCAGCTTGTCGGTGCCGAGGATCTCGACGGCCTCGTCGATCTCCGACAGCGTGGACATGCCGGTGGACAGGATGATCGGCTTGCCGGCGGCGGCCAGGGCCCGCAGCAGCTCGTGGTCGGCGACGCTGGCGGAGGCCACCTTGTGGAGGAGGACGTCCATCTCCTCCAGGAACTCCACGGAGGGCACGTCCCACGGCGAGGCGAACCAGTGCAGGCCGCGCTCGTCGCAGTATTTCGCGATCTGCCGGTACTCGTCGAAGCCGAACTCGGTGCGCTCCTTGTACTCCAGGTACGTCATCTCGCCCCACGGCGTCTGCCTGATCTGGCGCTTCTGCTCCTCGGGCACGCAGATCGCGGGGGTGCGCTTCTGGAACTTGACCGCCTGGCAGCCGGCGTCGGCCGCCACGTCGATGAGGCGGCGGGCGATGTCGAGGTCGCCGTTGTGGTTGATGCCGATCTCGCCGATCACGTACACGGGCTCGCCGTTGCCGACCAGCACGTCGCCGATCGCGACGCGCTCATGGTCGCGGCCGCTTCCGGTCTCGTTGGCTCGTCCCTCGCTCTCTCCCCCGGAGCTCCTCCGCTCCGGGCCGAGCCTGGGCCGGCTGCGGGTCTCGACGGCGGGCGGTTCGGGCCGGGCGGCCACGACGCGGTCGCACAGCTCGCGCACGGCGCCGGACCCGCCGGGCCTGGTCAGCACGGTCCTGGCGGCGGCGCGCACGCGCGGGTGGGCGTCGGGGGTGGCGACGGGCCAGCCGACCTCGGCCATCGGGCCCAGGTCGTTGACGTCGTTGCCGACGTAGGCCACCCGGGCCGGGTCGAGGCCCTCGATGGTGAGCCAGTCGCGCAGCACCGTCCGCTTGTCGGCCAGGCCCTGCAGCACGGGCACGCCCAGCTTGCGGGCGCGGGCGGCCACCACCGGGTTGTGCTCGGTGGACATGACCAGCACCTTCACCCCGGACCGCTTCAGCAGCGAGACGCCCATCCCGTCCGAGCGGCTGACCAGCACCATCTCGCGGCCGTCGGAGTCGACGTAGGCGCGGTCGTCGGTGTGCACGCCGTCGAAGTCGGTGATGACGGCGTCCACGTCGATCGGCTCGGGCTGGTCGATGAACGGGGCGAGCGCGCGCACGAGCTCCAGGTCCTCCGGGTTGTCGATCTCGATGGCGTGCTGCTGCGGCACCGGCTGGACGGCGACCTCGCCGAAGAAGCGGTGGCCGTGCTCGCGCAGGCCGGCGGTCCGCATGACGTAGAAGGCGCCGTTCTCGCGGAACTCGGGCTCGCGGTCCTGCCGGCGCTGCCTGACGGCCGGGTCGTGGTTGATCCCGGCCCCGTTCGCGGTCCACAGGAACTCGTGCGTCGGCAGCCCCGACACCACCGAGTCGGCCTCCCCGTCCAGCACCTTGCGCACCGCCGCCGACAGGTCCTTCGGGTCGATGAACGCGCTGGTGCACTGCACCAGCACGACGACCTCAGGGTCCTCGCCGAGGGCGTCGAGCGCGTGCAGCACGGCCGACTCGCTGGAGGCGGTCGCGCCGCTCAGCTCTTCAGGCCGGTCCACGACGAGCGCCCCCGCCTTGCGGGCGGTGTCGGCGATCCCCTCGTGGTCGGTGCTCACGACGACCTGGTCCACGAGTTCGGCCCGCTGGGCGGCCCGTATCGCTCGGGCGACCAGCGGAACGCCCCCGACCAGGGCGAGGTTCTTCAGGGGTACGCCCGCCGAACCTCCGCGGGCGGGAACTACGGCCAGGACTCGCAAGGTGTCTCCTCAGTGCAATGGACTGCACCCAGAAGCTAAAGGCCCGGATTGAACGGCCAGCGTCACCGTCATTAACTTTCCATGGGGATCCGGTAGAGCAACTCTGGCCGGCCCACCCCGCCGTACTGCGGGATGCGGGCCGCCACACCCAGCTCCACCAGGTATTCCAGGTAGCGGCGGGCCGTCACGCGGGACACCCCGATCGCGTCGGCCACTGCCTGCGCCGCCATGCCCTCAGGGCTGGCCCGCAGCTTGGCCGCGACCGTGTCGAGCGTGTCGCGCCTCATGCCTTTGGGCAGCTCAGAGCCGCCCCGCAGGGTGCCGAGCACGCGGTCCACGTCGCTCTGCCCGACGGCGACGCCCGCCTCCTCCTTGAACCTGGCGTAACGCGTGAGCTTTTCGAAGAGTGTCGCGTAGGTGAACGGCTTGAGCAGGTACTGGGAGATGCCGAGCGATACCGCCGAGCGGACCATGGCCAGGTCGCGGGCCGAGGTGACGGCGATCACGTCGCACATGAGCCCGCCCGCGCGGATCGCCCGGCACACCTCCAGCCCGTGCATGTCGGGCAGGTACAGGTCGAGCAGGACGAGGTCCACCGGCCTGCCGCGCAGGAAGCGCAGCGCCTCGCCGCCGGTCCTGACCACCCCGGCCACCTCGAAACCCGGCACCCGATCGACGTAGATGCGGTTGGCCTCCGCCGTGATCTCCTCGTCCTCGACGACGAGCACGGAGATCATCGCGCACGCTCCGGCAGGGGTAGCCGCACGGTGAACACCGAGCCCTCCACGTCGATGGTGCCGCCCATACGCCGGACCGACTGCCCCACCAGGGCCAGCCCGAGCCCGTGCCCGTCGCCCTTGGTGGTCCAGCCCTTGTCGAAGGCGTGGGGGTCGGCCAGCCCGGGACCGTTGTCGGCCACTGTGATCAGGACGCCTTCCCGGTCGGCGCACAGGTGCACCTCCACCTGGGAGGCCGCGTCGATGGCGTTGTCGATCAGGTTGCCCACGATCGTGACCAGCTCGCGCGGGTCGAGAGCGAGGTCGTCCAGCTCGCTGTCCTGGCTGATCACCAGCTCGACGCCGCGTTCGGCCGCCTCGGCGCTCTTTCCCAGCAGCAGCGCGGCCAGGACCGGCTCGCGGACCGCGCCGACCACCCGGTCGGTGAGCTCCTGGGCGGCCCGAAGCTCCGCCGTGCCCAGTGCCACCGCCTGTTCGGTACGGCCCAGCTCCACCAGCGTGATGACCGTGTGCAGCCGGTTGGCGGCCTCGTGGGCGGCCGAGCGCAGCGAGTCGGCGAAGCCGCGCTCGGCGTCGAGCTGCCCGGTCAGCGCCTGCAGCTCGGTGTGGTCGCGCAGGGTCACCACGGTGCCGAGCCTGCTGGCGGCGCTGTTGACGGCCAGCACCCGGTCGCCGACCAGGTGGATGCGCTCCTCGTCGTCGGCCAGCACCTCGGCAAGCCCCAGCTCGCCCACGTGCCGGCCCTCGGCGTCGGCCGGCAGGTCGAGCAGCTGACGGGCGGCGTCGTTGCACAGCGTCAGCGTGCCGTCCTTGCCCACCAGCAGCAGGCCCTCCCTGACGGCGTGCAGGACCGCGTCGTGGTGGTCGTGGATGCGGCCGAGCTCCACCGGGCCCAGGCCGTGCGTCTGGCGGCGCAGCCGCGCGGTGACCAGCCAGGTGCCGGCCGCGCCCAGCGAGAGCGCCAGCGCGACGACGAGCCCGCCCCACAGGAGCTGGTCGCGCACCCTTGCGCTGATCTTCTCGACCGTGATGCCCGCGCTCACCAGCGCCCGCACCTGGCCGCCCGACATGACGGGGGTCACCACGCGCCTGGACTCACCGAGCGTGCCGGTGTAGGTCTCGTCGAACGTCTCGCCCGCCAGCGCCCGCTCGGTGTGGCCGCGGAAACGCTTGCCGATCTCGGCGGGGTTCGGGTGGGTGTAGCGGGTGCCGTCCGGTTTCATGATGGTGACGAAGTCGACGCCCGTCTGATGGCGTACCTGCTCGGCGTACGGCTGCAGCCGTGCGGACGGGTTCGGGTCGTCGAGGGCGGCCAGCACGTCGGGCGAGGCCGCCACGCTCACCGCGACCGCCCTGGCCTTGCTGCTCGCCTCGTCGGTGAGCAGGTCACGCGCCTGCACGAGCGCGAGCACCGCGAGGCCCGCCACCGTGACGGCGACCACGAGCAGCTGCAGGACCAACATCTGTCCCGCCAGGCTCAAGCGCCGCATCTTGACACCTCTCCCGTGAACGAAACTTACTCAATGGTGACCTACGTCACTGTGAGCGTCATACTCGACTACCTAGAAGGAAATTCCATCACCGCTGGAGAAACCCCCCATGCGTGATCGCACTCGGTACCTCTATCTGGCCGTCATCGGCGCCGTTCTGCTGGGCATCCTGGTCGGATTCGTCTGGCCGGACGTCGGCAAGGAACTCAAACCACTGGGCACCGCTTTCGTGGCGCTCATCAAGATGGTGATCGGGCCGATCATCTTCTGCACGATCGTGCTCGGCATCGGCTCGGTGCGCCAGGCGGCCAAGGTCGGCAAGGTCGGCGGTCTCGCGCTCGGCTACTTCATTGTCATGTCCACGGTAGCCCTGCTCATCGGCCTGGTGGTCGGCAACGTCATCGACCCCGGCTCGGGGCTGCACCTCAGCGACGCCGCCAAGCAGGCCGCGGAGGCGCAGGCGGCCAAGGGCGGCGAGGCCAGCACGGTCGACTTCCTGCTGGGTGTCATCCCCGAGACGCTGGTGTCGGCGCTCACCGAAGGCTCGGTCCTGCAGGCGCTGCTCGTCGCAATGCTGGCCGGGTTCGCGATCCAGGCCATGGGCGACAAGGGCACGCCGATCCTGCGCGGCATCGAGCACTTCCAGCGGCTGGTGTTCCGCATCCTCGCCATGGTCATGTGGGCCGCGCCCGTCGGCGCGTTCGGCGCGATCGCCGCCGTCGTGGGCGAGACCGGGATCGAGGCGCTCAAGAGCCTGGCGATCATCATGGTCGCCTTCTACGTGACCTGCGTGCTGTTCGTCGGCGTCGTGCTGGGCACGATCCTGTGGCTGGTCGCCCGGATCAACCTGTGGTCGCTGCTGAAGTACCTGGGCCGCGAGTTCCTGCTGATCCTGTCCACCTCGTCATCGGAGACGGCCCTGCCCCGGCTCATCGCGAAGATGGAGCACCTGGGGGTCAGCAAGACCGTGGCCGGCATCACCGTGCCGACCGGCTACTCCTTCAACCTCGACGGCACCGCCATCTACCTGACCATGGCCACGCTGTTCATCGCCGAGGCCACCGGGGGACCGCTGCAGTTCGGCGAGCAGCTCGCGCTGCTGCTGTTCATGATGGTCGCCTCCAAGGGCGCCGCGGGCGTCACCGGGGCCGGGCTGGCCACGCTGGCCGGCGGGCTGCAGGCGCACCGCCCGGCGCTGGTCGACGGGGTCGGCCTCATCGTGGGCATCGACCGCTTCATGTCCGAGGCCAGGGCGCTGACGAACTTCGCCGGCAACTCGGTCGCCACCGTGCTCGTCGCCCACTGGACCGGCGAGTTCGACCGGGAGCGCGCCGGCCGGGTGCTGTCGGGGCAGGCGCCGTTCGACGAGGCGACGCTGCTCGACGAGGGCGAAGAGCCGCCGGAGCAGGGCGAGTCGGGCGACAGGGAGCTGTCGAAGGTCTAGGGTTTGCGGGCGATGCCCGCGTAGCCCATGCGGGCCAGGTCCTCGTCCAGGAAGATCGGGCTTCCGGGCTCGATGTACGGCCACGGGAGATCCGGGGCTATGCCGTTGGCCAGGTAGCCCGGCGGGATGAACTCGAAGTCGCCGAAGAAGGCGGAGATCTCCTCGCCGGGCCGCGGCCTGAACGGCAGGTTGGCCCGCTCGTAGAACTGGCTCACCCGGTCCGTCAAGGACGAGTGGGAGTCGCTGCCCACGTGGGAGATGGCGAGATAGCTGCCCGGCGCCAGCGCGTCGCGGTAGGCGGCCACGCAGCCGTGCGGGTCGTCCTCGTCGGGGATCAGATGCAGCAGGAACATCATCAGCAGGGCCACCGGGCGGTCGAAGTCCAGCAGCGCGCGGACCTCCGGGTGGGCCAGGATCTCCGTCGGCCGGCGCACGTCGCCCAGGACCATGGCCACCCGCTCGGGATCGGCCAGCAGCGCCCTGCCGTGCGTGGCGACCACCGGGTCGCTGTCCACGTAGACCACGCGGGCCTCGGGGGCGTGCATGAGGGCGACCTCGTGCACGTTCTCCTGGGCCGGCAGGCCGGAGCCGAGGTCGAGGAACTGGGTGATGCCCTGTTCGCACAGGTAACGTACGAAACGACCAATGAGCGCGCGATTCTCCCTGGTGCCGTCGCGGGTCTCCGGGACCACGCTGAGCACCAGGTCGGCCAGTTCCCTGTCGGCCTGGAAGTTGTCTTTGCCGCCCAGGAAGTAGTCGTACATGCGCGCCGCGTTGGGGATGTGCGGGTCGACGCCCTGCGGCGCTTCTTCCGTCATGACCCCATGATCTATGACATGAGCACCGGAAATCTACGAGAATCGGTCAAACGGCCGGAAGTCTCACGACGAATCTGGCGCCGCCCTTGCACTCCTCGACGGTGATCTGTCCGCGGTGAGCCATCGCGACGTCCCGCGCGATGGCCAGGCCCAGCCCCGTGCCGCCGGCGTCGCGGCTGCGGGCGGCGTCCAGGCGGGTGAAGCGCTGGAAGATGCGCTCGCGGTCCGCCACGGCGATCTCCATGCCGTCGTTCTCGACCGCCAGCACCGCCGTATCGTTGCCTTCCTTGTACACCCGGACCCGGACCCGGGTCTCGGCGTGCCGCTGGGCGTTGTCCAGCAGGTTGGTGAGGACCCTGGCGAGCTGGAGCCGTACGCCCTCGACGACGACCCCCTCGTGCAGGTCCACGTGCACGGGCACCTTGTCGCAGCGCACGGCCAGCTCCTGGCGCACCAGCTCGGCGAGGTCGACGCACTCCTTGACCACGTCCACCCGGGAGCCGATCCTGGCCAGCAGCAGCAGGTCGGTGATGATCGCCTCCAGGCGGTCGGTGTCGCGCAGCGCGCTCTCCACCAGCGCCTCGATGTCGGTGTCCTCCGGATAGAGCTGGGCGCTCTCGAGCTGGGCGCGCAGCCCGGCGATCGGGGTGCGCAGCTCGTGCGAGGCGTCCGAGGCGAACTGGCGCTGCTGCTCGGCGGAGCGTTCCAACCGGGCGAGCGTGCCGTTGACGGACTTGGCGAGCTGGGCCACCTCGTCCTGTCCCGGTGGTTGCGTGACCCGGCGGCTCAGGTCGCCGGCGTGCACGGCGTCCAGTTCGGCCCGCATGGTCGCCACCGGTCGCAACGCCCTGCCCGTGACCAGCCAGGTGGCCCACGACGCCAGCGCGATCAGGATCCCGACCTGGGTGAACACGACCAGTTCCAGGGTACGGCTGATGAGCAGGTCGGGCGTGGCGCGCCCCGCGTAGACGACGGGGGAGTCGGCGAACATGCTGACCCTGACGGCCGTGAGGTGGAGGCACTCGGTCGGCAGGCAGTTCGTCATGTTGATCAGCCGGTTCTCGGCCGTGGGGCGTATGTCGCTGAGCGGCGGCAGATTCCTGGCCGCGTCGCTGCTGGCGAGGATCTGCCCGTTGGAGCCGACTACCTGGATCAGCGGCACCGACGGGTTGGGCACCGGGATGGAGGCCCCCATGGGCAGCGCGCCGCCGCGCATCTCGTACGCGATCCGCTCGGCCGAGTCCCTGGTGTCGCGGAACACACTGGCCGACATCAGCGATCTGGTCACGACCACCCCGCCCACGGCTGCCGGAATCAGCACGAGGGCGGCTACGGCCGTCGCGATGAGGGTGACGCGTCCACGAAGGGATCGGGCCCACCAGGGTGCCACCCTGGCAGGTTACCGAGCGTGATTACCGGCATATGCCGCGTCAATGGAAAGATTCCACCAATCCGTGTCAGTGCTGGACCCAAACGGTGGTGTCCGGAGGGATCGCCCCATCGTCGGTCAGCGGGCCGCTGGACAGCAGGATCTCGCCGCCCAGGTCGAGGCGGACCGGCTCCTCGCCCGTGTTGATCACCACGACCAGCCCCGGGTCGCGCTGGATGGCCAGCACGTCCTTGGGGGAGTCGAGCCAGGTCAGCGTGCCGCCGCCGAGCGCCGGGTGCTCCTTGCGCAGCCTCAGCGCGGCCCGGTAGAGGTTCAGGGTGGAGCCGGGGTCGTCCTCCTGGGCCTCGGCCGACAGCGGCCCCCAGGAGCCGGGGATCGGCAGCCACGGGTTCCGCCAGCCGAAGCCGTCGGAGACCGTCCACGGGATCGGCACCCGGCAGCCGTCGCGGCTCTCGCCGGTGCGCCGGAACGCCGGGTCCTGGCGCAGCTCGTCCGGCAGGTCGAGCACCTCGGGCAGCCCCAGCTCCTCGCCGTTGTAGAGGTAGGCCGAGCCGGGCAGGGCCAGCATGAGCAGCGTGGCCGCCCTGGCGCGGGCCAGGCTGCCGTGGCGGGTGACGTGGCGCGGCTTGTCGTGGTTGGACAGCACCCACGTGGTGGGCGCGCCGACCAGCTCGGCCTCCTTGAGCGACTTCTCGATGACCGTGCGGAACGACTTGGCGTGGAAGTCGGCCATCATGAACTCGAAGTTGAACGCCTGGTGCAGCTCGTCGGGCCCGATGTAGCGGGCCAGCCGCTCGGGCGAGGACACCCACGCCTCGGCCACCGCCATCCGGCCGCCGGGGTAGGAGTCGAGGATCGGCCGCCACTCGCGGTAGATCTCGTGCACGCCGTCCTGGTCGAAGTAGGGCAGCTGCTCGTCGCCGAGCATCTCGGCCTGGCGGCCCTCCTTCGGCCCCACGTCGGGCAGCCCCTCGGCCTTGATCATGCCGTGCGCCACGTCGATCCTGAAGCCGTCCACGCCCCGGTCGAGCCAGAAGCGCAGGATGTCGCGGAACTCGGCGCGCACGTCGGGGTTGTCCCAGTTGAGGTCCGGCTGCTCGGGGGCGAACAGGTGGAGATACCACTGCCCGTCCGCGGCCTGCGTCCAGGCGGGGCCGCCGAAGATCGACTCCCAGTCGTTGGGCTCGTCGCGGAAGATGTAGCGCTCGCGCAGCCCGGCCTTGAACCACGGGTGCTGGTCGGAGGAGTGGTTGGGCACCAGGTCCACGATGACCCTGATGCCCTTGTCGTGGGCGTCGGCGATGAGCGCGTCGAAGTCGGCGAGCGCGCCGAACATGGGGTCCACGTCCCGGTAGTCGGCCACGTCGTAGCCGCCGTCGGCCATGGGGGAGGTGTAGAAGGGGCTCAGCCAGATGGCGTCCACGCCCAGGTCGGCGAGGTAGCCGAGGCGCTCGCGCACGCCTGCGAGGTCTCCCATGCCGTCGCCGTCGGAGTCGGCGAAGCTGCGCGGGTAGACCTGGTACACGACGGCGTCACGCCACCAGTCGTCGTTGCCGAGCATGGCTGTCCCTTTGCGTGAGATGTCGATGATGTCCTGGTGAAGGATGTCGCGTTGGTTTGCGGAGGGTCAAGCGTAATTTGCGGAAAGTTGCAGAAGTCACCTTGGCCGTGATGACGGTGCCATGTCGCGCGTGCGCGTCTCCTGCCGCGACGGGTCCCGGTGAGGATCACGTAACGCTCTTTCGCAAGTTCTTCCAATTCTTGCAAAGAGCCGCTAACGTCCCGGAAACGTTCGGCTTCTTCTTGCGGTGGCGCTCGCGCGGCGCCGCCGTTCCTCCGTGACCTCAGGAGGTCTCATGCGCAAGCGGGCTCTGGGCGTGGCCACTCTCGCGGCCCTCGCGTTCGCCGTGACGGCGTGCGGCGGTTCCCAGTCTGCTTCCCAGTCGGCTTCTTCGGCGGCACCCGGTGCGTCCGCCTCCACCTCGGCGGCCAAGAGCGGCGGCACGCTCGTGATCTGGGCCGACGCCAACCGCGTCAAGCCGCTCAAGCCCTTCGCCGACCAGTTCGGCGCCGAGAACGGCGTCAGCGTCGAGGTGAAGGAGATCAGCAAGGACAACCAGCAGACCTTCCTCACCGCCTCCCAGCAGGGCAGCGGCCCCGACATCATGATCGGCGCGCACGACTGGATCGGCAACCTCGTGCAGAACGGCGCCATCGACCCGGTGACGCTGACCGACGAGCAGAAGGCGGCCTTCTCGGCCAAGGCGATCCAGGCCGTGACGTTCAACGGGCAGATCTACGGCGCCCCGTACGCGGTGGAGAACATCGCGCTGATCCGCAACACCAAGCTCGCCCCCGAGGCGCCCGCCACGATCGAGGACCTGGTCGCCAAGGGCAAGGAGCTCAAGGCGGCCGGCAAGGTCAAGGAGGTGCTCTGCCTCCCCGTCGGCCAGAAGGGCGACGCCTTCCACGTCTACCCGATCTTCGCCTCCGCCGGTGGCGCGCTGTTCGGCACCACCCCCACCGGCGACCCCGACGCCAAGCAGGTGCTGGTCGGCTCGCCCGGCTCGGCCAAGGCGTTCGGCAAGCTGAAGGACCTGGGCGAGAAGGGCGACGGCGCGCTGCGCACGTCGATCACGAACGAGAACTACATCGTGAACTTCGCCGGCGGCAAGTGCGCCTACCTGATCTCCGGCCCGTGGGCGATCAGCGAGGTCAAGAAGGGCGGCATCCCGTACGACATCACGGCCGTCCCGGCGGTCAAGGACGGCAAGCCCGCCACCCCGTTCGTCGGCGTGCAGACGTTCTTCGTGGCCTCCAAGGGCAAGAACAAGGCGCTGGCCCAGGAGTTCGTGGCCAACTACGTGACCAACAAGGACGTCGCCAAGGCGCTGTACGAGGCCGACCCGCGGCCCCCGGCGCTGACCGCCGCCCTCCAGGAGGTCCAGGCGAGCGACCCGGACGCGGTCAAGTTCATGGACGCGGGCAAGGACGGCATGCCGATGCCGGCCATCCCCGAGATGGCGGCGATCTGGGAGCCGTTCGGCATCGCCGAGAACGCCGTCGTCAAGGGCGGCGACGCGGCCAAGGCCGCCGCGGCGGCGCAGAAGGCCATCGACGGCTCGCTCAAGCACTGACATGACGCTCGATGTGCGCGAGGCCCCGAGAAAGGGCGGGGAGACCAGGACGTCTCCACGGCCCCGCCGGGAGATCACCACCGCGTTCGTGGTGAGCAGGATCGCGGTGCTCGCCGTGACCGCCGCGATCCTGCTCTACGCCGTGCCGCCGCTGGTCGCCGCCGGGTCGTGGGTCTCGCTCGCGCTGCTGTGCGCCGCCGCCGCGGCAGTCGCCTGCCTCTACCTGACCCGCCGCTTCATCCCGGCCAAGTACCTCATCCCCGGCACCGTCTTCCTCATCGCGTTCCAGGTGTTCCCCGTCGTCTACACGGTCACCACCGCGTTCACGAACTTCGGCGACGGGCACCGCGGCGACAAGGCCGCCGCCGTCACCGCCATCGAGACCGGCTCGGTGCGGCAGGCCCCCGGCTCGCCCGAGTACGCCCTGACCGCCGCGCTGCGCGGCGACGAACTGGTGTTCCTGCTGGTCGACCCGAAGACCAAGCAGGTGCGGGTGGGCGACGCGAACGGGCTGGCGCCGCTGGCGGGGGCCCAGGTCGGCGTCACCGGCAAGGTGCTGAGCGCGCCCGGGCTGACCGTGCTCAAGGCGCCCGAGGCCGCCGCCCGTGGCCAGGAGATCTCCGCGCTGGCCGTGCCGACCGGCGACGGCGTGATCAAGGCGAACGGGCTCAGCCGGGCCGTCGAGGGCAAGGCGGCGCTCGTCTACGACGCCGGCTGCGACTGCGTGCGCGGCAACGGCGACACCTGGCGGGCCGACGAGGGGCAGGGATACTTCGTCAACGCCAAGGGCGAGCACCTGGCCCAGGGCTGGCAGGTCGGCGTCGGGTTCGACAACTTCGCACGCGTGCTGACAAACCCCACTATTTCGGGGTATTTCGCCGGGGTGCTGGGCTGGAACCTGGTCTTCGCGCTGGCCTCCGTGCTCGGCACGTTCGCACTCGGCATGTCGGTGGCGCTGGCGCTGCACCATCCACGGATGCGCGGCACCCGGTTCTACCGGATCCTGCTGATCCTGCCGTACGCGATGCCCGCCTTCGCCATGCTGCTGGTGTGGCGCGACCTGTTCAACCGTGACTTCGGCCTGGTCAACCAGCTCCTCGGGGTCGACATCGACTGGCTGGGCGAGCCGGGCACCGCCCGGCTCGGCGTGATCCTGGTCAACCTCTGGCTCGGCTTCCCGTACATGTTCCTGGTCACCACCGGAGCGCTGCAGGCCATCCCGCGCGAGCTGACCGAGGCGGCGGCCATCGACGGGGCCACGCCGTGGAAGGCGTTCCGTCGGGTCACGCTGCCGCTGCTGCTGGTCGCGCTCACACCCCTGCTGATCTCGTCGTTCGCCTACAACTTCAACAACTTCAACGCGATCGCGCTCACCACCGACGGCGGGCCGTTCCCCGCGGACAACCCGCAGGTGGGCGCCACCGACCTGCTGATCACCTACACGTTCCGGCTGGCGTTCGGGGCGGGCGGCGCGCAGTTCGGCTTCGCGGCGGCGATCTCGGTGTTCATCTTCACGATCGTGGCCGTCATCTCGGCCGTGGCGTTCCGCCGCACCCGCAAGCAGGAGGAGGTCTACGCGTGAAGCTCGCCCTCAGGCATGCCTTCGTGCTGGTCGTGTGCGCGTTCGCGATCTTCCCGGTGCTGTTCGTGCTCTCGGCCGCGATCAACCCCATGGGCACGCTGGCCTCCACCGACCTGCTGCCCACCGGGGCCAGCCTGGCCAACTTCGCCAATCTGCTGAGCTCCGACAGCTACCCGTTCGCCCGATGGTTCGCCAACTCGGTGTTCATCGCGCTGGCGTCGTCGTTCGCGAGCCTGCTGCTGTCGATGTTCGCCGCGTACGCCTTCAGCCGCATGCGCTTCGCGGGCCGCCGGGTGGGGCTGCTGGCGCTGCTGCTCATCCAGATGTTCCCGCAGTTCCTGGCCATCGTGACGATCTTCATGATCTTCACCAGGGTGACCGAGCTGTATCCCGCCTTCGGGTTCAACACCGTGTGGGGCCTCATCCTGCTCTACCTCGGCGGCGCGCTCGGCGTGAACACCTGGCTGATGAAGGGCTTCCTCGACACCGTGCCGAAGGAGCTGGACGAGGCCGCCACCGTGGACGGCGCCACGCACGCGCAGATCTTCTGGCGGGTCATCATGCCGCTGGTCACGCCGATCCTCGCGGTCACGGCGCTGCTGGCGTTCATCGGCACGATGAGCGAGTTCCTCATGGCGAACGTGTTCCTGCGCGACCCCGACAGCAAGACCCTCGCCGTCGGCATGTACGGCATGATCGCCGGCGACCACCGCAACGCGAACTTCGGCATGTTCGCCGCGGGCACGTTGCTTACCGCCATTCCCACCGTGGGTGTGTTCCTCTGGTTGCAGAAGTACATCGTCTCCGGGCTCACCGCCGGGGCTGTCAAGGGATAGGTTCATTGCGCTTCATCGGGGAGCCGCATCACGACGGCTCAGCTCTGTACGTCTCCGACCAGGAACCCGCCGTGGGCTCGCGGGTGACGCTGTGGCTGCGGGCGCCGCTGGCCGCCGGGATCACGGGCGTGCACGTACGCACCGTGCACGACGGCGAGCCCCGCTACGCCGAGGCGGCGCCGGACCCGTCGCGGCGGGACGTGGGCGGATACGGCGGCACGGACGTCTGGTGGCGGGCCGAGATCGCGGCGGTCAACCCCGTCACCCCCTACCGATTCCTGCTCCACCGGCAGAGCGGCCAGGCGTGGCTGACGGCGGCCGGGCTCGTCACGCACGACGTGACCGACGCGAGCGACTTCCGCCTCGTGTGCCACCAGCCGCCGCCCTCGTGGATGTCGGACGCGATCGTCTACCAGATCTTCCCCGACCGCTTCGACCGCTCCGGGCTCATGCCCGAGCCGCCCGACTGGGCGCTGCCGCGGGACTGGGACCGCGACCCGGTCATCCCCGGCGGCCCCGGCACCTCCGAGCAGTTCTACGGCGGCGACCTCGACGGCATCGTCCGGCGGCTCGACCACGTCCAGAGCCTCGGCGCCGACACCGTCTACCTGACGCCGATCTTCCCCGCCCGCTCCAACCACCGCTACAACGCCGCCACGTTCGAGCACGTCGACCCGCTGCTCGGCGGCGACGAGGCGCTGCACCGGCTGTCCCGCGCGCTGCACGCGCGCGGCATGCGGCTGCTCGGCGACATCACCACCAACCACTGCGGCGACACGCACGAATGGTTCACCGCGGCCGTGTCCGACGTGAACGCGGTCGAACGCGAGATGTTCTACTTCGACCCCGACACCGGCGACTACGAGTCCTGGTGGGGCGTCAAGACGCTGCCCAAGCTCAACTGGGGCAGCGAGCTGGTCCGCGCCAGCATGCGCGCGGTGCTGAAGAAGTGGCTGGGGCCGCTCGACGGCTGGCGCGTGGACGTGGCCAACATGACCGGCAGGCGCGGCGCCGACGACCACAACCACGAGGTCGCCGCCATGCTGCGGGCCGAGGTCGGCCCCGAGGCCGCGTTCATCGCCGAGCACAACCACGACGCCTCGCCCGACCTCGACCGCGACGGCTGGCACGGCACCATGAACTACGGCGGCTTCACCCGTCCCGTCTGGACCTGGCTGCGCGGGCCCGAGCTGGACCTGGAGCACTTCCTCGGCGTGCCGGGCGGCGTGCCCTCGCGCGACGGGACGGCCACGCTGGCCACGTTCAGGTCGTTCGCGTCCCACATGTCGTGGCGTTCGCTCGTGCACTCCTGGCAGCTGCTCGACTCGCATGACTCGCCCCGCATCCGCACCGTCACCGGCTCGCGCGAGCGCCACCTGCTCGCGCTCGGGCTGCAGGCTACGCTGCCGGGCACGCCGATGGTTTTCGCGGGCAGCGAGTTCGGCCTGAGCGGCGTGAACGGTGAGCACTCCCGCACCCCGATGCCCTGGAACCGGCCCGCGGACCAGGACCTGCCGACGCTGGCGGCCTACCGGGAGCTGCTCGGGCTGCGCCGCGCCGAGCCCGCGCTGCGCCACGGCGGGCTGCGCTGGCTGCACGCCGACGCGGACTGCCTGGTCTTCGTGCGCGAGACGTACGAGGAGTCGATCCTGGTGTGCGTGCGGCGGGCGCCGGGCGATCCGCTCCGCCTCGGTGTTCAGGCGTCCGGCGTGTACAACGCCGAGGACGGCGACGTGCTGCCCGGAGACGGACCGTCGATCCGTGTCTGGCGCCTCACCCGTTGATCGGCCTACGGTCGGCGGCCGGAAGCAGGCGCCTACCAGCACTGATGTGCGCTCTCGTGTAAATATATAGTCAGTGTAAGCTTCGTGGCCATGGAGGAGTCACGCCGCGAGCGCAAGAAACGACAGACCAGGCAGTTGCTCGTCAGCACGGCGCTCCGGCTGTTTGCGCAGCAGGGATACGACCAGACGACCGTCGCGCAGATCGCTGCCGCTGCCGACGTCGCCACCAAGACGTTCTTCAACTACTTCCCCACCAAGGAAGACGTGCTGTTCGCCCAGGCCGAGCAGTACATGGAGCTGTCGGCCGACGTGGTCGCCGCGCGGGAGCCGACGGACGGCCTCGCCGAGGTGCTGCTCAAGGCGTACGAGCAGGTCATCGCCCACTATCTGACCGTGGGCCCGATGGCCGGCGACCGCGAGCTGACGAAGGTCTACGAGCAGGTCCTCATGACCGTGCCCGCCGTTCAGGCCAGGGCCCTGCACCTGCTGTTCGACCTGCAGCGCGAGCTGGCCAGGCAGCTGCTGAAGGCCTTTCCCGACAAGCTCGACCCGATCAGCGCCGCGGTGGTGGCCGGGGTCTTCATGGGCGCCGTCCAGTCCGCGGGCAACGCCGCGCGCGAGCTCGGCCAGTCGTCGGATGAGGAGATCACGGAGTCGATGCGCCGCGGCGTCGAGATCGCCATGCGGGGGCTGCGCTCGTTCTAGAGTGGGCGGGTGCTTCCAGATCTTCGCCAGCCGCTGGTGAGGCAGCTCGCCGAGTCCGACGCGCCCCGCCGCTACTGGCACATGGCCGACGACGACGGGCGCGCCTGGCTCTTCGAGAGCGTCGAGGGCGACGCCCACGAGCAGTGGGCGGTGCGGCAGGTGCTGGTGGGCGCCGACCGGGCCGCCCGCCGCTACTGGTGGCGTCACCTGCAGGACGAGCACGGCTTCCTCGCCGACCAGCCGCTGGAGATCTGGGAGCTGACCGAGATCACGGAGCCGGCGTTCGAGGCCGTCTGGGAGGCGAGCGCCGGCTGAGCCCGGTTCCTGGCGGCTGGTTGTCGTTACAGGCGTTCGAGGATCATGGCGTTGGCCAGGCCGCCGGCCTCGCACATGGTCTGCAGGGCGTAGCGGGCGCCGCGCTCGCGCATCGCGTGCACCAGCGTCGTGGCGATGCGGGCGCCGCTCGCGCCCAGCGGGTGGCCGAGCGCGATGGCGCCGCCCTTGACGTTGACCTTGGCCGGGTCGGCGCCGGTCTCCTGCAGCCAGGCCAGCACGACGCTCGCGAACGCCTCGTTGACCTCGAACAGGTCGATGTCGGCGAGATTCAGCCCCGCGCGGCGCAGCACCTTCTCCGTGGCGGGGATGACGGCCGTGAGCATGAGGATCGGGTCCGCGCCCGCGACGGCGAAGCTGTGCAGGCGGGCCAGGGGGCGCAGGCCCAGCCGGGCCGCCGTCTCCGAGCTCGTGATCAGCACGGCCGCCGCCCCGTCGTTGATCGGGCTGGTGTTGCCCGCGGTGACCGACCAGTCGATCTGCGGGAACCGCTCGGCGTAGCCCGGGTCGGCGAAGGCGGGCTTGAGGCCGGCCAGGATCTCCGGCGTCGTGCCGGGGCGTACCGACTCGTCCCGCTCGAGCCCGGCGAGGGGCGCGAGCTCGTCGGCGAAGGAGGCCGCGGCGGCCTTGCGGTGCGAGTCCGCGGAGAACACGTCCTGCTGCTCGCGGCTGAGCGACCACTTGGCGGCGATCAGCTCGGCGCTGATGCCCTGCGGCACCAGGCCCTCGGGGAAGCGCGCGGCCATCGCGGGGCCGAACGGGTCGGCGCCGGGAGGCACGTTCGACCACATCGGCACGCGGCTCATCGACTCCACGCCGCACGCCACCACCAGGTCGTACGCGCCCGCCATGACCCCCTGCGCGGCGAAATGCACGGCCTGCTGGGACGAGCCGCACTGCCGGTCCACGGTGACCGCGGGCACCGACTCCGGGAAGCCGGCCGCCAGCCAGGCGTTGCGCGTGGTGTTCATGGCCTGCTCGCCCACCTGGTCGACGCAGCCGCCGATCACGTCGTCCACCAGCGACGGATCCACCCCGCTGCGCTCGATCAGCGCGCGCAGGGTGTGGGCCAGCAGGTCCACCGGGTGGATCGCGGTCAGGCCGCCGCCCGCCTTGCCCTTGCCGATCGGAGTGCGTACGGCCTGCACGATGACCGCGTCACGCATCGCGCCCTCCTTGTGGGTTGGAAAACTGAACCCACTCTAGCGCGAGCGGGTTGGGTTTTCCAACGCACCTCTGATCAGCTGGAGAAGCTCGCGATGCCGTTGATGATCAGGTGGACGGCCGTGTCGAAGTTGTGGCTGATCTCTTCGGGGTCGTCCGACATGTGGCCCTGGGTCTCGGCCACGATGAAGCCCGCGACGAACGCGTTCAGGATCTCGCTCGTCCGCCGCAGCTCCGGCTCCGGGACCCCCGCCAGCCGCAGGATGCGATAGAGCGTCTGCCAGATCGCCATCTGGTGGTCGGCGACGAGCTGGGGGTGGGTGTGCACATATCCCCACAAGGCCGGATGTTCCCGGGCGTGCCGGTGGTACGCCAGCGCCAGCGCCTTGAGCTGGTCCTGCCAGGGGGCGCCGTCGTCCGGCGGCACGAGCATTCGCTTGGCCGCGATGGCGCAGACCAGCTTGAGCAGCGCCTCCTTGTTCTCCACGTGGTGGTAGAGCGACATGGGGTTGACGTCCAGCTCGGTCGCCAGCTTGCGCATGGACAGCCCCTCCACCCCGCCCTCGTCTATCAGGCGTGCCGCCGTGGAGCCGATCTCTTCGAGGGTCAGGGGAGTCCCCCTGCGTGCGCTCACCGCCATACACCGTATGGTAGCGTCAGCCATACGGTGTATGGCTACTCGAAAGGGAGCAATCATGGCGCAGATCCCCGCACCCCAGGGCCTGCCCATTCTGGGCAACACGCTGCAGATTCCCTCTCACTCGCCGGTGGAGCACTTCGTCCAGGTCGCCTCCCGGTACGAAGAGGGCATCTTCCGGCTGGAGGTCACAGGTCGCACGATCGTGCTGGTGTACGACCCCGATCTGGTCGCGGAGGCGTGCGATGAGAGCCGGTTCGTCAAGCGCATCAGGCCGCCGCTGTCGATCGTGCGTGACTTCGGCGGCGACGGGCTGTTCACGGCCGACCACGACGAGCCGGTGTGGGGGCACGCTCATCGCATCCTGATGCCGGCCTTCAGCCAGCGCTCGATGAAGGCGTACTACCCGCAGATGCTCGAGATCGCCGAGCAGCTCGTCGAGTCCTGGGCAGGCCGCCAGGGGGAGGACCTGCCCGTCGCCGACGACATGACCAGGCTCACCCTGGACACGATCTCGCTCACCGGGTTCGGTTACCGGTTCCACTCGTTCGACTCGCCAGAGCTGCACCCGTTCCTGCAGGCCATGGGTGGCGCGCTGACCGCGGCCATGCTGCGCAACCAGCAGCTGCCGTTCGTCACCAAGCTCAGGCGCGGGCAGGACGAGGCGTACCGGCGCGACATCGCCACCATGCAGCAGCTCGTCGACGACGTGATCAGGCAGCGCCGTGCCGAGGGCGTCGCCGGCTCGAAGGACCTGCTGGGCCTGATGCTGGAGGCGTCCGACCCGCAGACCGGCGCCCGCCTGTCCGACGAGAACATCCGCAACCAGGTCCTCACCTTCCTCATCGCCGGCCACGAGACCACCAGCGGGCTGCTCTCGTTCGCCCTGTACAACCTGCTGCGCGAGCCGCACACCCTGGCGCGCGCCTACGACGAGGTGGACCGGCTGCTGCCGGGCGACGAGCCGCCCACGTACGAGACGATCATGAAGCTCGACGTCATCCCCCGCATCCTGGAGGAGACGCTGCGCATCTGGTCGCCGATCCCGGCGTTCGGCGTGGTAGCGGTCGAGGACACCACGATCGGCGACTACCCCATCGCCAAGGGCCAGGGCGTCACCATGCTGCTGCCGACGCTGCACCGCAACCCCAAGGCCTGGGAGCGGCCCGACGAGTTCGACATCGACCGCTGGCTGCCGGAGAACAAGAAGAACCACCACCCCGGGGCGTACAAGCCGTTCGGCAACGGCGAGCGCGCCTGCATCGGCCGCCAGTTCGCGCTCACCGAGGCCAGGCTGGCGCTGGCGATGGTCCTGCGGCGGTTCGCGATCTCCGACCCGAACGTCTACCGCATGAAGATCAAGCAGACGCTCACGCTCAAGCCCGACGGGTTCACGCTCAGGGTCCGCGAGCGGCGCGCGCACGAGCGGGCCGTGGTCGTGGCCCAGGAGGTCGAGGAGAGCGAGCAGCAGGAGATCGCCGTGACCGGCGTCCCGCTCACCGTCGCGTACGGCTCCAACCTCGGCACCAGCTCCGACATCGCCGAGCGCCTGGCCGAGCGGGCCGGCCGCGCGGGCTTCGCCACCACGCTGACCACGCTCGACGACATGACGCCGCCGAGCGAGGGCCTGCTGATCGTGGTCGCCTCCTCCTACAACGGCAAGGCCCCCGACAACGCCCAGCACTTCGACGCGCTCGAGACGCTGCCCGACCTGTCCGGGGTCCGGCTGGCCGTGCTGGGCTGCGGGAACACGCAGTGGCCCACGTACCAGGAGTTCCCGAAGCGCGCGTACGAGAAGCTGACGGCCGCGGGAGCGGCGCCGCTGATCGAGCGCGGCGAGGCCGACGCGGACGGCGACTTCGACGGCGACGTGTCCGCGTGGACCGCGAAGCTGTGGGCGGCGCTGGCCGAGGAGTACAGCGCCTCCGCGGAGAGCGCCGGGCCGCGCTACGAGATGGAGGTCTTGAGCGAGGCCGAGGTCAGGCCCGCGGTCGTCTCCTCGCGTGCCTTCCCGCTCACCGTCGTCTCCAACGAGGAGCTGACCGGAGACCCCACCGGGCTCTGGGACTTCTCGATCGAGGCGCCGCGTCCCGGCGTGCGCTCGATCGTGGCCAGGCTGCCCGAGGGCGTCACGTACTCGGCGGGCGACCACGTGGCCGTCTTCGCCAAGAACGACCCCGAGCTGGTGGAGTGGGCGCTGCGCTGCCTGCGCGTCCCCCGGGAGCAGGTGGTACGGCTGCGCGCCGCCGGATCCACCCACCTGCCCGTGGACACGCCGGTCACGGCGGGCCTGCTGCTGACCGAGTTCGCCGAGCTGCAGGACGTGGCCACCAGGGCCGACATCGAGGCGCTTGCCGCCCACACCGAATGCCCGTGGACCCGCGGCCAGCTCGCCGAGCTGACCGCCGCCTACGCCGACGAGATCCTCGCCAAGCGCGTCTCCCCGCTGGCGCTGCTCGAGCGCTTCCCGGCGATCTCGCTGCCGCTGCCGGTGTTCCTGGAGATGGCCGGGCCCATCAAGCCGCGCTACTACTCGGTCTCCTCCTCGCCGCTGGCGGACCCGTCGCTCGTGCGCATCACCGTCGGCCTGGTGGAGGGGCCCGCGTGGTCGGGCACCGGCACGTACCAGGGCATGTGCTCCGCCTACCTCGCCGGCCTGAAGGAGGGCGAGGTGTTCTACGGCTACGTCCGCGTGCCCGCGCCGCCGTTCCGGCTGCCGGACGACCCGGCCACGCCGGTCATCCTCGTCGGCCCCGGCACCGGCTTCGCCCCGCTGCGCGGCTTCCTCGAGGAGCGCGCCCTGACGGGCGCCTCCGGCCGGGCCGCGATCTTCACCGGGTGCCGCCACCCTCAGCACGACGAGCTGTACGCCGGCGACCTCGCCCGCTGGGGCGTGTCTGCGCACGTCGCGTACTCCGCCGTGCCGGGGCACCCGTACCGGTACGTCCAGGACGCCATCGCCGCGCACGCCGGCGAGGTGTGGGAGCTGCTCTCGCAGGGCGCGCACGTGTACGTGTGCGGCGACGGGCTGCGGATGGCTCCGGCGGTGCGGCAGGCGCTGCTGGATGTCTACCGGGAGCGGACGGGGCAGGACGGCGCCGAGTGGCTGGCCGAGCTGGAGGCGGTCGGACGCTACCAGCAGGACGTGTTCGCCTGACCGCCCAGAGCGCGCCCGCCGCACGGCACCGGCTTCCCGCCGGCGCTGGGTGGCGGGCGGCTGGGCGGCATGGGACGGCGGCGTGTGCCGGGGCAGGGGCGTACTATGACCTGCGGAAACTTGCGCCAGCCCTTTATCGACAATCCGGACTTAACCCTGCATGCTGGGATATAACCGCAGCATGTGCGACATATCCGTGGAATATTCTCGAAACCTTTCCACGGCACTGTGGGAGCCTCTGGAAAGGGGGCGGCAATGCTGCTGCGACTGAGGGCGTCGCTGCCAGACCGGCCGGGCGGCCTTGGACAGGTCGCCCGGGCTTTGGGCGCGCTTGGGGCGGACATCCTGCAAGTCATCGTGCTCGAACGCGAGAGCGGTCGGGCCGTGGACGACTTCACCGTCTCGTGGCCGGGGCCGGTGACCACGTCCGAGGCCCGCGAGCGGCTGTCCGCCGTGCCGGGCATACGGGTGGAGGGCGTCTGGGCGACCAAGGAGGTGCCGGGCTCGGCACTGGACTACGACCTGCTCATGCACGTCGTGTCCGAGCCCGCACGGGGCTTCGCCACGCTGGTGGACGCGCTGCCGGGGTTGTGCGGTGCGGAGTGGTCGGTGGCGCTGGCCGACGGGGCCGTGCGACACGCCTCGCTGGCCGCTCCCAAGAAGTTCGAACTGGACCTGCCGGAGCCGCCGCCGCGTGCCGCCGCCATGGACGCCAACGAACTGCGGTTGATGCTCCTGCCTGTGGTGGCCCAGGGCCTGCATCTGGTGGTCGCCAGGGCGGACGGGCCGGTGTTCCACCGCGCCGAGCTGGAACGTGCCGCCCGCATCGTGGACGTGGTCGCCAAGCTGGCCGCCCGGGCCCGCTGACGTTCAGTCGTGGCGGGGCAGGCCCGAGACCTCGTGGCCGGCATGGGACAGGGCCTCGGCGATGAGGGCCCGTACGTGGGAGTCGCGCGCCCGGTAGAGCACGCGACGCCCGTCCCTGCGCGTGTCCACCAGGCCCGCCAGCCTGAGCTTGGCCAGGTGCTGCGACACGGACGGTCGCGGCACGCCGATGGCCTGGGCAAGGGAGTTCACATCCTGCTCGCCGGATGACAGCAACCACATCAGCCTCAGCCGGGTGCCGTCGCTGAGCATGCGAAAGGCGTCCACAGCGGCGTTCACCTGGGCGGGAGTGGGTTGCTCCTGCGACTGGTTGGCACCTGAGACGTTGCCGCGTGCGTACATGACTACATATCATGGTCAAAACGGACCAATCGCGCAAGCGAAGGGATGCCATGGCTGACCAGCGGGACCTTCGAGGGCACGGACACGGGCACGGACACGGGCATGGGCATTCCGGGGCGGCGGGGAGATTCGCGCGCATGGTGCGCGAGGTCGTGTCCCACGGCCTGTTCAGGACGCATAGCCACGACAGCGCCGACAAGACCGACGCCGCCCTTGAGTCCAGCAGCCGCGGCATGCGCGTGCTGGCCATCTCGTTCGCCGTCCTGATGACCACCGCCGCCGTCCAGGCGGTGATCGTCATGGCCTCCGGTTCGGTCGCGCTGCTCGGCGACACCCTGCACAACCTCGCGGACGCCCTCACCGCCGTCCCGCTGGCGATCGCGTTCTCCCTCGGCCGCCGCGCCGCCACCCGCCGCTTCACCTACGGGTACGGCAGGGCGGAGGACCTCGCGGGCATCGTCATCGTCCTCCTGATCGCCGCCTCGGCGGCCCTGGCCGGGTACGAGGCCGTCATGCGGCTGCTGAACCCCCAGGACATCAGGGCCGTCGGCTGGGTGGCGGGGGCGGCCCTGGCCGGGTTCGCGGGCAACGAATGGGTGGCCCGGTACCGGATCAAGGTGGGCAGGGAGATCGGCTCGGCCGCCCTGGTGGCGGACGGCCTGCACGCCAGGACCGACGGCTTCACCTCGCTGGCCGTACTCCTGGGCGCGGGCGGTGCGGCGCTCGGCTTCCCGCTTGCCGACCCGATCGTGGGACTGCTGATCACGTTCGCCATCTGTTTCGTGCTGCGCGACGCGGCCCGCGAGATCTACCACCGGCTCATGGACGCCGTGGACCCCGCCCTCGTGGACACCGCCGAACGCATCCTGGGCACGGTGGACGGGGTGCAGCGGGTCGGCTCCGTACGCCTGCGCTGGATCGGTCACGCCCTGCACGCCGAGGTGGAGATCCTCGTGGACCACGGCATGTCGGTGGTGGACGCGCACGCGGTGGCGGTGGAGGCCGAACACCGGCTCATCCACGACCTCCCGCGTCTGAAGGCCGCCACCGTCCACACCGACCCGCACGGCCCGGCAGGCGCCGACCACCACGCCAGCCTGTCTTCCCACCGCACCATCTGAACCTGCCCCGTGCCCCACGCACACGTGGGCCAGCCTACCGCGCCGCGACCTCGGCGAGCTTGGCCAGGAGGGCGGTGACGCGGTCACCCGCCGCCTTCGCGCCCCCGGAGGTCAGCGCAGAGCCCATCCCGCAGGCCACGGCGCCCGCCGCGATCCATTCCTGCGCGTTGTCGATGGTCACGCCCCCGGTGGGGATCGCGGGCGCCTGGGGCAGCGCCTGCCGCACGTCCCGCAGCCACGACGGTGACACGCCGGAGGCCGGGAAGATCTTCACCGCGTCCGCACCCTCCTCCAGAGCCCGGACGATCTCGGTCGGGGTCGCCACGCCGGGGAAGACGGGCACGCCGTAGCGGTGGCCGGTGCGGATCACGTCGGGGTGCAGGCTCGGCGAGACCAGGAACCGCGCCCCGGCCTCCACGGCGGCGCGGGCCGCGGCGGCGTCCAGCACGGTGCCCGCGCCCACCAGCGCCTCAGGCCGCCGCGCCAGGCCGGCGCCCGTGACTTCCACGCCTCCGACTCTAGAACCGCCACCCGTCTCCCTTGACCGCGAGCCGACCGTGAGGAACGCTGAAGCGGGAGACGTTGCCGGGGGCTATTACGCGTGAGGCGTCCATTCATCACCTTGCTTGCCGCCAACGCCCTTTCCGTCACCGGAAACGTGCTGTCCATGCTCGCCGTCCCGTGGTTCGTCCTGGAGAGCACGGGAAGCGCCGGGTTGACGGGGCTGGCCGCCTTCGCCACGACCTTCCCGATCGTCATCTCCGCGGCGTTCGGCGGCACGCTGGTGGACTGGCTGGGGTTCCGCTGGGCGAGCGTGCTGTCCGACCTGACGAGCGGCCTCGTCGTGCTCGCCATCCCCGCGCTGTCGCTGACGACCGGGCTCTCCTACCCGCTCCTGCTGCTGCTGTTGTTCGTACGCTGGCTGGTGGCCACTCCGGGGGAGACCGCGCGCAAGGCCATGCTGCCCGACCTGTCGGCGCTCGGGCGGGTGCGCATCAGCCGCGCGACGGCCGCGTACGACGGCGTCAACCGCGGCGCGACGATGGTGGGCGCCCCGCTCGCCGGAATCCTCATCCTCTGGGCGGGTCCCAGCACGCTGCTCATCGTCGACGGCGTCACCTTCCTGCTTTCCGCGCTGCTCATCTCCGGCGGAGTCCCGCACATCGACGTGGGAGAGCGCGAATCCGGCGGCTACCTGCGCGACCTGCGCGACGGGCTGACCTTCCTCTGGCGCGACCGGCTGCAGTTGAGCGCCACCGCGATGATCGTGGTCGTCAACATGCTGGACACGGGCGTGACCCAGGTGCTGCTGGCGCTGTACGCCCGCGACGTGGCAGGCGACCCCCGCGCGTTCGGCCTGCTCACCGGCGGGCTCGGGGCGGGCGCGGTGGCCGGGACCATCGTCTACGGCGCGGCCGGCGGACGATTACCCATGCGGCTGACCTACGGATGGTGCTTCCTCATCGCCGGCGTCCCGCGCGTATTGGTGCTGGCCCTCGGCGCCCCGTTTCCCGTGGCGCTCGGCGTTGCCGCCCTCTCCGGATTCGCGGCCGGCGCGATCAACCCCATTCTCGGCGTGATCCAGTTCGAGCGCATCCCCGCCCGCCTGAGAGCGCGGGCGCTCAGCGCCATGACGGCCGCCGCCTACGCGGCCATGCCGCTCGGCGGGCTGCTGGCCGGCTCGCTCACCGAACTGACCGGTCTCACGGCAACCCTGTACGCGTTCACCAGCGTCTACCTGATCGCGTCGATCCCGCCGTTCGTATGCCGGGCCTGGCGCGAACTGGACCGGTCGTCTACCGCGAAAACCTAGCCAGCAGCGGGGACTCGCTGATCGGGGACTCGTGGGTGCCGGCGACGGTGCAGGCGTGCGCCCCCGCGATCGACCCCAGCCGTACGCACTCCTCCAGCGACCGGCCCCGCACCGTGCCGTACAGGAAGCCGGAGACGAACGCGTCGCCCGCGCCGTTGCTGTCGGCCACCGCGCCGGGCAGCGGCACGGCCGGGAACGCGCGCGGCTCGCGGTCGCGCGTCAGGACGAGGCAGCCGTCGGCCCCGCGCGTGCACACGACCGTGTGGGCCCGGCCGCGCGCGAGGATGTCACGCATCGTCGTCAACGGGTCCTTGAGCGCGGTCGCCGACAGGAACACCAGGTCGGACCGGTGGGCGAAGTCCTTGTGGTAGTCGTTGACGCCGTCCCAGTCGTGCAGGTCGGTGGAGACGGGGATGCCGTCGAGGTCCGGGTAGACGTGGCGGCAGAAGTCCATGATCGAGACGTGGACGTGCCGGGCGCGCACGTTCGCGTACAGCTCGCGCGGCAGGCGCTCGCCGGGCGTGACCTTCGGGTCGTGGAGCGAGGTGCGGCGGCCGTCGGGGCCGACGAGCAGCACGCTGCGCCGGGTGCCCGCCGCGGCCGGCCCCCAGGAGCAGTCGATCTCGCGCAGCGCGTGGCGGACGAGCGCGCCCTGCGGGTCGTCACCGATCAGGTCGGCGAAGGCGACGCCCAGCCCGAGGGCGTGGCAGCCCAGCGCCACGCCGGCGCCGGTGTTGCCGATCCGGTCGACGACCGGCGGCACGTGGTAGGTGTCCTGGTACGGCAGCGGCAGCTCAGGCACGTACACCGTCGTGTCGATCCCGGCGCCGCCGAGGACCAGAACGTCGCGCGTGTGCATGGCCCCACTCCGTGAGGCGGGTCCGGTCGCTCCGCTCACCGGTTGACCAGGGGGCCGGAGCCGGTGGAGCCGCGGACGACCAGCTCCGGCTGGAAGATCAGCTCGACGTGCTTGGCCGGGGCGCCGTTCACCTCTTCGAGCAGCGTCTGCACGGCCGCCGAGGCCATGGCGCCGATCGGCTTGCGCACGGTGGTCAGCGGCGGGTCGGTGAACGCGATCAGCGGCGAGTCGTCGAACCCGACCACGGACACATCTCCCGGCACGGACAGCCCCCCTTCTCCCTGCAGGCGCGGATCGCGCCCAACGCCATCAGATCGCTCGCGCACACGATGCCGGTGCAGCCGCGGGTCAGCAGCTGCGCGGCGGCCGCCTGCCCGCCCTCGACGGAGAACAGGGAGTGGGCGATCAGCTCGTCGACGTCGGTCGCGCCGAGCAGCTGCGCCATGGCCTGCTTGTAGCCCTCGATCCTCCTGATCACCGGCACGAACCTGCGCGGCCCCAGCGCGAGCCCGATCCGCTCGTGGCCGAGGTCGACCAGGTGCTGCACGGACAGCCGGGCCGCCAGGCGGTCGTCGGAGGAGATGAAGGGCGCGTCGATCTTCTCGCTGTAGCCGTCGACCAGCACGATCGGCAGGCCGCGATCGGTCAGCCGGGTGTAGCGGTCCATGCGCGCGGTCGTGTCGGCGTGCAGCCCCGAGACGAACACGATGCCGCTCACGCCGCGATCGACCAGCAACTCGGTGAACTCGTCCTCCGGCGCGCCGCCGGGCAGCTGGGTGCAGAGCACCGGCGTGTAGCCGTGCTGGGTCAGCGCCTTCTCGATGGCCTGCGCGAACGCGGGGAAGATCGGGTTGTCCAGCTCCGGCGTCACCAGGCCGACCAGCCCGTTGCTGCGCTGCCGCAGCCGGGGCGGGCGCTCGTAGCCCATGAGGTCGAGCGCGGCCATCACCGCCTGGCGAGTGGCGACCGACACGCCTGGCTTGCCGTTGAGCACCCGGCTGACCGTGGCCTCACTCACCCCGGCCTGGGCGGCGATGTCGGCTAGGCGAGCGTGACCGTTCATGCCACACACTTTACTTTCAACCACGCCGCTGAATCCCCTGCTCCAGGGACATCCGAGGCTGTCAGGAGCTCCCCGTCCACGCCGAAGTCCACGGGTGTCTCCGTGAGGTACGCCTGGTAGATCGCGGTGTCCCGCCACCTTGCCGTCATAGTCTCCCCCTGAAGGTCTCGACTATGAAATCCCTTGCCGCAAGTTTACGCAAGCCCTTACATGCCTCTCCCGATACGGAAATTTCGGCTTTCGGTGTCCCAAAACGCTCGTCCGAAACTCCTAGGAAGGAGATTCTTTATGTCAAGGGTGGACATGTAGCGTTAAGGCGCGATGTACTACCTCTTCAATCAGCCTCGTCACAGGTGACACGCGCGCAAGGTGTAGGCCCATGAGCTCGGTCGTTCTCGACAAAGTGACCAAGGTGTATCCGGGCGACTACCTCGCAGTCGACCGGCTGAGCCTTCGGGCGGAGGCCGGCGAGTTCCTCGTCCTCCTCGGTCCATCCGGATGTGGCAAGTCCACGTTGCTCCGCATGATCGCGGGCTTGGAGGAGATCACCGAGGGCGACCTCTGGCTTGACGGGCAATTGGCCAACCACCTGGCTCCGCGCGATCGCGACGTCGCCATGGTGTTCCAGAACGGCGCGCTCTATCCGCACAGGACCGTACGGGGGAACATCGCCTTCCCGCTGGAGATCGCCAAGTCGGACCCGGCGATGGTGCGCGAGCGCGTGACCGAGCTGTCGAAGGCCCTGCACATCGACGAGACGCTGGACCGCCGCCCCGGCACGCTCTCCGGCGGCCAGCGGCAGCGCGTGGCGATGGGCCGGGCGATCGTCCGGCAGCCCAAGTTGTTCCTCATGGACGAGCCGCTGTCGAACCTCGACGCCGGCATGCGCACCGAGCTCCGCATGGAGATCTCGGCGCTGGTCAGGTCGCTCGGCGTGACCACGATCTACGTGACGCACGACCAGGTGGAGGCCCTGACGCTGGCCGACAGGATCGCCATACTGAACCGCGGGGTCCTCCAGGACGTCGGCACGCCGGCCCAGATTTACAACGATCCAGCTACCGCCTTCGTGGCGGCGTTCCTCAACTCCCAGCAGTTGAACCTGCTGGCGGCCGGCGTCAGGACGCCGCAGAACCAGTACGTCATGCTCGACTTCGGCCCGCACCGCCTCACGCTGCCGTGGAGCGATCCGAGGGCGTACGCGATCTCGCAGCACACGGGCGGGCAGGTGCTCGTCGGCCTGCGTCCCGACGGGCTGGCCCCGGTGCCGGAGTCGTATGAGGGGCCGTCCTTCTACGGGCGGGTGCGGGCGCTGGAGTACCACGGGCACGAGTGGCTGGCCTACATCGAGTGCGGGATGCCCGCCGTCCCGGTGCCCGAGCCGCCGGACCCGCGCCAGCGGATCAACGGCGAGAAGAACGGCTCGGGGAAGCTGTCGAGGCTGGTGCGGCGGATCTTCTCGGCCCCGAACCAGGAGGAGCCCCAGGAGCAGGAGAGGGTGGGCCAGCACCCGAACAGCGGCATCCACCGCCGCTCCGACCTGATCGTCCGCCTGGGCAACCGCCCCGTCTGGCGCGCCGGCGACGCGGCCAAGGTGGGCGTTGACCTCTCCCGCGTGATGATCTTCACCCTGGACGGCGCTCGTATCGACCCGCCCCGCCGCTAGTTTCGCCCGCTTTCCCTGCCACCCCGGGACCGTGCGCGTCCGCTGATCGTCCCGCGCCTTCGCATGTTGACTAAACGGACCATGGTCCGTATTGTCAGGACCAGTAAACGGACCGAAGTCCGGAAGGGGCTTGAATCCATGAGCAGACTGCTGCACATTTCCGCCTCCCCTCGGGGTGGCGAGTCGATCTCGCTGGGGATCGCGCAGACCTTCGTCGAGGAGTATCTGGGCGCTCATCCCGGCGCGACGGTCGACCACTTCGACCTGTGGGACGGGACGCTGCCCGAGTTCGGGCCCGCCGCCGCGGCGGCGAAGATGACCGTGTTCGGGGGCGGCACTCCCGAGGGCGAGCAGGCCGAGGCGTGGGCGGCGGCCGTGCGCACGTTCGAGCGCTTCGACTCCTACGACCGCTACCTCTTCAGCGTGCCGATGTGGAACGCGGGCGTGCCGTACAAGCTGAAGCAGTTCGTCGACGTCGTCAGCCAGCCTGCGATGATCTTCGACGTGCACCCGGAGACCGGCTACCGCCCCTTGCTGGCCGGCAAGCGCGCCGCCGTCGTCTACACCAGCGCGGTCTGGGGGCAGGGGCTGGGGCCGGAGTTCGGGAGCGACTTCCAGTCGACGTTCTTCAACGGCTGGCTACGCTGGACCGGCATCGCCGACATCCAGGAGATCCGCCACCACCCGACGCTCACGGGCTCCTATGAGGACGAGCGCAAGCAGGCCGACGAACGCGCGCGCCAGATCGCCAGGACCTTCTAGCGGATTGACCTTGCCAGGGCTGACGACTTCGGCCACGCGCACGACGTCGGACGCGAAGAGCGCGACGGGGCCTTTGCGCATCGCCTCGGCTGTCGATCAACTCGATGCCTGCCGCGACAGTCGTCTGCGACCTCAGGAAGTGCAGGTCCAGCGGGGCCCGTCGGGGGTGTCCTCCACCGTGATGCCGCCCGACAGCATCGCCGCGCGCAGCGCGTCCGCCACGTCGTACCGCCCCTCCTCGCGCAGCCGTGACCGGAGCGCCAGCAGGGGCTCCACCAGGGAGTGCAGGCCGAGGGAGCGGAGGCCGGCGGCGGAGGCGAGCTCGCCGAGGCGGGCGATCAGCAGCCGCATCAGCTCCCTGGCCTGCTCGACCCCGCCGGAGTCCTCCTCGGTGTCGGCGGCCCATTTGACGATCTCGGCCTCGAGGTCGAGGACGGTCTGGGCCGCCGCCACCATGTCGGGCCTGCCCACGGCGGCCTTGAACAGCTCCTCGCACGTGTGGATGGCCTCCTCCAGCGTGACCTGCGCCGGGGCGGGCTCCGCCGGAGGCGGTGGGACCGCGGCCGTGCCCGTGCGGCCCTCGGCCAAGCGGCGGAGCTCGGCGAGGTCGGTGTGGGCGCCGGTGGGCAGGACCGTCTGGGAGCCGGGGCGGCGGACGGTGAGGCCGCCCCGGCCTGCCACCCGCACGGACTCGCTCTCCAGGTCGATCACCAGCGCCGTGTGCTCGTCGAGGCCGAGGACGGCGGTGCCGGGCGGCAGCTCGCGTTCCATCCGCGACAGCCGGCGTTCGCCGAGGTAGCAGTAGCGGGTGTCGTGGGTGCCGCCCTCGGCGTTGTCGAAGTGGGGGATCAGCACGACCTGCAGGCCCAGCGGCTCCAGCAAGTCGATGCCCGCGCGCCAGTGGGGATCCGCGCCCACCTTGTAGATCTCGTAGACCGGCACGGTGGCCAGGCCCGCCGTGCAGGCGGCCGCCGAGGCCAGCACCGTCACGCCCGTGCGCGCGCGGATCCGGGCACGCAGGTCACCGGCGACACCCGAGCCGGTCCACCGGTCGAGCGCGTAGGTGGGGCTGCCCGGGCCGGAGAAGACCCAGTCGGCGCCCGTGATCCCGGTCGCCACCTCGACGTCCAGGCCGACGCTGTGCGCGAAATAGCGGCGGGCGCGGGCGGAGATGTCGGCGGCGTTCTCCTGGAAGGCGTAGGGGGTGTCGAGCAGCACGGCCCGCGCTCCCGCGCGCAGCGTGCGCGCCGTCGCGCGGTGGACCTCGACCATGGTCGGGCTCGTCTCGCCCGAGCCCATCAGCACCAGCAAACCGGGCATCGTTGTCGGCCTCTCTCTCGCACGCCATCGACTACAGCCGGGCCCGCCGTCGTGTTCAAGAGCGGGGACATAATGCGTGTGGGACGTACTTGCACATGGCTGGCAGTAAGTTGTGGATGGTGACGGGAAGACACGTGGTCTCGGTTGAGACGCTCATGCTACGGGTGGGCACCGACAATCGCTGGTCCTACCGGCATGCCATCACCCAGCCCGCGCGCGGGGAAAGCCCCGACGCGGCCGCGCGCCGGCTCGGCGGGGTCGAGTCGGGAGATCCCGGCACCGTCGTGCACTCCACGAGCTGGCGGCACGAGCCGGACGGCGGGATCGTACTGACCTATGCGGTCTGCCCGGATCCGGCGCCGTGGTTGCCCGCGGTCGAGGTGCCCGTGCTGGAGATCGCCAGGGGCGAGGCGCCCGCGACGCCGTCACCCGGCCGTGTCGCCCTGGCCAACGTGGTCGCCCACGCGGTCAGGCACCTCGCGTTCCTGATGGCCGAGGACCCCGTCGTGGCGAGCGCCCTGTCCGGGCGTCCGGAGATCGCCCGCGCGCTGGAGCCGGCGGGCGCTCCGGCGTGACAGGCGGCGGCCCAGCGTCTGCATGGGCCTCTCGACGTACCTGAAGGACAGTGCGCTGACCGCCAGCACCACGGCCACGGCGAGCGCCGCCATCATGAGCTGGTACGGCAGCTCCGCCCGCCGCAGGTCACCGGTGATCTCCACGAAGTACTTCAGCAGCGGATGATGCACCAGGTAGAGCGAGTAGCTGATCAGGCCGAGCCAGGTGAGCACCCTGGGCAGCCGCCGCTCGCGCAGCGCCATCCCCGCCGCGAAGGTGGCGCCGGCGAGCGCGATCGTCGTCAGCCACACGTCCGCCTGCACCCACCACCACCCGCCCTCGACGGCCCACAAGGGCGCGACCGCCACCAGGGCCGCCGTGACCGCAACCGGCCACAGCCGCCCGCCGCCCCGCTCCCACCGGTGAATGGCCGTGCCCGCGAACATCACCGCCAGCACCGCCGCCCCGAGCCACGGCACCCGGCTGCTCAGCAGCAGCAACACCAGCGCCATCAGGCCGAGTACGCAGGCCGAGGCCGTCCGGAGGCGTCCCCACACGACACACGCCAGCCCGGCCACGAACACCACGGCGGAGACGTAGGCCGGCCACCCGCCCACCAGCACCGCCCCTGACACCACGAGGCCGACGGTCACGGCGGCCGCCGCGAACAGCATCGACAGCAGCCCGCTGCGGCCGTGCCCCCCGACCAGGAACAGCGCCGTGACCAGGAGATAGAACACCATCTCGTACGACAGCGTCCACATCGTGTCGGCCACGCCGCCCACGCTCACGACGTCGAGCAGCATCGTCGCGTGCGCCGCCACCGCGCTGCCGTCCCTCGGCACCTCCTCGCGCAGCGGCACCCACCAGGCCAGGGCCAGCACGACGACGACCACGCTGAGGTAGAGCGGGTAGAGGCGGAAGAACCGGCTGATCCAGAACAGGCGCACGTCGCCGTGGCGCTCCAGCGAGCTGGGGATGATATAGCCGCTGACCAGGAAGAACACCAGGATGCCGTAGACACCGAGGCTGAACCAGTACGGCCTGAGCTGGGGGAGGAACCATGGCAGGAGATGCTCGGCCACCACGGCCGTCGCGCCGATCCCCCGCAGCGCGTCCAACCACGCCAGTCTGGAAGAACTGGGCAATGCGGCGTTAGCGGACACTCGGGACAACATACCCACGCACCCTGAAGAGATGCTGGCACCCGGAAACGCCGTGCGTATACGCCCTGGATACGCTGGTGGCCCCGTGGCGAGAAGGAGGCCAAGCATGACCGTCGCCGTCCACGTCGGACCTGAGCCGGTGCCCGTGCTCATCGACGCCGTACGCCGGGCAGGAGGCGAGGTCGTGCCGCTGGAGGAGGCCGAGGCGATCGTCTACTACGGCAGCGGCGGCCCCGAGGAGCTGCGGTCGATGCTCCACGACGGCATCCGCTGGGTGCAGCTGCCGAGCGCCGGCATCGAGCGGTTCGCCGAGGCCGGGGTCATCTCCGAATACCCGGTCTTCACCGCCGCCACCGGCTCCTACGGCCCGCCGGTGGCCGAGCACGCGCTGGCCCTGATGCTGGCGGCCGCGCGCGGCCTGCACCGCGCCGCCAGGGCCACGAGCTGGGAGGGCGACGGGTCCAGGGAGTTCGCGGGCTCGACGGTCGCGATCGTCGGTTTCGGCGGCATCGGGCGGTCGCTCATCCGGATGGTGGAGCCGTTCGGCTGCCGGGTCCTTGCGGTCACCGACAGGGGTGAGGCGCCCGGCGCCGACCTCGTGCTCCCGCGCGCGCGCTACCGCGAGGTGCTGCCCCAGGCCGATTACGTGGTCGTCGCGGCGCCCGCCACGCCGGAGACGAGAGGGATGTTCGGCAAGCGCGAGTTCGACCTGATGCGCAAGGACGCCTGGCTGGTGAACGTCGCCAGAGGCAGCCTCGTCGTCACCGACGATCTGGTGGAGGCGCTGCGCGCGGGCCGCATCGGCGGCGCGGCCCTCGACGTGACGGACCCCGAGCCACTGCCCGACGGCCACCCGCTGTGGGGCCTGGACAACGCGCTCATCACGCCGCACTGCGCGAACCCGCGCACCTCCTACTGGCGTGGCCTGGCCGAGCGCGTCACCGCCAACGTGCGGCGCTTCCGCGACGGCGCCCCGCTGGAGGGCGTGGTCTCACCGTCCCAGGGCTTCTGAGTCCCGGCTGGGTCAGCCCAGGTTGAGCCGGGCTCCGTTGCTCAGCCCCGAGTCGTGCACCTCGAGCCCGGCCGGGTCGAGGCCCTTCGGCAGCTCGAACACCAGCGCGCCGGTGAACGACTGACCGGCCTCGATCCGGATCGGCGTGATCTCCTTGCCGTCCTTGTCGAGCAGCTTGGTGCCGCCGTGCAGCCCGTCGTTCTCGTCGATCAGCTTCTGCTGGCCCGGGTAGAGCACCCTGGCCTCCCGCCCGATGTTGCTGACCTGAACCCCGACCTGGCACGTGCGCTTGGCCGCCGACCTCGCCGGCTTGGGGCATTTCGTGCTCGTCACGGCGAAGCGCAGCTTGCCGTCCTGCACCGGCCCGTCCTCACCGACCGCGGCGGAGCGGAACACCGATGCCAGCAGGACGATCAGCGCCACCAGCAGCACGACCGCGATGATCAGGGCGGTCACGCAGCCCGTCAGCACGCCCCGCTTGAGCTTGCGCGGCGGGTTGCCCGTCAGAGGCCCCTGGCCGGTGGCCGAGTGGTGAGGCCGCGGCCCGGGCCCGGTCAGATCCGGATGCGGCACTCGCGGTGCCTGGGGCCCCCGGCCGGTGCCCGGCACGGGGCCGGTCCGCTCCGGATGGAGAACCGGGGGCACGGGCCCGGTCCGCTCGGCGGGCGGCGGCTGCTGCGGCGCGCGGCCCATTCCGGGCGTGGGACCGGTGCGTTCTGCGGGCGGCGGTTGCTGCGGCCCGCGACTCGTTCCGGGCGTGGGACCCGTGCGCTCGGCTGGCGGAACCGGGCCCGCTCCAGGTGTGGGGCCGGTGCGCTCCGCGGGCGGCGGAGGCTGCGGGCTGCGCGCGGGCGCCTCAGGGTGCGGGCCGCGGCCCTGATGGGACGGACCTTGGGACGGGCTGCGGGACGGGCGCGGGCGGCCGGCGCTCGGCACCGCGCCCGTGCGGTCGGGCGGCATGCGGTGCGGCGGCTGCGGCATCAGCGGGAAGTCCGACGGGTTCCACGCGTTGGTCAGGTGCTTGGAGGCGGCCAGCTGCGCCGCGGGCTCGTCGGCCGCTCCCACCAGCTCCAGCAGCAGCTGCCTGGCCGCGGGCCGGCGCGCCGGGTCGGGGTGGATGGCCGCGGCCACCAGCCGGTCCAGCGGCGCGGGCAGCCCCCGAAGGTCGGGCGGCGCCGTACGGGCCCGGGCCGCCATCACGTACGCGTCCCCTTCGCCGAACGGATGCCCGCCCAGCCCCGCGTAGGCGATGAGCGACCCCCAGGCGAACACGTCGCCCGCCGGGCTCGTGCGCCCCTCGAAGACCTGCTCAGGAGCGATCCATCCGGGCGTGCCCATCACCATGCCCGCGTTCGTGTGCCGGGAGTCCACGTGCGTGGAGCGCGCCAGCCCGAAGTCGATCACCCGGGGCCCGGCCAGCGTCAGCATCACGTTGGCCGGCTTGAGATCGCGGTGCACCAGCCCGGCCGCGTGGATCGCGGTCAGCGCGGCCGCCACGCCGACGGCCGCCGAGTGCAGCACGGACGGCGAGAGGGCGCCGTGCTCGATCAGGTGGTCCTCGAGCGAGATGCCGTCGATGTACTCGGTGACGAGGTAGAGGACGCCGCGGTCCTCGCCGTGGTCGAGCACGCGCGCCGTGCAGAACGAGGCCACCTTGCGCGCGTTGGACACCTCTTCGTGGAACCGCGCCCGGTAGACCGGGTCGGCCGTGAAGTCGCGCCGGATCGCCTTGAGCGCCACCCGCGACCCGTCGGCCGCCTTGGCGAGATAGACCACACCCATGCCACCGGAGCCGAGACGGCTGATCAGCTCATAGGGGCCGATCGCCGGCGGATCTTCCGGCTTCAGCGGAGTGCCTGCGGAGCGCCCCAACGTCGCCGTCCTCTCGCCGTCGTCATCCCGTCTCAACCCGAACCGTTCCTCCGCCCGGCACGCCTTTTGTACCCAAGACTCTAACGGAGGACGGGGCCGCCCGTTGGCCACTGGTTCTGAGCAGGCATGCGCCCTGGCGAGGGAAGGCGGCGGCGGCGTCCAGCGACCGAGCCCGGCTCACGGAGTGAGGCGACGCGTGCGCAGCGGGCGCATCGTCACGCGCAGGCGGGAGACGTTGAGCGCGTACGGGAGCGGCCGGTGGGGTGACAGCAGCCGGCCGACCGGCTTGGGCCGGGCCGCGCGGACGATGCCGGCGAGGAAGGCCGTGCCGACCGCGAGCGTCAGGTGCACGCCGTCGCAGCCCGGCCGCGCCCACCACTCGTTCGCCGCGGTGCCGTCCAGCCAGATCTCGGGCGCGAACGTGTTCGCGTACGGCAGACGCGGGCTGCGCTGGTGCGCCGCGATCGGCACGAGGACGGTGGTGCCCGCGGGCAGGGTGGTGCCGTACCAGTCGGTCGGCGTCGTCGTGACCCGGGAGACCGTCGGCACCGGCGGCCACAGGCGCAGCCCCTCGCGCAGGCAGGCCCGCAGGTAGTCGGGGTCGGTGCGGGCCGACTTGCGCTGGGCGGGGTGGGCGGCGAGCAGCGCCAGCGTCTGCATCAGCCCGGTGGAGATCACCCCGAACCCCATCAGCCAGAACGCCGCCTGCATGAGCCCGCGCGACTCGGCCTCGCCGGCGTTCTCCGCGATCAGGCCGGCCAGGCTGCCCTGCTCGGCGCGGCGCAGGTGGTCGAGGATGCGGGCGTCGTACCGGCCTGAGAGGATCTCCTGGCGCCGCCTGGCACGCCACCTGCCGGCCGAGGTGAGGCCCGCCAGCAGCCTGGTGAGCTCCTCGTCGTCGGCCGCGCCGTCGCCGTAGACGCAGCGCCTGGCCACGCGCTGCCACCGGGCGTCGAGCCGGGCGTGGTCCACCACGCCGGAGGTCAGCTGCCTGGCCTCCTCCCTGGCGATCTCGACGAACGCCGGGCGCAGCACGTCCGTCGGCAGGCCGAAGAGGCGCTGTTCGACGCCCTGCGCGTACTCGCCCCCCTCTGACAGCACGCGCAGGGCGTCGCGCTTGGACATGATCAGCAGCGCCGGGCCGCGCAGGCCGCGCACCAGGACCGGGCGGCCGCCGTACCTCGCCTCGAGCCCGGCCAGGAGCGCGCGGGGGCGCAGCAGGTCGCGCCCGGGCAGCGCGTGCGGCGCGCCGGGCGGGACGACGGTGGCAGCCAGGCGCAGGCTCTCCAGCAGGGTGGCCCTGGGGAGGCCCCTAGGCACGCGCGACCTCCCACGTTCCGACCGGCGCCCGCGTGTCCGGGGCCTTGCGGGTCCGGACCTTCCGGACCGCGGGCGCCTCCTGGGTGGCCGGAGCGGGAGGGAAGTTCATATGCCGATGTGAACGCCGGGGTCGCCGCGCCGCAATGAGCGGTCTCGGCCAACGGAACACTTCCGGTCGCGCGCGGGCGAGGTGTTCCGGTGATCGGAACGCCTACGCGCTCAGGAGCGCGGCCGAGATGGCCTGGGCGGCGCCGCGCACGGAGATGCCGAGCCTGGCCAGCGGCGCCGCGCCCGCCGGGGCGGCCACACCCAGCGACATGCAGACCTGGCCGCCGGGGCCGAACACCGGCGCGGCCACGCACGACACGCCCTCGGTGAACTCCTCCTGCGAGTAGGCCACGCCGTGCCTGCGGACCTGGGCCAGCTCGCGCTCGAGCCCGGTGAGCGTGGTGATCGTGCGGCGCGTCATCCGCTCGAACGAGCCGCGCGCGAGCAGTTCCCGGCGCAGCACCGGGTCGAAGGCCAGCAGCGCCTTGCCTGTCGCGGTGCAGTGGAGCGGCGCGCGGTCCATGCCGTCGGAGCGGGAGTCGACCCGGTTGTGGCCGTAGAGGCGCTCGACGTAGCGGGCCTCAAGGCCGGAGGGCACGGCCAGGTTCACCGTCTGCCTGGTGGTCTCGTACAGGTAGAGCAGGTAGGGCAGCACCACCTGGCGGGTGCCCGGCACCCGCAGGCGGGTGATGCCGGCCATCGTCTCCAGCAGCTCGCCGGGCAGGTAGCCGTTGCCCACCCGCCTGGCCAGCTCGCGCGAGCACAACACGCCCAGCAGGCGGTGCGCGGTCGACTTGGGCAGGCCCGTGGCGCGGCACAGCTGCGACAGGCTGACCGGGTGGGCGGCGGTGCTGAGCGCGAGCAGGATGTCGATGCCTCGCTCGAGGCTGCCGGGCTGAGCCACGGGGCGGTCGTCCGTCATTACTTGGCTGGCCGTTTCCGTCGGCATTCATGTCCCTTTCGCTCTCCGAGTAGCGGAAGGGGCTTCCCGGGGGCTGCGGTTTTCCTGTGCTGTACCCGGCAGCCGCCCGTTCAACGCAGTCTGATGATCTCCGCGTAGACGGAAACCGCCACCTCACCGGGCGTTCTGGCCCCTATGTCCAGACCCGCCGGAACGCGCACCCGCTCGCCTCCCTCCACGCGCGCCAGCACCGCCGCGCCCCGCTCACGGCTGGCGATCAGCCCGATGTACGGGACGCCCTTGGCCAGCGCGTCACGCAGCACCGGCTCCTCACCGACGCCGTGCGAGGCCACCAGGACTGCCGCGGCGTCGGGGGCAATCTGTACGGCGCCGGCGGCGCGCTCCGGACCCGCCTCGACCTGGTAGCCGAGCGCCCTGCCGACCGAGGCGAAGGCCCTGGCGATGGGGCTGTCGCCGTGCACGTGGACGAGCACGGGAGGCAGCACGGCCTCCAGGAAGATCTCCAGGGTGCCGCCGGACAGGCACGGCTGGCCCACCGCTATCAGGCCCTCCTCCTCGTGCGGCGCGCCCGCCTCTGGCGTGATCCGCAGCAGGGCCGCCCGTCCCGTGCGCAACAGCCGCAGGCTCTGGGCCCGCACGGTGTCGGTGGCGCAGACCCCGCCGACGAACCCCTCGATCGTCCCGTCGGGCAGCACCACCGCGCGGTCGCCCGCCTTCGCGCTGGTCGGGCGTTGCACCCGCACGACCGTGGCCAGCACGTACGGCTCCCGCCCCGAGCGCAGCCGCTCCACCCTCGTCTCCAGGTCGGGCGCCGGCCGCCGCCGGGGCATGCCGATGAACTCGTTCATGCGTCCTCCTTCGCCGGACGCATGAACGAGACTCGGCTGTGTCTGATCATTCGCTCGCTGCGCTCACTCATGGGATGGCCAGGTCGGTGCGGAACGGGCCGCCGTTGATGACCCGCCAGACGCTGGCCGGAGTGAGCGGCATGTCGGCGTGGCGCACCCCGTACGGCTCGAGGGCGTCCACCACGGCGTTGACCACCGCCGCGGGGGAGCCGACGGTGGCCGACTCGCCCACGCCCTTGGCCCCGATCGGGCCTGGTGAGCCGCCCGGTCCTGCGCTGCCGCCTCCTCGTGGTCGGCTCGCCCCGCGGCCGCCGCGACCACTGGCTGGTCGGCCCCTCCGCCACGGATCCCCTGAGCGACACGAGCCGGTTGCTGCGGCTGTTACGGGTCCAGGAGTCGCAGGTGCGGGTCTTCGCCAATCAGACGGCCGCGTGGAAGGCCGCCGCCGAGGGCTCGGGCGTCGCGCCCGCCACGGCCCACCTGGTGGCCTCCCAGCTACGCAGGGGCGAACTGGTGGCCATCGAGACCGCCGCCACCCCGCTGGCCGCGTACTGGTACGCCACGACCCTGGAACCGGCGAACCGGTCGGTGGCGGCGGGCACGTTCCTGGACTTCCTCACGACCCCGGCCGCCACCCAGGTCATGCGCACCCCGGACGACGGCATCCCGCGCAGCCGCTTCCGCCCGCCGATCCATTTGTCGATCTGGAGCTGAGATCTACCGCACTCGTTTGAGCCGCCGGCCGAACAGGTGACCGTTGCGCACATCCTGTCCGATCAGGACGCGCACCTCCAGGTGCGGACTCCCGGCCAGCGGGGCGAGATCGAGGCCCGGGGCGGCGTAGGTCAGCCAGAGGGTGCGCAGCCGGCTCAGCTGGGCCAAGGGCGAGAGATCTCGCAGTTCGCGGCAGTCGCTGAGGTCGAGATACGTCAACCGGCTCAGACGGGACAGAGGGCGAAGGTCGTGAACCCGCGATCCTTCGAGGCCCAGACAGGTCAACGCGGGACATCCCGTGAGAGGGGACAGATCCTCGAGCTCTTCGGCATGCGTCAGGAAAAGCTGATCGAGGCTGAGCAGGGAGAGCGCCTCAAGATCTGCCAGGCGGTCGTATCCCGTCAGCTCCAATGCCGTGAGCTGGGGCGCGCGCTCGGCGATCTCGCGCACGGATGTGAATGCCGGGACATCAGCGAGGAGCAGCTCACGCAAGCCGTCGAGCGGTGGCAGAGCGTCCCAGCTCGTCAGATGCGGAGTCTCTCTGAGGCTCAGAGTCTGCAACTTGGGGAGGTCCCCCAGCGGGGAGAAGTCGGTGACGGGTCCGAGGACTCCCACATAGGTCAGGTCGTGAAGATCGGAAAGGAAACCGAGCTCGCGCGCACTGAACGCACTGATCGACTTCAGCGCGCTGAGCTTGCGCAGGACGCGCATGCTCGCGCCGGTGAGATCACAGTTCAGAACCAGGTGACTGAGTGATTCGCGATGGGCCAGCAGCGGGCTGAGATCTGGTGCCGCACCGTCAGAACGGCGACGGACCGCAGCGGAGGCAACTCGCCCACGGCATTGAGCTGTCCGACGGTGTGGAGCTGCAGCATCTCCTTCGTCCGAAGGGAGGAGAGAACGCGTTCGGCGAAAGCCTCGGGCTCGAAGTAACGCCAGCCCTCGAGCAGCTCCCCCTCGACGTCCGGCCGGCCGTCGGACGCGTAGCAGGCCAGCACGTCGAGGGCACCAGGGCCGTTGATCAGCCAGGCCGTCCTGACACAGGCGCGGGCGGCCGCCGGAGACAGCCCGCTGAGGTCGCGCGGTAACCGGTCGAGGACGACCTGCCCCGCCGGCGCCAGCGACCGTGCCGAAGCCACATCGCGCGGCGGGATGAGGTCGTTCAGACACCCGTCCACTGCCTCCCGCAGCCGCTCGGGCACCGAAGGCAGGGTCTCCAGGCAGGAGCACACCAGGACCTTGAGCCGCCGCGCGTACCGTGCCTCGCCGGCCATCCGCGACAGCAGCCCGTTGAGCAGTTCCTCCCTGAGCGGCCCGTTCGCGTGCCCGGCCGCCATGACCACGACCTCGCGCCACTGATCGCGATGCGCGTTCAGCACCAGTGGCTCGATGTCGCCCACCTCGGCCGCCGCCCGAGCCGTCAGGTATTCCTGTACGGTGCGGTGCACGAAGTCGATCCGGCCCTCCACCGGTTCGCGGATCACGCCGCTGCGTTCCAGCAGGTATTCGAGCACCTGCGCGCCGGTGGCCTGGACCCGGGGCATGCCCGAGACGACCCGTTCCACCCACGCCAGCGCCGCCGGCTTGGCGAGCTCCACCCGGTTCGTCACCGAGAGCTGCCAGGCCAGCTCCTGCAGCACCTGGATCTTCTGCGAGCGGTCCAGATGGACCTCGCCGTAGCTGGGGATGACCCGTTCGGCGTCCCGCCGCTCCAGCAGCATCTCCAGCGCCGCGCCGTACAGGCCCATGCGGTCGGGCGGGAGTTGCGAGGCACGGTCGAGGTTGAGAGCGCACAGCATTGACGCGAGCAGCGGCGTGGCGGCGAGCGCGCGCAGATGCGGCGCGCCGTCGAGATGCGACAGGAGCCGGGCCTGCACGACGGGCAGGTGCTCGGCCGGGCAGGGCAGATCCCTGCTGTTCCTGATCGCCTCGTGCCAGTGCTCGACCAGCGTGCGGGTGTCCGACGGGGTCATCCGCTCCAGGAACGCGGGCGCGAACCCCTCCTCGTCCAGCCACGACGACCGGGCGGCCGACGGGCGGCTGGTGACGACGACCCGGATCGCGGGGAACTCGGCCAGCAGCCCGCGCAGCCACGGCTTGATCGCCTTCCGCTGGCCCCCGGTCAGCTCGTCGACGCCGTCGATCAGCAGCAGCGCACGCCCGGACGCCAGCTGCCGATGCACCCATCCGGCCGGCATGAGCCCGGCCAGCGCCCCGGCGGTCAGGTCGAGGAACTGCTCCGGCCTGGGCAGGTCGCGGTCGGCGTAGCTGCGCAGCTTCACCAGGAACGGCACGCCGCCGTTCCACTCGGCCAGCTCGCCCTCGAACCCGCCCCGGGCCGCCGTGATCGCCAGCCAGCGCAGCAGCGTGCTCTTGCCGCCGCCGGCCTCGCCCCGCACCAGCATCCGGTGTCCCCGCCCGAGCGCGCTCTCCACCCGCATGGTCGCGGGCTCGTCCGGTGCGTCGTGCCACGAGCCGTGGGCGTCCCTGCCCCGGGCGGCGGTGACCGACAGGCTGATGTACGCCACGCTCAGCGAGGTGCGCGGCCGGAAGCGCTCGACCCGTACGCCCAGGAGCTCGAGGTTGTCGAGGGCCTGCGAGACGTGCTCCAGATAGCGGCGGCGGAACCCGGCGTCCCTGTCCGTGCCGTCCGGGGCCTCCAGCGTGCGCACCGGCAGCCGCTCCAGCATGGCGGACATCTGCTCGCCCAGGCCGGACAGACGCCCGAGCATCTCGGCGGCGGCGCGCGGCTGGAACTCGGGCAGGTGGCGGACGATCCGCACCAGGCAGTCGCAGCACTCGTCGAGCACGACCTCGTAGAGCCGGGACTGCGCCTCGCCGAGGTCCTTGGGAGTGGGCAGGGTTTCGCGTACGGCACGCGCGAGGCGTACCGGGTCGGCGTCGGCGGTGAGCAGCGCGCGGTCGGAGAGGTCCGCGCGGGCCAGCGTGTCCCGGACCTCCGCGAGCACGACCGGCCGATCCTCGTCGCCGAGCCCGGGGAACTCGTGCGCGCATACCTTCAGCACCCGCGCCGTCACGGCGTCCGCGATGTCCTCGAGCTGTCGCTCGGCCTTACGGCGTACCAAGTGATCGGGGAACCGGACGCGCATCAGGTCGACGAGCGGCTTGCGGCTGCTCTCGTCGGTCGATCGGGCGGTCAGCCAGGTGCGCACGGCACGCTCGCCGACCGCCGTGCCCACTTTCAGAGCTGCCGTCTCCAGAGCCACCGGCCCATTATCCCCGCGCCTGATCCACTTCGCCGCCGGTCCTTTCGGGAAACGGCGAGGAGCGTAGCGGGCCGTGGTCCGGAGGGGCGGGCTAGCGGAGGGCCGCGGCCTCCGAGGCCAGTTTCTCCACGCGGCCCCAGTCACCGGCCGCCAGCGCGTCGGCCGGGGTCAGCCAGGTGCCGCCGACGCACCCCACGTTCGGCAGCGCGAGATAGTCGGGCGCGGTGTTCACCCGGATGCCGCCCGTCGGGCAGAACCGCACGTCCGGCAGCGGGCCGCCCAGCGCCTTGAGATACGGAACGCCCCCTGCGGCCTCGGCGGGGAAGAACTTCAGCTCCTTGATCCCCCGCTCGACCAGCGCCATCACCTCGGACACGGTCGCCGCCCCCGGCAGGTACGGGACGCCGCTCGAATCCATCGCCTCGACCAGCGCCAGGGTCGTCCCGGGCGACACCAGGAACTTGGCCCCCGCGGACACAGAAGCGGAAATATCCTCCGAAGTCCGGATGGTCCCCGCGCCCACCGTCGCCTCGGGCACCTCGGCGGCGATCCTGGCGATGGCCTCACGCGCGGCCGGAGTCCGCAGGGTCACCTCGATGACCGGCAAGCCCCCGGCGACCAGCGCCCTCGCCATCGGCACGGCGCTCTCGACGTCCTCGATCACCACGACGGGAATCACTGGGGCGAGATCGAGCAAGCTCATGAGTTTTCTCCTCGTCGGCCCGTTCCGGGCGTCTAGTCACGTACAAGTCCCCACACCAGCCCGTGGCCGCAACAATGGCCCTGCCCAAAGGCGGACGGCCCAACCGGTCACGCTCCGGCGAAGGCCGCCCCCGCGCCGAGGGTCACCCCACCAGCTCCGTGCGGGCGCGCTGGGACAACCAGGCCGCGGCGCCCGTCAGCGCCGGCTGAGGGGCGACGATCAGCGCGGTCCCGATGGCCGCCAGGTAGTCGGCCATGTCCGGGTTGGCGGCGAACCGGGTGCGGAAGCTGCTCGTGCGCACCCGTTCCACGATACGGGGGAGCACTCCGCCGCCCAGATACACCCCGCCCCTCGCCCCGAGGGTCAGGGCCACGTTCCCGGCGAAGCTGCCCAGCATGCCGCAGAACACCTCGACCGTCTCCGCGCACAGCGAGTCGTCCAGCCGGGCCACGATGTCCGAGGCGGTCAGTTCCGCTGCGGCGACGCCGTTCACCTGGGCGAGCGCCCGGTGCAGCCGGACCAGCCCCGGCCCGGACAGCACGTGCTCGGCCACCACATGCGGCAGCCCCTGGGACTGCAGCGCCTGGACGATCTCCAGCTCCCGCCGGCCCACCACCGGCACCGTGACGTGCCCGCCCTCGCCGGGGATCGGCGTCCAGCCGTGGTCCGCCGGCACCAGGCCGCCCACGCCGAGCCCGGTGCCCGGCCCCAGCACGGCCTTGACCCCGTGGCCCGGCTCGGGGCCGCCCAGGGAGACCAGGTCGTCGCCCTCCAGGTGCGGCAGCGACACGGCCAGCGCCTCGAAGTCGTTGAGCAGCACCGCGTACGGCACGCCGAGGTCCCGTACGGAGCCGGCCCACGTGGAGTTCGTGAGCCGGTAGTGGTCGCCGTCGATCGGCCCGGCCACGGCCAGGCACGCCGCCCCCGGTCGCGCGCCGCCCGCGTGTTCCGCGAGATAGGCGGCCACGGCTTCGGGGAGGGTCCCGTAGTCGGCCCCGGCCAGGACCGCGACGTTCGACGGCCGCGCTCCCAGCGAGGTCACCAGGCCGAACCGGGCGTTGGTCCCGCCGATGTCGGCGACCAGCCACGGAAGGTCAAAGGCACTCACCGCTCACCTCCGGCATCCAGGGCGGCGTCAAGATCGATCACCGTACCTCGAAGGATGCCACGAGCGCTCACGCGGCCCCGGCGGACGGGGTGGTGAGCAACCGTCCGCCGTCCCACGGCGCCGGCTGTGGCCGCGGTCCGGCGTACCTGGCGAGCAGCGGTCACCGCGCCAGTCCGGCGTGCTGGGCGGCCACCGGGGCGCCGGACTCCAGGTGGGAGGCGCCGGCCTCGGCGGGAAAGCCCAGCCCCGGGCCGTGGTGGGGCGACTCGGCGCCGCTCAGGCCGAAGATCCCGGCGCCCTGCTCGGCGTGCCCCGCCATCCGGCGGAAGGCCGCGAACAGCTCGCGTCCCGTGCCCACCCACTGCGCGTCGCTCAGCGGACGGCCCTCGGGCGTGCGCCGGGCCAGCTCCTCGGCGGGCACCAGCAGCTCCAGCGTCCCGGCGGCCGAGTCGAGCCTGATCACGTCGCCGTCGCGCACGAGCGCGATCGGCCCGCCGTCGGCGGCCTCGGGCGACAGGTGGATGGCCGCGGGCACCTTGCCGGACGCGCCGGACATCCGCCCGTCGGTGACGATCGCCACCCGCTGCCCCCGGTCGAGCAGCACGGCCAGCGGCGGCGTGAGCTTGTGCAGCTCGGGCATGCCGTTCGCGCTCGGCCCCTGGTAGCGGATGACCGCCACGAAGTCCTGCCCGTCCAGCTCGCCCGCCTCGAACGCCGTCAGCAGGTCGAGCTGGTCGTCGAACACCCTGGCCGGCGCCTCGATCACCAGGTGTTCCGGCTTGACCGCGGACACCTTGGACACGGCCCGGCCCAGGTTGCCGGAGAGCATGTGGATCCCGCCGTCCGGCGAGAACGGCGCCGCGACCGGGCGCAGCACGTCCAGGTCCGAGCTGCCGCCGGTGACCGGCGACCACACCGGCTCGCCGTCCACCAGCTCGGGAGCCTCGCGGTAACGGTCGAGCCCGCGCCCGGCCACGGTCATGACGTCCGCGTGCAGCAGGCCCTCGTCGAGGAGGTCACCGATGAGCACCTGCATGCCGCCGGCGTCGCGGAAGTGGTTCACGTCCGCCTGGCCGTTCGGGTAGATCTTGGTGAGCGACGGCACGACCCGCGACAGGCGGGCGAAGTCGTCCCAGGTCAGTACGATCCCCGCGGCGGCGGCCATGGCCACCAGGTGGATCGTGTGGTTCGTGGACCCGCCGGTGGCCAGCAGGGCGACGCAGGCGTTCACGATGGCCTTCTCGTCGACCAGCTCGCCGATCGGCGTGTACTCGGAGCCGTGCGCGGTGATCTCCACCGCCCGCCGCCCGGCCGCCTGCGTGAGCGCGTGGCGCAGCTCGGTGTGCGGGTTGACGAACGTCGAGCCGGGCAGGTGCAGGCCCATGACCTCCATCAGCGCCTGGTTGGAGTTCGCGGTGCCGTAGAAGGTGCAGGTGCCGGGGGAGTGGTACGACTTCGCCTCGGCGTCGAGCAGTTCGTCGCGCCCCACCTTGCCCTCGGCGAAGAGCTGGCGGGTGCGTGCCTTGACCTTGTTCGGCAGCCCGGAGGCCATCGGCCCGGCCGGCACGAAGATCGCGGGCAGGTGCCCGAAGTGCAGCGCCCCGACGAACAGCCCGGGCACGATCTTGTCGCACACGCCCAGCAGCAGCGTCGCGTCGAACATGTCGTGCGACAGCGCGATCGCGGTCGCCATGGCGATCACGTCGCGGCTGTAGAGGGACAGCTCCATGCCGGCCCGCCCCTGGGTGATGCCGTCGCACATCGCGGGCACGCCGCCCGCCACCTGGGCCACGCCGCCCGCCTTGCGCACCGCCGCCTTCAGCTCCGGCGGGTACGTCTCATACGGCTGGTGCGCCGAAAGCATGTCGTTGTAGCTCGTCACGATCGCCACGCCCGGCTTGGCCGTGCCTCGCAATGCGGGCTTGTCCTCGGCGGACGCGCTCGCGAAGCCGTGCGCCAGGTTCGCGCATCCGAGGTGGGCGCGGGCCGGGCCCTTGGCCTTGGCGGCCGCGCCGTCGCGGCGGATGCGCTCCAGGTAGGCGGCCCGGCTGGCGGCGCTCCGCTCGGCGATCCGGTCGGTGACGTCCTGAATAAGCGGATTCACATTTCCTCCTCGTGCCAGGCGCGACCGCTGCGGCCGAGCAGTTCGTGGGCTCCGGCGGGGCCGGTGGTTCCGGCGGGGTACGGCTCCGGCAGGTCGTCGGACGCCTCCCAGGCCGACAGGATCGGGTCGATCCAGCGCCAGGCCGCCTCCACCTCGTCGCGCCGCATGAACAGCGTCGGGTTCCCGGCCAGCACGTCCGTCAGCAGCCGCTCGTACGCCTCGGGCACCCGCGCGGTGAACGTCTTGCCGAAGCTCAGCGAAAGCGGCACCGGCTTCAGCGTGACCTCGCCCGCGCCCGGCTCCTTGGCCATGATGTGCAGCTCGATGCCCTCTTCCGGCTGGAGCCGCAGCACCAGGCGGTTCGGGCTGCCGCCGGGGAAGATGGAGTGCGGCACGTCCTTGAACTGCACCACGATCTCCGACCTCCGGTACGGCATCCGCTTCCCGGTCCGCAGGTAGAACGGCACGCCGGCCCACCGCCAGTTCTTGATCTCGGCGCGGATCGCGGTGAACGTCTCCACCCGCCGCGACGCGTCGGTCGGCGGCGTGGACGCGGGCTCGTCGAGGTAGCCCGGCATCTCGTCCGCCTCGGTGTACTGGCCGCGCACGGTGAAGCGGTCCACCTCCGTGCCCGTGATCGGCCGCAGGGCCTGCAGGACCTTGACCTTCTCGTCGCGGATGGCCTCGCGGTCGCTGCGGGCCGGCGGCTCCATCGCGGTCAGGGTGAGGAGCTGGAGCAGGTGGTTCTGCACCATGTCACGCAGCGCGCCCGCATGGTCGTAGTAGCCGCGCCTGCCGGGCGTGCCCACGGTCTCGGCGGCGGTGATCTGGACGTGGTCGATCCACAGGGAGTTCCAGATCGGCTCGAGGAAGGCGTTGGCGAAGCGCAGGACCAGCAGGTTCTGGACGGTCTCCTTGCCCAGGTAGTGGTCGATGCGGAAGATCTGGCGCTCGTCGAAGATCGCGCCGACCTCGTCGTTGATCCGCTGCGCGCTCGGCAGGTCGTGGCCGAGCGGCTTCTCCAGCACCACGCGCGAGCGCGGCGTCACCAGCCCGGCCTCGTCCAGCTCGCGGCAGAAGGGGCCGAACGTCCTGGGCGGGCTGGCCAGGTAGAAGACCCGGTCGCGCTGCTCGTACCCGGCCAGCAGCCTGGTCAGCGCGCCCCACCCGGATCTGTCCGCACCGCCGACGTCGACCGACACGTGGTGCAGGCGGCCGAGGAAGCGCTGCCACAGGGCGAGGTCGTCCACCGGGACCCGGTCGCGTACCTCGGCGTCCACCTTGCCGCGGAAGTCGGCGTCGGTCAGCCCGCCCCTGGACATGGCGATGACGCGGGTCTCCGGGGAGAGCCGGCCGTCCCTGTCGCTGTGGTACAGCGCCGGGATCAGCTTGCGCATGGACAGGTCGCCTGTCCCGCCGAAGACGACGAGGTCGGCGGTGTGGGCGGGGTTGGCGGTCGATAGGGGGGACACGGTACGGGCTCCGATGATCTACCAAGCATGGACAGAACGGACACTAGCCAGAGTTTAGGTTGCACACAAGCGGAGTTTTGGCATTCGAGATAAAAAAGTCTGGAGTTTTCATGACCTAACCCCGTGTGATTCACTTAGCCGATGCCTCGACGTACCGCCGCGACCCTCGCCACCAGTGGTGAGGTGCTCCGCCTCATCCGCACCGGTGAGGCCGTGACGCGTGCCGACATCGGCCGGGTGACCGGCCTGTCGCGCCCCGCGGTGCAGCTGCGCGTCGGTGAGCTGCTGGAGCGCGACCTGGTCGTGGAGCGCGACGACGCCCCATCCACGGGAGGGCGGCCGCCGGTCCGGCTGGAGTTCAACGCCGCGGGCGGCGTGGTGCTGGTGGCGGCGCTCGGCGCCACCCGTACCAGGGTCGCCGTCTGTGACCTGGCCGGCGAGGAGCTGGCCGGGCGCGAGTTCACGACGGACGTGGAGGAAGGCCCCGACATCGTGCTGCCGCTGCTCATGGACACCTGGGATGAGCTGCTGGGCGACCGGCCGCGCTCGATGATCAGGGGTGTCGGGATGGGCGTGCCGGCCACGGTCGAGTTCGCGCACGGCCGTACGGAGAGCGCCCGGGTGATGGCGTCCTGGACCGGCGTGGTGATCCCGCCGATCATCCGCGCGCGCTTCCCCGTCCCCGTGCTCGTGGACAACGACGTGAACGTGCTGGCCATCGGCGAGCACCGCGGCGCGTACCCCGACCTGGACGACCTGATGTTCGTCAAGATCTCGACCCGGATCGGCGCCGGGGTCATCGCCGGCGGCGGCATCCTGCGCGGCGCGCTCGGGGCGGCGGGCGAGATCGGGCACATCCCGGTGCTGGACGGCGGCGACGTGTTGTGCCGCTGCGGCAACACCGGCTGCGTCGACTCCGTGGCCAGCGGCACCGCGCTCCTGCGCGACCTGCGGGCGCGCGGCAAGGACGTCAGGACCATCGCGGACGTGACCGCGCTGGTACGGGCGGGCGACGCCGAGACCATGGCCACGGTGCGCGAGGCCGGCCGCCGGATCGGCGAGGTGCTCGCCGGGGCCGTGAACATCCTCAACCCGTCGGTGGTGGTGCTGGGCGGCGACGTGGCCGAGGCGTTCGGCCCGCTGGTGTCGAGTATCCGCGAGGTCGTCTACCGCCGCTCCACGGCCCTGGCCACCCGGCGGCTGCGCATCGAGCCGAGCCGGCTGGGCGCGGGGGCGGGCATCAGCGGGTGCGCGGTGATGGTGCTCGACCACGTGCTCTCGCCGGAGGCCGTGGACGAGACCATGACCGTCTCGGCCCTCCGCCGCGACCGCGTCGCCTCCTCCTGATCGCCGCCGCCCCCGCGTGATCGCGGCCCGATCCGGCGCGGCGCCCGGCGGGCGGTCAGAGGTCCCAGCGGGGAGCGTCGCTCTCGCGGACGAGGCCGTCGGCGCCGAAGACCAGATAGCGGTCGAGGTCGGCGGCGAACCAGCGGTCGTGCGTGACCGCCAGCACCGTCCCCTCGTACCCGGCGAGCCCGTGCTGGAGCGCCTCCGCGCTGGCCAGGTCCAGGTTGTCCGTCGGCTCGTCGAGCAGCAGCAGCGTCGCACCCGACAGCTCCAGCAGCAGGATCTGGAGCCGGGCCTGCTGCCCGCCCGAGAGTGTCTCGAACGGCTGTGCGCCCGCCGGCGCCAGCTCGTAACGGGCCAGCGCCGCCATCGCCTCGTTGCGGGTCATCGCGTGCTCCCGCATCACCACGTCGGCGGCGGTGCGCCCGACCAGGTCCGGTCGCACGTGGGTCTGCGCGAAATGCCCCGGTGACACCCGGGCACCCAGGCGGGCCACGCCCGTGTGCGCGATCGGCTCGCCGGCCAGCAGCCGCAGGAAGTGGGACTTGCCGGTGCCGTTCATGCCCAGCACGCCGACCCGCTCGCCGTACCAGATCTCGGTGGAGAACGGCCGCAGCAGCCCGCTCAGCTCGAGGTCCGCGCACATCACCGCCCGCTTCCCGGTGCGTCCGCCGCGCAGCCGCATCCGGACGTTCTGCTGGAGGGTATGGAGAGCTCCCGCCGACGCCGGAACGGCGGCACATGATGTCGGCGCAGCCGTAAAGGCCGGGCTCTTACGGCTTTCTGGGTGCTCTGGGCTTGCGCGTCTTGACGGGCGGTGTGTGCTCGGGCGCGGTGGTGGCGGTGAGAGGCGGCAGGAGGGACAGGCGCGTGTCCGTCACCGCCGGCGTGGAGGGCCGCACAGGCGCGGGCGTGCGGGAGACGGACGGCTCCTCCGGGCTCACGAAGCTGGGCCGCGTAGCAGCGCCAGGGTGCACGGACGGCGTGGTGGCCGGAGGGGCGGTGCGGCGGGCCGGCCGGCCGAGCCGCGAAGAAGGCGGGAGGGCGGAGGCCGGACGGGTGGAGCGCGGGAGCGAGGAGGACGGGAGCGAGGAGGACGGAGAGAACGCGGCGGGCGGGGGCGAAGAGGAGCGGCGCAGCGCGCCGGCGCGGGACTCGACGGCGACGGGGATGGAGCCGGTGGGGCCGCCGGACGCGGTGCCGGGCCAGTCGACCGCGTTCAGCTGCCTGGTGCCGGACTCCCCGCTCACCAGGATCCCCGCCGTGGCGAGCATGACCGTGCCGAGCAGGACGCCCGCGACCATCAGCGCCCGCTCCCGCCGCCCGCCCTCGTTGGCGAAATCGGCGGGTTCAACGGGTTCTGATGATCGCTCGGTTTCGCTCACCCCTCAAATGCTAGAGAGGCCGCGACGGCGCCAGGGGCCATCCGGACAAATCACAGAAAATTGTGATCATCAACAGGTGCAGAGCAGTCCCCGCAGCGCCGTCTCCAGGCACAGGCCGGAGCGCGCGGGAGTGGGCCACGGGAAGCGCACCAGCGACTCGTCCACCCGCACGGTCGCCCCGTACCGGTCCAGCTCCCACAACCACACCTCGCCGGCCTGCTCCCCGAGCTGCCTGGACACGCCGGCGGTCAGCTGCGCCCGGTGTGCGGCGTTGACGTGCGCGAGCACCCGCTCGGCCGTCTCGGTCAGCGGGTCGGGCGTCGCGCCCAGGTAGTCGTCGGCGTCCAGCAGGCCCGACTCCTGCCCGGTCAGGTAGACGACCTGGCCCACGTCCAGCCGCAGCAGCCGCGGCGCGCCGCGTTCGCCGAACCGCTCGAGCGCGTCGAACAGGCTCTCGTCGGCGCTGTGAGCGGCCACCGCGACCGCCGCCGCGCGTGCCTCACTCTCCGGTACGGCCTCCGCCCACCCCTGCACCTCGATCAGTCCGCGCGGATGCGTGACGGAGCCCAGCTCGCGCATCGCGGTCAGGTTCACCGCCACGACGGCGTCCTCGCGCAGGCCGTGCAGCGGCTCCCCGGGCAGCACCAGCAGCACGGGCCGGCCACGCTCGTCCACGCCGCCGCGGGCGGGCGAGGGGGCGCCGTCGACGGACAGCTTGGCGACGCTCGCGGTCGCGGCGAGGGTGCGGACCCGCTCGGGGATCCTCAGCATGGACCCTCCATTCCAATGGTAGGTTAGCCTCACCTAAGTAAGGATTACCTAATCACATCGAGGTGAACGTGCGCTACACCGGCCCCAAGGTGCGACTGTCACGTCGCGCGGGCGTCCCGCTGACCAGGAAAGCCGTCCGCTACTTCGAGCAGCGCCCCTACCCGCCGGGCGAGCACGGCCGCAAGACCAACCGCCGCAACACCGGCGACTACGGGCTGCGGCTGATGGAGAAGCAGAAGCTGCGCTGGTACTACGACGTTTCGGAGCGGCAGCTGCGCCGCTACTGGGACCTCGCCGTGCGCAAGTCGGGCGCGTCGGGCGCCGAGCTGGTCACGCTGCTGGAGAGCCGCCTGGCCTCGCTCGTGCTGCGGGCCGGGTTCGCGCCGTCGATCTACGCGGCCAGGCAGTACATCAATCACGGGCACATCGCCGTGGACGGCCGCAAGGTGGACATCCCCAGCTACCTGGTCAAGCCCGGACAGGTGATCACGGTGCGGGAGCGGTCCCGCAAGATGCAGCCGTTCGTGGCGGCCGCGGAAGGCGTGTACGCCGACGAGCGCATCGCGCCCTACCTCTCGGTGGACCACGCCGACCTGCGCTTCACGCTGACGCACCGGCCCGAGCGCGAGCAGATCGCGATCCCCGTGGACGAGCAGCTCGTCGTGGAGTTCTATTCTCGCTAGGCCTGCGAGGCGCCGGCGGGCTCAGTCCATGACGTCCTGCCGGCGTAGCGCGGCCACCTCCTTGCGCAGCTCGGCCAGCTCGTCCAGGATCCGCTGGGTGTGTGCCGTGGTGTCCTCGATCGCGGCGCGCTCCTCGGCGTTCTCCTCGTCCATGGCGTTGACCACGACGGCCATGAAGAGGTTCAGGACCACGAACGTGCAGACCAGGATGAAGATGGTGAAGAAGATCCACGCCGACGGGTGCGTGTTCATCACGTCCCTGGCGATGTTGCCCCAGTCGTCGCCCGTCATCGTCTGGTAGAGGGTGAACAGCGAGGTCGGCAGGCTGCCGAAGCGCTCAGGAGCGCTGTCCCCGTACAGCTTGGTGGCCATGACGGCGGCCACGTAGAGCACCAGGGCGAGCAGCACCACGATCGAGCTCATGCCCGGCATCGCGCGCAGCAGCGCCGACACCACGCGGCGCAGGCTCGGCACGACCGACAGCAGCCGCAGGGCGCGCAGGATGCGCAGCGAGCGCAGCACCGACAGGCCGCCCGAGTGGGGGACGAAGGCGATGGCGACGATCAGCGTGTCGAAGATGTTCCACGGGTCGCGCACGAACCGCGAGCGTTCGACGTAGAGCTTGGCCAGCATCTCGGCGGCGAAGATGTAGAGCGCGGCGTGGTCGACCGCGGTGAGCAGGTGGCCGTGGCTCGCCACGACGGCCGGGACGGTCTCCAGGCCGAGCGTGCCGGCGTTGAGGAGGATGACGCCGACGATGAAGCGCTGGAAGCTCGGGTGCGAGAGTAAGGCGGCAGTGCGTTCACGCACGGGGGCAGGCTCCTATGGGGACGATCATGTGCCCTACCATGATGACGCATCATGATCAAGAGGTGGACTGTGGTATAAAACCCACCTGACTGCTGATCGGCGAGGGGGCCAGAGCGACCATGTCCTATCCGAACTACGGCCCCTCCTACTACGGGCCGCCGCCGCAGAGCCACCCGCAGGGCACCACCATCCTCGTGCTGGGCATCCTGAGCCTGGTGGTCTGCACGGTCATCGGCCCCTTCGCCTGGTCGATGGGCACCAGGGCGCTGCGCGAGATCGACGAGAGCGGCTACTACTACGAAAACCGCGGCATGGTCCAGGCCGGGCGCATCTGCGGCATCGTCAGCTCGGTCCTGCTAATCCTCACTCTCGGCTTCGTCATCTTCGGCTTCGGGGTCGCGCTGCTCACCGGCGGCTTCTCCGGCTAGCAGGTCGCCGATGCCCGACTCGAGCAGGTCGAACGCCCTGTCCGCCTGAGCCCTGAGGTCGGGCTCGATGCTCTCCCACTGCTCGCCCGCCAGCTGCCTGCGCACCGCATCGTGGGTGAGGATCCGCGTCGTGTTGAGAATGTGGGTGGCGACCAGGCGCGGCGTGAGGTCGTCGGCGTCGGCCGCGAGCTCGTCGGCCAGCGCCCGCGTCAGCGCGTCCTCCCGCCGCTCCTGCATCTCACGTAGCTTGGCCACCAGCGAGGGGGCTTCGTTGACGATCCCGGCGAACACGTCGGCCCCCTGGTTGAGCCCGTAGCGCCAGTGGCGCGTGTCGAGCGCGTCGAAGAAGTCGCGGCGGAACGCCCGCACCACGCTCTCCCCGGGCCCGCGCCCGCGCAGCACCCGCGGCGCCAGGTCGATCGCCACGTCCTGCCGGTCGGCGAACAGGTCCTCCTTGGTGCCGAAGTAGTTGAACACCGTGTTGACCGACACGTCGGCGGTCCGGGCGATCTCGGCCACGGTCACGTTGTCGAACCCCTTGGCCATGAACAGCCCCATCGCGATGTCCGCGATGCGCTGCCTGGTCTCGCGCTTCTTCCGCTCCCGCAGCCCCTCTTCCATGCTCCCCATGCTATCGAGTTTGCAGTGACTCCAAAATTGTGGCTACCCTAATTTTGGAGGCGATGAAATGATCAGGACTTCAGGTCTGAGCAAGACCTTCGACGGCGGCGTGGAAGCCGTCAAAGGCGTCGACATCTCGGTCGGGCCCGGCGAGATCGCCGGCTTCCTCGGCCCGAACGGCGCCGGCAAGACCACGACCATGCGCATGCTGACCACACTGCTGCGCCCCACCTCGGGCACCGCCACGGTGGCCGGCCACGACCTGCTCGGCGACGCGAAGGAGGTGCGCAGGCGCATCGGCTACGTCTCCCAGAGCGGCGGGGTGTCGCCGGTGACGCCGCTGAAGGGCGAGCTCGAGCTCCAGGCCATGCTGTACGGGCTGAGCCGCCGGGAGGCGGAGGCCAAGACGCGGGAGGCGCTGGAGCGGCTCGGGCTCACCGGGCTGGAGCACAAGCCCGGCGCCGCTCTCTCGGGCGGGCAGCGCCGCCGCTTCGACATTGCGTTCGCCCTGCTGCACGACCCGGTCCTGCTCTTCCTCGACGAGCCCACGACCGGGCTCGACCCGCAGAGCCGGGCCAACCTGTGGGACCACATCCGCTCGCTGCGGGAGGAGAAGGGCATGACGGTCTTCCTGACCACCCACTACCTGGACGAGGCCGACGCGCTCTGCGACCGGATACTGATCATCGACCACGGCCGGATCGTGGCCGAGGGCGCCCCGGCCGAGCTCAAGACCGGCGGGCGCACGCTCGACGACGTGTTCCTCGACATCACCGGCAGGTCGCTGCGCGAGGAGAGCGCGCTTTCCGGAAAGGGCGTCTGATGCTGCGCGACACCTGGGTGCTGTTCCGCCATGGCGTGCGTGTCACGCTGCAGCAGAAGCTCGGCATGATCTTCGGCGCGATCCAGCCGCTGCTCTTCCTGGTGCTGTTCGGGCCGATCTTCGCCACGTTCGGCACGTGGGAGACGCTCGTTCCCGGGCTGATCATCCAGCTGGGGCTGATGAGCATGGGCCTGGCCGGGTTCGGGGTGGTGTTCGAGAAGCGCTCAGGCGTGCTGGAGCGGATGCGGGTCACCCCCGCCAGCCGCCTGGCGCTGCTGCTCGGGCGCGTGCTCAACAACACGCTCACGCTGGTGATCCAACTGGCGCTGCTCCTCGCCGCCGCCTTCGCCTTCGGCCTGCGCGCTCCCGCGCCGGGGCTGGCCGCCGGAATCGTGCTGGTGGTCGTGCTGGGGGTCAGCCTGGCCGCCCTGTCGTACGCCATCGCGCTGACGATCGACGAGCAGTTGTTCGCGCCCGTGATGTCCACGGCGGTGATCCCGCTGGTCCTGCTGTCCGGGTCGTTCCTGCCGATGTCGATGGCGCCGGGCTGGCTCGACGCCATCTCGCACATCAGCCCGTTCAGGTACGTGCTGGAGGCGCTGCGCGACCTGTTCAACGGGCGCTACCTGACCGGCACCGTGGGCCTGGGCGTGGCGGTGACCGTGGTGTTCGCCGTGGTCAGCCTCACGATCGGGACCCGGGTGGTCAACCGCGAGAACGCCTGACTGGCGTCAGGCCGCGCTCTTGAGCCGCCGCTGGAGCGCGGCGATGATCCCGGCCGGATCCACGTTCCCGTAGCCGTAGTCGTAGTCGAATCCCACCTCGCTGCGGTCCTCCGCGGTGCGCCGCAGCAGCGCCCGCAGCTGGGTGGGCGACAGTCTGGCGGCCGGCCACCGGGTGCGCACGGCGGCGACGAGCCCGGCGGCCACCGGCGTCGCCGCGGAGGTGCCCGAGTCGGGCGTGCCGTCGCCGAACGCCTTCGACCCGGAGAAGTGCGTGTAAGCGCACAGGTCGGGCTTGCGGGCGGTCAGCCGGCCGGGCCCCTGCGAGGAGTAGCCCACCCGCTCGCCGTTGACGTCGACGCCGCCGACCGACAGGACCTTCGGGTGGGAGTTGGCGCCCGCGATGGGCCGGCTGGGGAAGGCGCACCGGCCGTCGGGGCACTGCTGACCGCAGTTGCCCGCCGCGAACAGCACGTCCGCCCCCGCCGCGTCCAGCTCGGCCACCATCAGGTTGAACGGGTGGGCGGCGTTGTCGGAGTAGTTGCCGGGGTGCCCGACGGGGAAGTCCCACTCGGGGGAGAACGACCCCCATGAGTTGCTCACGACCAGCGCCCTGGTGCCGGCGGGCTGGGCGGCGAGCACGTCGCGCAGGTGCGCGAAGGCCGACACCGCGTCCGACAGCAGCCCGTCCATCGCCGTGCCGCCCGGCCGGGTGGACAGCAGCACCGGGATGTCGATCAAAGACGCCTGCGGGGCGGCGATGAGCGCGTCGAACGCGCACATCGTCCCGTGGTCGACCTCGAACTCGCCCGGCGTGCCCGACACGCCCTGCGGGCTCCAGGACCGCGCCGCGTCCAGCGTGACCCCTCTGCCGAGGTGCCTGGCCGTGTGGGCCGCGTTGATCCCGGTGTCCAGCACGGCCAGCGCCACCCCGGTGCCGTCGAGCCCTTCGGCGTGCAGCGCCGGCACGTTCAGCAGCCGCTCCACATCGTGCCAGTCGCCGACCGGCGGATCGCCGCCGCACGTCTGCGTGGTCCCGATGACCGGGTCGGCGAAGATCCCGACCACGTCGGGCCTGAGCGCGGGCAGCATCGCGATCCTGGAGGCCGGCTCGTCGTCCGAGATCGTGCCGCGTACCAGCACCGAGGCGTCCTCGGCGGCCAGCGAGAAGCCGAGCGGCTGGTTGAGCGAGAGCGGATCGCCGCCCGTCGCGGGGACGGGCCGCGCGACGGCCACGGGAACGAAGGCGGGGTCGAGCTCGACCCCGGGCAGGCCGTCGGCGACGTCGGCCGTGGTGGCGATCTGGCCGGGGTCGGCGACGGCCGCGACCAGATCGGGGGAGGGGCGGAGCTGAATCAGAACCCGCATGTGACACCACCGAAGGATGTGGAGGGAAACGAACTCCCCAACTTTCATCCATCCAATGGTTTGGCGTCCAGTGACTCGCAGGGCTTTTGACCTGCGTAAATACCCTAATTCGTGCGAAGTGGACGACATTTCTCGCGGGCGGCCGGACTTCCTTGTTCTCGGTCTCTTCACTACGGTGATGCAGCATGACGCTCGAGGCGCAGAAGCCGGTCGGGGACGGGGAGAAAGCTCATTGGCTGGCGGTGCGGCCGAGGCTCGTCCTCGCCAGTGCCTTCATGCTCTTTCTCGAGCTGGCGCTGATCCGGTGGACCGGGTCCAACATCGTCCACCTCAGCTATTTCACGAATTTCGTACTGCTCGGCTCATTCCTGGGCATAGGGCTCGGCTTCCTGCGGGTGGGGCGGTCCCGGCGGCAGCCGTACTACTCGCCCGTCGTGCTCGCCGCGCTGGTCGCCGTCGTCCTGACCTTCCCCGTGACGGTCGACAGGAACACCGAGGGCGTTCTGTACTGGACGAGCCTGTCCACCAGCGGCCCGCCCGCCTGGCTGATCCTGCCGGTGATCTTCTGCGCCGCCGCGCTGGTGCTCATGGGGCCCGCCGAGCTCGTCGGGCGCTGCTTCCCCGAGCTGCCGCGCCTGGAGGCGTACCGCTACGACCTGATCGGCAGCCTCAGCGGGATCGCGGCGTTCACGGCGCTGTCGTTCCTGAGCGCGCCGCCGGTGTTCTGGGGGCTGATCGCGGCCATCTGCTACGGCCTGCTGCTCGTGCCCCGGCCGCGCTCGCTCTACCTCGGGCTGGTGACCGTGCCCTCGCTGGCCGTGGTGGGGCTGCTGCTGGCCGAGACGCTGAGCGCTGGGGCGATCTGGTCGCCGTACTACAAGGTCACCACCAGGCAGCTCATGCAGCTCGGCGTGCTCGTCACCGACATCGCGGTCAACGGCATCCCGCACCAGCAGGCCGTGCCCGCCGCCGCCCGCCTGCAGTGGGAGGCCCAGTACGGGCTGCCGTACGAGCGGAACACCAAACAGCCCAAAGACGTGCTCATCGTCGGCGCGGGCAGCGGCACCGACGTGGCCATCGCGCTGTCCAAGGGCGCGAACCGGGTGGACGCCGTGGAGATCGACCCCAAGCTGCGCGAGCTCGGCGGCTCGGTCCACCCCGATCGGCCGTACGACGACCCGCGCGTCACCACCCACGTCACCGACGGGCGCGCCTTCCTGGAGCGCACGGGCGGCAAGTACGACCTGATCCTCTTCGCCCTGCCCGACTCGCTCACCCTCGTCTCCGGGGCGTCCTCGCTGCGCCTGGAGAGCTACCTGTTCACCGAGGAAGCCATGCGGGCCGCCCGCGCCCATCTCAAGCCGGGCGGCACGTTCTCGATGTACAACTACTACCGCGAGGGCTGGCTCGTCGACCGCCTCGCCGCCACGATGCAGAGCGCCTTCGGCCACAAGCCGTGCGTGGACGTCGTCAGCACGGCCGGCCAGCAGGCCGTCATCACGGCCGGCCTGAGCGCCGCCGACCAGCGCTGCGCGGCCGAGTGGCCGGGCGCCGCCCCCGGCACCCCGCAGCCCGCCGACGACGACCGGCCGTTCCTCTACCTCAAGGACGCCGCGATCCCGCCGATCTACCTCATCACGCTCGGCCTGATCCTCATCGTCAGCCTCCTCGCCGTCCGCGTCGTCGCGGGGCCCTATGAGCGGATGCGCCCGTACGCGGACCTGTTCCTGCTGGGCGTGGCGTTCATGCTGCTGGAGACCAAGAGCGTGACCGGGTTCGCGCTGCTGTTCGGCACCACGTGGGTCGTGAACGCGATCGTCTTCGCCGGCGTCCTGGTCGCGGTCCTCGCCGCCGTCGAGGTCACCCGCCGCTTCCGCACCCCGCCCCTGCCGGTCATGTACGGCGTGCTGCTCGCGGGCCTACTGCTGGCCTGGCTGGTGCCCAACGCGTGGCTCCTGTCGCTCCCGGTGCCGCTGCGCGCGGTGGCGGCGGTGACGGTGGCGTTCCTGCCGATCTTCGCCGCGAACGTCGTCTTCGCCAAGCGCTTCGCCGACACGGCCGACGCGACCACGTCCTTCGGGGCGAACCTGCTGGGGGCCATGGTGGGCGGCTGCCTCGAGTACGCGGCCCTTGTGATCGGCTACAAGGGCCTGCTGATCGTGGCGGCGCTGCTCTACATCGGCGCCATGGCGCTGCTGCCGAGGAAGCGGGCGGTGGTGTGACTACGACAGGCCGCAGAGCTCGCTGAGGGACTTGGCGCCGCTCTTCTGGGTGTTCCTGGTCGGCGTCTGCGTGGGCGTCGCGGCCTGCGCGCGGGTCGGCGAGGCCGAGGCCGTGACGCTCGGGGACGCGCCCACATTGGCCGTCTGCGCCTGCCGAGGGGGCCGGAGCGAGTCGTTGATCGCCTTCTTCGTCGCCTGCCGGATCTTCACCCAGTCCGGGCTGCCCGTGTAGAAGTTGGGCGGGACGAACTGCAGGCTGGTGATCCGGGCGTCCTTGACCTTGACGGCCAGCTCCACCAGCGGCTGCACCAGGTGCTGCGGGATGTTCGTCTGGGCCAGCCGCTTGGCCGCGCCGGCGATCTTGGTGAAGTTGGCCAGGATCTTGGCGGGCGTGGCCTGCTGGGCGAAGGCGCCGATGACGCAGCGCTGGCGGGCCATGCGGGAGAAGTCGTCGCTGTTGACCCGGGAGCGGCCGTACCAGAGGGCCTGCTCGCCGCTCAGCCTGTGGTAGCCCGCCTTGATGGTGCCCGCCGTGCCGTAGTGGCCGCCCCACTTGACGTCCTGCTCGACGCGGATCTTGAGGCCGCCGATGGCGTCGACGAGGTCCGCGAAGCCGTACATGTTCATCAGCATGTAGTAGTCGATCTTGAGGTTCAGCGTGTAGCCGATGGCGTCCATCAGCGCGCGGGCGCCCTTGTTCCTGCCGCCCATGAGCTGCGGGTTATCGTTGGCGTACTGCCAGACCTCGTTGAGCAGCCCGCCGTTGGGCAGCTCGGCCATGTAGCCGTTCGGGAACTGCTTGTGCAGCGGCGAGCTCGGGGGGAAGCGCACGTGCTGCAGGTTGCGCGGCAGGCTGAACAGCACGGTGTTGCCCGTCTTGAGGTCCACGCTGGCCACGTTCATGCTGTCGGTCCGCACGCCGGTGCGGTTGCCCGCCGCGTCGCCGCCGATCAGCAGGAAGTTCACGCGGTCCTTGCCGCCCCACGGGTCCTCGCCCTCCTTGACCGGGGGCGGGACGTCGGGGTCGGACTGCGAGGGGAAGATCTGCTGGATCGCCTCCCGCGCGGTCAGCACGTAGTTGGCGGTCAGGGCGAACGGCGACATCACCGACACGCACAGCACCCCGACCACGATGCCGGTCACCACCTGGCCCTGCTGGTTCAGGCGGTTGGGGCCGAGCGCGATGTAGGAGGCCACCATCACCGCGAACCACGCCAGTGCGCAGATCGAGGCCACGACGACCACGGTGACCATCATCCCGTCCCCGGCGAACGCGGTGAGGTTCTGCAGGTTCCGGGTCAGCCCGAAGGCCAGCGCCGCCAGCAGCAGCACCACGTACGCGCCGAGCATCGCCAGCCCGACACGGCGACGCCCGGCGCGCAGATGAGCGGCGCCGGGCGCGACGGCGGACAGGGCGGTCCACCCGAGTACGGAGGCGGTCGTCAGGGGCTTGGCAAAGCGAGGGGCAGAGGAGCCGCGGGGGGTCGAGGAGCCGCGGGGGGTCGAGGAGCCAGGACGCGGGCGGCGGATGGGTCGCCGTTTCCTGCCTCCGGGCACAGTCTCTGACCCTTCGCGATTGCTCACACCCGGCTCCTTACACGCCTACCAGGCAAAACTGACGTTTGCCCCCCGTTGGGCACAAGATTGCCAGGATTCTAGTCCCCATATCTGGACATCAGAGACATGTGCCCAACCTGAGATGAACTCCGCGTGCACGGAAGGCCACGTTTCACGGCCTTCCGCAGGCCGACGGACAATTTCAGGAAGTTGTCGAGGCCGGCGCGAGCCAGGTGTTGCACTGGTACGCCTTGTTCTTCTCCCAGCCCTGCCTGAACCACAGGTTGTTGTTCACGGGCTTGCCGTGGTCGCGTGGCCAGCCGGGGTAGTCGCCCACCTGGCCGTAGAACCAGAACAGGCGGGTGCGCATGGACGTGTTCACCGGGTACGACGACGCCACCGACCGCATCCACATGCCGCCGAAACACGTGGCCTGCAGCTCCAGCCGCCTGCTGAGCGCCAGCTTGCCGCTCTGGCTGGAGGAGTCGAGCGTGGAGCTCCACCAGGAGTTCATGATGCCGGTGATGTTCTGGACGTGGTGCCCGTACTCATGGGCCATCATGCTGATGATGCCGCCGTGCCAGGAGATGATCTGGCCGTACCCGCGGGCGTTGCCGTTGCCCCTGGCCATGGCGGAGGTGGAGGCGTAGATCGTGTTGTTGCGCGGGCAGTAGTACGGCACCATGCTGCCCGCCGACGGATAGTCGCCGCACGCGCCCCTGCCCCGCTTGGCCGCGATGGCGTAGCTGGGCGGGCTGAAGTCGATGCCCTGCCGCTGCAGGATCGGCCCCCATGCCCGGTCCATGCACTTGCCGGTCTTCAGGATCAGCGCCTTGAGCTGGCTGTGGCTGAAGATGTTCGCGTTGCCGGCGGGGCAGGTCAGCCTGGGCAGCGAGCCGGCCCGGTACATGGTGTTGTTCTTCAGGCTCGTGTTGACGGTGACCCGGGGCTGCTGCTGCTGGGTGGGGGGCGTCTCCGGCTCGTCGGACTCCTGCTGGGTGGGCTCCTGCCGGGTGGGCTCCTCGGACTGCGACCGCGTCGGCGTCCAGCTGGGAGTGGGCTCGTCGCTGCTGCTCTCCGACGGCTCGTACGTCGGGATGGCGACCGGCGTCGTCGTGTCCGACCTGGACGAGCTCTTGAGCAGGGCCGTTCCGATGATGAGCAGCACGAACAGCGCCGCGACCGATCCGACGACGGCGCCGAGCACCCCGATGGCGCCCATGCCCGACTTCTTGCGCTGCGGCGGCCCCCACTGCGCCGGCGGCAAGGGCGGTGGCGGGGGAGGAGGGGGCGGCGGCTGCCGGTACTGCTGGCCGTAGGGCGGCGGCGGTGGTGGCGGGTACTGCGGGCCGCCGCCCTGCGGGTACGCCGGCCCCTGAGGCCACTGCGGATGGGCAGGCCCTTGCGGGGGAGCGCCCGGCGGCGGTGGCGGTACCGGGTACGGTTGCCTGCCGCCCTGCTGCTGCGGCTGGCCATAGTTCGGTGGCGGCCATGGCAACGAGGGCGGCCTGTGTGGCTGCCCTGGCCCCTGTGGCGGGGGTGGATATTGCCCGTTCCCTGTCACCGTGTCTCCCCGTTCACCCGGTTGTCTGGAATGGATGGCTTTGGGGTGCGACTAGTCGGACCCTTGCCAAATTTGGGGCAAAAGCATACTGATTTATCACCCGTCACGGATGTAGCAGTGCTCGGTTACGGTCCGAAATCATTCGAGGTGATCTCGGTTATCTCCCGGTCCGCGCGGCTGGCGTTGCCCTAGCTTCTTTGGCATGAATCTCCAGCAGCTCCGCTATGTGGTCGCGACTGCGGAGCACCGCACCATGACCGACGCGGCCAGATCGCTTTACATCGCGCAGCCTGCGCTGTCACGCGCGATCCGCGATCTTGAGCGAGAGCTCGGCATGACGCTCTTCGCTCGTTCCGGCCGCGGCGTGGTCGTCACCGCCCAAGGTCGCCGGGTGGTCAAGCTGGCGAGGGAGGCACTCGACGCGGTTCACGAGATCGAGAGCCTGGCCAACCACAGCGGGGTCACGGACGCCGAACTCCGCATAGCCTCCACGCCCAGCCTCGAACCCGGTCTCGCCGGACGGCTGCTCCCGGCCTACGCGGCCGACCACCCGGGAGTACGCGTGCACATCGTCCGCTGCGACGGCAGAGACGCCGTCGTCAGCGCCATCAGGGACCAGCGGGCCGACCTCGGGCTCACCGATCTGCCCGTCCCCACCGACCTCATCACCCACCCGCTCGAGCGCCAGGAGATCGTGCTGATCTCCCCGCCCGGGCTCGACCTCCCCAATCCGGTGCCGATGGGCAAGCTGCACGGCATGCGCCTGGCACTACCGGCCCGCGGCAGCATGCGGCGCAGGGAGCTGGACGCGATGTTCGGCAAGTACGCGGTGAGCCCCGTCGTCGTGCTCGAAACCGACGAGCGCAACGGCTGGCTCAACGCGGTACGCGCCGGCCAGGCGTCGCTGCTCTGGTACCGCGGCATGGCCGAGCAGGCCGCCCGCGCAGGCTTGATCGTGCGCTCGCTCGAGCCCGCCGTGCGGCGCGTCATCGCCGTCGTGCACGCCCGTCGCCGCCTCCCGCTGATCGCCCAGGACTTCCTGACCACCGCAGAGAAGGGGACAGCCGCCTGACCAGATAGGAACGATCCATGCTCATGGCCGCTGCTTCGCAGAGGCGGGCTCGGTCGCTCTCGATGCCGCCGCCTTCCCCCGCTCTGGTCGCTACGCTCCCGCCGCTCCTCCAGGCGGCGGCGCTCCCTCGCCGGTGTCAGGGGGAGACGGGCAGCCGCACCACGACCCGCAGCCCGGGTGCGGCGTCCTCCAGGACGACCGTCCCGCCGTGCGCCCGCACGGTCTCGCGTACGATGGCCAGCCCCAGCCCGGCGCCGCCCTCGTCACGGCTGCGACCGGAATCCAGCCTGGTGAAACGGTTGAAGACGCGCTCGCGATCCTGCTCGGGAATGCCGGGCCCGTCGTCGGTCACCGTCAGCACGCCGTCCGCGGTCAGCGCCACCTCGACCTTCGACGACGTGTGACGTACCGCGTTGTCCATCAGATTCGTCAGCACCCGGCTCAGGTCGAGGGCGTCGCCCCGCACCACGACCGGGTCGCACACCGTCAGGCGCGCCTCGGCGTACCTGTCGACGGTCTGCCGCACCACCTCGTCCAGTTCGACGGGCTCACGCCTGGCGGGCACGCCGCCGCGCTCGTCCAGCCTGGCCAGCGCCAGCAGGTCCTCGGCCAGCCTGGACAGCCGCATCGTGTCCTCCAGGACGCCCTCGGCGGTCTCCTGCCAGTCCTGACCCTCGGGATGCCCGAGCGCGACCTCCAGCTGCAGCCTGATGCTGGCGAGGGGGCTGCGCAGCTCGTGCGCGGCGTCGGAGACCAGCGCCCGCTGGCGCTGCTCGGCCTCCTCCAGCCGGGCCAGCATGTCGTTCAGCGTGGTGGCCAGCGAGTGCACCTCGTCACGTGACTGCGGCACCGGCAGCCGGCGGGACCTGGCCGTGTGCGTGATGTCCCGCGCGCCCTTGCGCAGCGCCGTGATCGGGCGCAGCGTACGGCCGATCATGAGCCAGCTCGCCACCGCGAGCAGCACGATCAGCGCGGGCGTGCCCACCAGCAGCACCCTGCCGGCCGTGGCCAGGCTGGTCTGGATCTCGCTGACGGGCCTGGCCGCGATCACGGTCTGCCCGCGGTCCGCCTGCAGGACGATCACGCGCAGGAACCCGGAGATGGCGTACGGCCGCCCATCGAGGAACGTGGCCTGTCCGTGCTTCAGCACTCTGGCCCTGGCCCTGGCGTCCAGCAGCGGCACGAGCCGGTCGGTGCCGTACGTGACGTGCGTGATCCGCCCCCGGGCGTCGATGACCTGCACGATCGTGCCGTCGTGCGTGGTGATCGGGCTGGTCAGCGTGCCCGCGTCGGCCGCCACGCGGACGGCCTGGGCCTGCTGCCTGGTGGAGTCGTCCACCGTGTTCATGAGCGCCCGGTCCAGCACGCTGAGCAGCACCGACGCGGACAGGGCCAGCGCCAGCGCGAGCACCGCGGCGGCCACCACCGTGAGCCTGAACCGCAGCCCCTGCCGCCGCCACCACAGGAGCGGGGAGTCAGCCACCGTCGCCCGCCAGCCGGTAGCCCGCGCCGCGCACGGTCTGGAGCGCGTTCCTGCCGAACGGGGCGTCGATCTTGCGCCGCAGGTAGCCGACGTACACCTCGACGACGTTCGGGTCGGTGTCGAAGGTGTCCCACACGTGCTCGAGGATCTCCGCCTTGGACACGACCTCGTCCCGCCGCCGGATCAGGTACTCCAGCAGCGCGAACTCCCTCGGCGTCAGCTCGATCGCGGTACCGTCCCGCTCGACCCTGCGCCGCGCCGGGTCCAGCGACAGGTCGCCCGCCACCAGCACCGACGGCCGCCGCCCCGAGTCGCGCCGCAGCAGCGCCCGCAGCCTGGCCACCAGCACCACGTACGAGAACGGCTTGGTCAGGTAGTCATCGGCCCCCAGGTCCAGCCCGTCGGCCATGTCGTACTCGCCGTCCTTGGCGGAGAGCATGAGGATCGGCACCCAGTTCTCCTCCGCGCGCAGCCGCTTGCACACGTTGTAGCCCGACAGCCTGGGCAGCATGATGTCGAGCACCACGACGTCGTAGTCGCCGTGCCTGGCCGCGTGGAGCCCTTCCTCGCCATCGTGGGCGAGGTCCACCGCGAACCCCTCAGCCTGGAGCCCCCGCTGGAGCGCGGCGGCCATCCGCCGCTCGTCCTCGACGACAAGTACTCTCATGTGGCAATTCTCCTGTTCCTGCCCTGAGACAACGCTGAGAAGGCTGAGAGCCGTCTCAGACAGTCTCAGGTCTGCCACAGGATGCATCACGCAGGCTCTGAGTATCGACATACCGTTAAGGAGTGAGATGCGCAGAGGCACGTTCGTGAGGTGGGGAGTCCCGATCGCGGCCGCGGCCGTGATCGGAGCCGCGATCGGCGCCGGCCCCGTCATAGCCGCGGTGAGCGGCGATCCGGTGCTGCCGGAGCGCTCGGCCCAGCAGTTGCTGGCCGACGCCGTGGCGGCGACCGGCAAGGAAGGCGGCATCCCGCCGATGTCCGGCACCGTCCAGCAGACGGCCTCGCTCGGCCTGCCGGCGCTGCCGCAGACCGGCGGGGCGTCGCCGCTCAGCCTGCTGTCCGGCTCGCACGAGGTGAAGGTCTGGTACGGCGCCAAGGACAAGCTGCGGGTGGCCATGCCGACTCAGCTGAACGAGACCAACCTGATCGTGAACGGCGACCAGGCCTGGTACTGGGAGAGCGCCACCAACACCGCCACCAAGGTGAGCATCAAGGCGGGCACGGAGCAGCAGCACAAGGCGCCCACGCCGCGGCCGACCGACCTGACGCCGCAGCAGGTGGCCGAGCGGCTGCTGGCCAACGTCGACCAGCACACCGCGGTCCGCGTGATCAACACGGCGGAGGTGGCGGGCCGGCCGGTCTACCAGCTCGTGCTGGCGCCCAAGGACGCCGGCTCGCTGGTGCAGGAGATCCGCATCGCGCTCGACGGCGAGACGTACGTCCCGCTGCAGGTGCAGGTCTACGCCAAGGAGTCGGCCGAGCCGGCGTTCCAGGTCGGGTTCACGCAGGTGACGTTCACGCCGCCGGCGGACGAGAACTTCACCTTCACCCCGCCCGCGGGCGCCAAGGTGGCGGAGAAGACCCTCGGCACGGACATGTCCCAGGGCGCGGAGCAGCGGGCCGAGCACGCCAAGGACGTCGCGGGCCGGGCGAAGGTCGTGGGGCAGGGCTGGACGACCGTGGCGGTCGTGCCGTTCTCGCTGTCGGACCTGAAGGCCGGGACCGCGACGCCGTCCGACTCGCGTCAGTCCGCTGACCCGAGCGCCGGCCCGAGCACCGATCCGAGCGCGCTGGTCGACAGCGTGCTGAAGTCCGCCACCCCGGTGAGCGGCGCGTGGGGCTCCGGCAAGCTGATCAAGACCAAGCTCGTCACCGCCCTCCTGACCGACGACGGCCGCCTCCTGGTCGGCGCGGTCACCCCGGAGGAGATCACCAAGGCGGCGGGCACCAAGTGACCGCTGTTACGCAGGAAGCGGGGGCGCCCTTCGGGGCGGCCCCGCCCTCCGGGGAATCCGCGATCGTCACGGAGGGCCTGACCAAGCGTTTCCGCGGCGGCCAGGTCGCCGTGGACGCGCTGGACCTGGCCGTTCCGCGCGGCTCGGTGTTCGGCTTCCTGGGGCCGAACGGCTCGGGCAAGACCACCACGATCCGCATGCTGCTCGGCCTGATCGCGCCGACGTCGGGCGAGTACTCCGTGCTCGGCCTGCCGCAGGCCCAGGCCCTGCCCAAGGTGGGGGCGCTGGTCGAAGGGCCGGCCTTCTACCCGTACCTGTCGGGCGCGGCCAACCTGATGCGCTTCGACGCCGCCGACCCCACCGCTCCGCGCGGCACCGCCGCCCGGCGGATCGCCGAGGCGCTCGAACGCGTGGGCCTGTCGGCCGCGGCCGGCAAGCGCTTCCGCAACTACTCGCTCGGCATGCGCCAGCGCCTGGCCATCGCCGCCGCCCTGCTGGGGCCGCGCGAGCTGCTCATCCTGGACGAGCCGACCAACGGGCTCGACCCGCAGGGCACGCGCGAGGTCCGTGCGCTGGTCAAGGAGATCGCCGCCGACGGCACGACCGTCTTCGTGTCCTCGCACCTGCTGGCCGAGGTCGAGCAGATGTGCACGCACGCGGCGATCATGCGTACCGGCAAGCTCGTGGCGCAGGGCACGATCGCCTCGCTGAGCGGCGGGATCATGGCGCGCGTCCGGGTGGAGACGCCCGACGTGGCGGACGCGGCGCGGGTGCTCGGCAAGCTCGGCCTCGCCGACGTGCGGCCCGCGAGCGGGGAGGTCACCGCGGAGCTGGACGGGCACGCGCCGGAGCGGATCAACGCCGCGCTGGTGGGGGAGGGCGTGGCCGTACGCGGGCTGGCCGTGGTGCGGCCGAGCCTGGAGGACGTGTTCGTCGGACTGACTGGGGAGGGCTTCGATGTCGACGGCTGAGACGGCGGGAACCTTGGGGCCGGCCACGTCGGCTGCGGTGTCCGCGGCTGAGACGCAGACCGCCCGGCGCACGCCCGGCCTCGTGCCAGTCACCGAGACCATGCGCACCGCGGAACGCCGCCACCCGCCGGAGCCGCCCAGCGCCGCTCCCGTACGCGCGGGCAGGACGTGGGCGTTCTGGCGGCTCCTCGGCTCGGAGCTGGGCCTGACCTTCCGCCGCCCGCGCAACCTGGTGATGCTGGCCGTGCTCGGTGTCGTGCCGGTCGTCATCGGCGTGGCGTTGCGCATCGTCAGCTCAGAGGAGGGCATGGGCGGGATCATCGCGGACGTGGCGGGCAACAGCCTGATGCTGACGTTCGCCTCGTTCTCGTTCCTCGTGCTGCTGCTGATGCCGGTCGCCGTCAGCGTGGTGGCGGGCGACTCGATCGCGGGCGAGGCCGGGGCGGGGACGCTCCGCTACCTGCTGGCCGCCCCCGCGGGGCGTACCCGGCTGCTGCTGGTCAAATACCTCAACGCGGTCATCTTCGCGTACGCGGTGACCGCGGTGGTGGCGCTGACGGCCCTGCTGACGGGCCTGATCCTCTTCCCCGCCGGTCCGGTGACGCTGCTTTCCGGCACCACGATCTCGATGACGGACGGCCTGCTGCGCATCCTCATCGCCGTCGGGTACGTCGGCGCCGGGATGGCCGCCCTGGCCGCCATCGGGCTGGCGCTGTCGACGTTCACCGAGGTGTCCATCGGCGCCATCGCCGCCACTTTGGTGCTGATCATCGTCTGCCAGGTGCTCCGGGCGATCCCCGAGCTCGGCTCGATCACGCCGTACCTGCTGCCGTCCAAGTTCACGAACTTCGACGCGGTGCTGCGCAGCCCGATCGACCTGGGCGCGCTGAGGGACGGGTTGCTGACGTTCGGGGCTTACATCGTGCTGTTCGGCTCGATCGCCTGGGCCCGCTTCTCCGGCAAGGACATCACTTCCTGACGGCCGGCTCGCCGCCCGGCCGTGACGTCCGGGCGGCCGGAGGCCTCTACGAGGCGAGCGTCGCCGCCTCCTCGGCCTCGAGCTGCCGGTTCCAGTCGCGCTTGATCTCGCGCCACTGCTCGTCGTCGGCCCCGGCCCGCCAGTATCCGGAGATCGACAGCCGATCCATCCCGATCCCCCGCTCTACCCGCAGGTGGCGGCGGAGCTCCTTGACGAACCCCGCCTCCCCGTGCACGAACGCGTGCACCTCACCCTCGGGGAACTCCAGCGCCCGCACCGCCTCCACGAGCCGCTGGCCCACGGGGCGCTCGCCCCGGCAGACCCAGGTGATCCGTGCGTCCGCGGCGGTCTCGAGCTTCTGCTCGTCCTCGGGCGCGTCCACCTCCACCAGAACGTGCGCCAGCGCCCCCTCCGCCAGCTCCTCCAGCGAGGCCGCGATGGCCGGCAGCGCGCTCTCGTCGCCCACCAGCAGGTGCCAGCCGGCCGCGGGGTCGGGCGTGTACCCGCCGCCGGGGCCGAGCATGAGCAGGACGTCGCCGGGGACGGCGCGATCGGCCCACGGTCCGGCCAGCCCCTCGTCGCCGTGCACCACGAAGTCGAGGGTCAGCTCACGGCTGTCGGGGTCCCAGGCGCGTACGGTGTAGGTCCGCAGCCGCGGCCAGTGCTCGCGCGGCATCGTCTCGCGACAGGTCTTCACGCTGAACGGCTCGGGATATTCCACCCCTTCGTACGGGAAGACCAGCTTGACGTAGTGGTCCGTCAACCCGGAGGTGGCGAAGTCGGCCAGCCCGTCGCCTCCGACCACGACGCGGACCATGTTCCGTGAGATCCGCTCGGTCCGCAGGACGACGCCCCGATGGTGATCCGTGGGCTTCTCAGCCATCAAACAGGCCCCCTGACTTAAGTTAGGTATACCTAACCTTACACTTCTCCGAGGTGTCAGCGTACGCCGATCATCACGAAAGGGGCAGTGGCGAATTTCACGCCGCGGCGATATCGCCCGTGGACGCGCGCCGGGCGGCGACCGCTCGCAGGAAATACGACATGTGCCGGAACGCCAGCCGCGCCTCGGGCAGCACGTCCGCCAGGATCGGGAAGACGTGCGGCATGTGTTTCCACTCCTCGTACCGGACCTGGACTCCGGCCAGGCGTGCCCGTTCGGCCACTCTCCTCGCCTCATCGCGCAGCACCTCGGTCGACCCGGTCACGATCATGAGCGGCGGCAGCCCCGTGAAGTCCCCCAGCACGGGGGAGACGAGCGGATCGTGCGGGTCGAGACCGGCGGTCCACCGGCGCGCCAGCCACCGCACCCGGCCGGCCGGGAGCATGGGGTCCTGCCAGCGGTTCGCGCGGCGGGGGAAGTCGGTCAGGTCCGCCCACGGCGACAGGCAGATCGCCGCCGCCGGCAGCGGGAGCTTGCGGTCGCGCAGCGCCAGCAACGTCGCCAGCGTGAGGTGGCCGCCCGCCGAGTCCCCGGCCAGGATGATGTCCTCGGGCGCGTGGTCGCGCCCCAGCAGGCAGTCGTACGCGTCCAGCGCGTCGGCCAGCGAGTCCGGCAGCGGGTGCACGGGCCCCTGCCGGTAGTCCAGCGCCAGCACCGGCCGCTTGGCCGCCACCGAGAGCCGCCAGGTGATGGACCGATGCGTACGCGGCGAGCACGAGAAGTACCCGCCGCCGTGGAAGTAGAGCACCACCTTGCGATCGTCGAGCCCCGGGCCGCCGCGCACCCACTCGCCCTCGCACGCCGAGAACGCCTCGGGTGCGACGGTGACGTGCTCGGGCTGAGGCACCCGGACCAGCCGCCCGAGATCACCGAGGCGGGCGGCGCAGGCCAGGGCGAGAGGATGGCGCATGAGTATCGTCGAAGCCGGCTTCAGGGTGCCGTGCATCAGGCCGATCAGCGCGCGGGCCTGCCAGCTCAAGGGGTACTCAGGCACCAAGTCCCTGTCGATCCGCATATTGACCCTCCGACGAATCTCCTTCCCCCGACGAGATCGTCCTACCGGCCGGTAAGTATCTCATCGCTTACGCGGATATTTCGGCACTGTGACACGCTCGTCGTACGAGGTGCACCGGACGCCGGCCACCGGCCCGTACGACGTCATACTGGTCTTCTGCCCTGACAGCGCCGCACTTCACCAGACGTTCCCGGCCGCCATGGCCCTCCTGGCGAAGAACGGCGGCCTGTGGGTCTGCTGGCCGAAACGTTCCAGCAAGGTGCCCACGGACCTCTCCGTTCGACGGCACCCTCGACGACCTGATGGCCACGGCGCCCGACCAGGCGAGCCTGGAGGACGTGGTCACCCGCCTCTACACGGCCGCGCCTCAGTAGTAGCTGCCCTCCGGCGTGCTCTCGTAGTCCTCGTCCAGTTCGTCGTCCCGCCGCGACCAGCGCGACGGCATCAGTACGGGGATGAAGAGCGCCACGCCGAGCAGGGCGAACACGCCCGTCGTGAGCAACGTCTTGGCGCCGAAGCCGACGTCCCTGATGAGCTGGTTGACCGACGGCTCGCTCGGGATGAGGGAGAGCGCCCTGTTCATGTCGAGGGCGTAGACGACCGTCCAGGCCAGCAGGACCATCGACGGCACGAACGTCGCCAGCGGCGATATCCGGCCCGCCACCACCAACCCGAAGACCAGCCCGATCGCGGCCATCGCGCCCAGCGCGATCCACATCTTCTGGCTGTCCGGGGGGTTCGCCGCCGCATTGCCGACGACCTGCTGGACGGCCCAGCCGCCGCCTGCCACCACGGCTGCCGTCACCACAAGCCCTATGAGGAAACCACCCAAGTGCCGCAACGTTCTCACCTCGATGTCAACGCGGTCGGCACGACCTTAGCGACAAATGGTCCATTTCGGACAGGAGTTGTGCAGCTTCGCACTACAGGTCTCATGAGTGACTGCCCCGTGAGAGCATGGAGCACACCCATGCGCGCGCAACTCCCTCTAAGGCTCGCGCGGGCGGCCGCCTTCTCCGCCGTCTGCGTGACTCTCGCCGCGTTCGCCCACATGCTGGGCGGCGGCTCGGCGCCCGCGCCAGGGGCCGCCGGTCTCGGGCTCGCGGGCGTGTCCGCGCTGGGGCTGGCGCTGTGCGGCAGGGAACGCTCGACGGCGACGATCAACGTCGTCCTGGTGGCCGCCCAGCTGGGGCTGCACGAGCTGTTCGCGAGAGACGGCGAGACCTACTTCGCCCTGCGCGGCCTGTTCTCGACGCACGCCGCCGTGCACAGCCACCTGCAGGGCGGCCTGGCCGTCAACACCGGGATGCTGCTCACGCACGTGACGGCCACGCTGATCACGGGCCTGTGGCTGGCGCGCGGCGAGGCCGCGCTCTGGTCGTTGCTGCGCCTCATCGGCCGCCGTCTCGTGCTGCTGCCGGCGGTCGCCGTGCCTCTCGTACGGGCTGCCGCGCCGATCGTGCTGACCAGGGTCGTCCCGCTCCAGCCGGAGTTCCGGCACTGCGTGGCCAGGCGTGGTCCTCCACTTCCCGCCTGACCATCTGACACCCCTTTCATTTCCCGTTCACCAAGTGGAGTTCTTCGCATGTCCTTCGTACGCCGTGCGGCGACCGTGCTCGCCGCCGCCACCGCCCTCACCGCCGGGCTCGCCATCCCGGCGCTGGCCCACGTCACCATCCAGCCGGGCACCGCCGAGCAGGGCGGGTTCACCAAGGTCGCGTTCCGGGTGCCGAACGAGCGCGACAACGCCTCGACCGTCAAGATCGAGGTCAGCTTCCCGACCGACCATCCGCTGGCGTTCGTGTCGGTCAAGCCCCTGCCCGGCTGGGACGTCAAGGTCACCCAGGGCAAGCTGCCCAAGCCGGTCAAGACCGAGTACGGCGACCTCGAGGAGGCCGTGACCAAGGTCATGTGGTCGGGGGGCAAGATCAATCCGGGGGAGTTCCAGGAGTTCGAGGTGTCCATGGGGCAGTTGCCCAAGGACACGCAGTCGCTGACGTTCCCGACGAAGCAGACGTACTCGGGCGGTGAGGTGGTGGACTGGGCCGACCCGCCCAAGGCGGACGGCACCGAGCCCGAGCACCCTGCCCCGACGCTCAAGCTGGTCGCCGCCGGCGCGGGTGACGGGCACAGCGACGGCCACAGCACGGCCTCCGCCGCTCCGGCCGGCGCCACGCCCTCGGTGGTTCCGGTGGCGGCGCAGTCGTCCACCTCGGACGGCACCGCCCGCCTCCTGGGCGGCGCGGGCCTGGTGGTGGGCGTCATCGGCATCGTGATCGGCGCCCTCGGCCTCCGCCGCCGCCCCACCTCCTGAGCCCACGCGCGCCCCGGGCCGGACCGCCCCGAGCTCCGGCCCATCCGGGACCCGGGTGGAGCATTCTCCTCCGGCACGCCAGGCCGGAACACCACTTCAGACCGTCGAACCACAGCCCTTACTAACCCCGGAGGAACGACCGCCTTACCTGCAATACCCCTTATGGCAGACATGCGGAAAGCCTCCGCGGATCCGGCCACAGTGTGCTTTGCCGTGTCCCTGATCAGGAGAGGCGAAAACCGGATGGCGCGTGGTGCGAGTGACATGCCTCCTGGCGTGCGACCGCTTACGGTGGGCGACCCGGTCATCATCGGCCGATACCTGCTCCTCGGCCGCCTCGGCACGGGCGGGATGGGAGTGGTGTATCTGGCCGAACACCCTCAGGGTGGCCTGGTAGCACTCAAGACGCCGCATGCGGTGCATCTCAACGATGCCACGTTACGCGCGCGCTTCGCTGAGGAAGTGACTTTCTCGCGAAGATTGGTGCCGTTCTGCACGGCGGCGGTCGTGCAGGACGGCACCGACAAGGACCGCCCCTACCTGGTGAGCGAGTACATCCCAGGCCCGGCGCTCTCTCAGGTCGTCGGGGCCAGGGGGCCGCTCACGCCCGACCTCGCGTACGGCGTGGCGCTGGGCGTGGCCGCGGCCCTGGTGGCGGTGCACGAGGCAGGGCTGGTCCACCGGGACCTCAAGCCGGGCAACGTGCTGCTGTCCACGCGGGGGCCGCACGTCATCGACTTCGGCATCGCGCGCGACGTCGACACGCTGGCCGCGCACACGCAGGCCGGGCAGGTCATGGGCAGTCCCGGCTGGGTGGCGCCGGAGCGCCTGACGGGCGGCCCCGCGGTGCCGGCGTCGGACGTGTTCGCGTGGGGGTGCCTGGTGGCGTTCGCCGCGACAGGGCATCACCCGTTCGGCGGCGGCGAGGCGGATGTGCTGACCCGGCGCATCCTGTTCGACCCGCCGCGGCTCGCGGGCGTGCCCGCCATGCTCCGGCCCGCCGTCGAGGCCGCGCTGGCCAAGGATCCCGCCGACCGCCCCAGGTCCCCCGACCTGCTGCGGGTGCTGCTGGCCGCCGGTGGCGTCGGCGGGCCCTGGGACCTGCGGCAGGCGGTGGCCGGGGTGCTGGAGGAGATCTGGACGCCGGTGCCCTATCCGCCCGGGGGAGGCAGGGTACGCCTCGCGTGGCCGCCCGGCGACACGGACTCCGGCCCGGAGAGCGGTGTGGAGCGTTCCGATATGCGCAGGAGGCGCAGGAGGAGTGCGGGGGCGCACCTGTCGCACGCCAGTTTCGCCGCCCTGGCCACGGTCTCCATCGCGGCCATCACGGTGATCGCGGCGGCGGGCGGCGACGGGACGAGCATCGGGGGAGGTTCGCTGCTGCCGGGCAACCCGCCGGTCGTGCAGCCCCATGGCAGCGCCGGCTCCACCGTCCGGCCCTCGGCCGCCCCCACCCGGCCCGTGCCGCTCACCCGGGCCGGGACGGCGGCACCCACCACGTCCACGCCCACGGTGTTCGCCACCACCACGCGCACGAGGAGCCCGCTCACCCTGCGCAGCCCGTCGCCCGAACGCAAGAACACGTTCCAGCCGCCGGCCACGAGCGGTCCCGAGGCCCCCGATGATCCGGGCGAGTGCGCGAGTCCGGCCGGGAGGCGGCGGGGGAGCGCGGCCAGAAGGGACTGCCCGCAGCCATCGCAGTCGATCACCACGATCCCTCAGGACGGGCCCGGCGAGTCGCCGGGCCCGACCGTGTCCGTCTCGGAGACGCCGACGGCTACCGGATCTTAGCCAGATCGATCAGGCAGAGGTCGTTCCCGAGGGGGTAGCTGAGGAGCCTGCCGGTCGGATCCGAGGACGGCAGCCTGATGAAGGTGCTCTCACCACGGATGCCCAGGTCGCCCGATTCGCCGGTGTTCAGGTCGTACAGGCCCACACCCTCGGGCTTCCCGTCGCCGTACGTCGAGACGTAGAAGCGGTCCTGGGTCGGCGGGCGCAACGGGGACACGTTGCCGGGCACGATCTTCTGCTCCGAACCGTCGCGCTTACGGAAGAAGGATTCGCCGTCCTCGGTTTGGCCGAGACAGATGGTCACGCCGCACGTGTGCAGCTTCTCGCCCGGGTTGACGATGGCCGTCCTGGCCTCGCCGGTCTCCACGTTCAGGATCCGCTCGAACCGGGTGCCGCGGGGCTCGCCTCCCGCCGCGGGCGTGCCGACCCACGGCCAGGACAGCAGGTGCATTCCGGTGCCCCTGTCGACCGGTTGCACCGCGCCGCCCTCAAGCGACACAGTGAAGACGCCGCCCGTGTAGAGCGAGAAAACGATCTTGTCGTTGGCTATGGCGAGCCCGTCGATCCCGCTGCCGTCGTCGGTCACGTCGAGGCGGTGGTCGGCGACGACCTCCGCCGTGCCGCCGTCCAGCGGCACCGTCCAGAGGTGCGCGACGCGGTCCTTCGTCTGGGTCCACCAGGCCACGTGACCGCTCCCCACGGCGAAGCCGTTCGCGAAGCCCACCGTGCCTTCGGGCGCCGGGACGGTGGCGATCCTGCGTTCCGCGCCGCCGTCGAGGTCGTAGGCGTAGACGGCGCCCGTTCGCGCGGACTCGGCCGAAGCCTCCATGAGCACCGTACGACCGTCGATGACCGCGACCGGCCGCCACGGCACCACCCCGGGTCCATTTGCCGGGACCTTGCGCACCGCCTCCGGCCAGACCTTCTCCACGTGTTCGGCGGGGCGCTCGGAACGTGTCTGCGTGGCGGGCACCGCCGTGATGGTGTCGCCGCCCCGTACCACTGCCATGGTCGCGCCCGTGACCAGCACGACCGCCGCCGCGGCCAGCGCCACCCGGGCGCGTCCCCTCCTGCGCCGGTGGATCCGCTCCAGCCGCTCGGGCAGCAGTGCGGGCAGCCGGGGAGCCTGCCCGGCGGCCTCGCCGAGCGTCCTGCGCAGGGTCTCCTCAACCTCGGTCATCGTACGTTCCCCCTGGTCATCGACTCGGACGGGACGGCGCCGCGGAGTTTGTCCAGCGCGCGGGAGGCCTGGCTGCGTACCGTGCCGCGCGAGATCCCGAGCACGGCGGCGATCTCGGCGTCGTCGAGCTGCTCGTAGTAGCGCAGCACCAGCACCGCGCGCTGCTTGCGCGGCAGGCCGGCGAGCGCCTGCCACATCCGGCGCTCGTCGCCGCTGGGCAGCGGGTCGTGGTGCTCGCCTTCCGGCAGGTCCCAGGCGAGCAGCTCGCGCCTGCGCAGGCGCCAGGCGGCGATGTGCAGCCTGGCCATCGTGGTACGCGCGTAGCTCTCCGGGTTCTCCTTCGAGCGCAACCGGGACCAGGCGCCGCGTAACTTCAGCAGCGCCTCCTGGACCAGGTCGGCCGCGTCGTGCGGATTGCCGGCCAGCACGTAGCCGTAGCGCAGCAGCGCGTCGCCGCGTTCGGCGACGAACTGCGCGAACCGGGGATCAGCTTCCAACACCCCTCGCCCTTCGTCGTTCCTTCACCTCCGAGAGGAACAAGGCGCGGAAACTGTTGCATGAGAAAGGCCGCGCCAGTGCTGGGGGAGAACTGGCGCGGCCGTCGCCGGGGACCGCCGCATGCCCGGAGGGCGGTCCGGCGAGATCAGTGGGCGAACTGCTCCTCCTCCGTCGAGCCCTTGAGCGCGGTCGTCGAGGAGTCCGGCGCCACGGCCGTGCTGACCAGGTCGAAGTAGCCGGTCCCGACCTCACGCTGGTGCCGGGTGGCCGTGTACCCGCGCGGCTCGGCGGCGAACTCGGCCTCCTGCAGTTCCACGTACGCCGACATGCCCTCGGCGGCGTACCCCTGGGCCAGGTCGAACATGCTGTAGTTCAGCGAGTGGAACCCGGCGAGCGTGATGAACTGGAACTTGTACCCCATGTGCCCCAGCTCCCGCTGGAACTTGGCGATGGTGGAGTCGTCCAGGTGCTTCTTCCAGTTGAACGACGGCGAGCAGTTGTAGGCGAGCATCTGGTCGGGATACTCGGCCTTGATCGCCTCGGCGAACTCGCGGGCCACGTCCAGGTCGGGCGTGCCGGTCTCCATCCAGAGCAGGTCAGAGTGGGGCGCGTACGCCAGGCCGCGGGCGATGCAGGCCCGCAGCCCGTTCCTGACCCGGTAGAAGCCCTCCGCGGTGCGCTCGCCGGTGGTGAACTCCTGGTCGCGCGGGTCCACGTCGCTGGTCAGGAGCGTCGCGGCCTGTGCGTCGGTCCGCGCGACGATCAGCGAGGGGACCCCGGCGACGTCCGCGGCGAGGCGGGCGGCGTTCAGGGTCTTGATGTGCTGGCCGGTCGGGATGAGCACCTTGCCGCCCAGGTGGCCGCACTTCTTCTCGGAGGCGAGCTGGTCCTCCCAGTGCACGCCCGCGGCGCCCGCCGCGATCATGCCCTTCATGAGCTCGAACGCGTTCAGCACCCCGCCGAAGCCGGCCTCGGCGTCGGCCACGATGGGCGCCAGCCAGTGCGGCGCGTCCGGGTCGCCCTCCGACCAGGTGATCTGGTCGGCGCGTAGCAGCGCGTTGTTGATGCGGCGCACCACGGCGGGGACGGAGTTGGCCGGATACAGGCTCTGGTCCGGGTACGTCTGCCCGCCCAGGTTCGCGTCCGCGGCGACCTGCCAGCCGGACAGGTAGATCGCCTTCAGGCCCGCCTTCACCTGCTGGACCGCCTGGTTACCGGTCAGCGCACCGAGGGCGTTCACATAGTCCTCGGTGTGCAGCAGCTCCCACAGCCGCTCGGCGCCGAGCCGGGCCAGCGTGTGCTCCTCCTGCACACTGCCGCGCAACCTGATCACGTCCTCTGCGCGGTACGTGCGCTCGACGCCCTCCCAGCGAGGGTCGTTGTCCCATTCGTCCTGCAGCTGCTCGGCAGCTCCCTTGAGGCGATCGATCATTTTTCACTCCTTTTCGTCCCCTGGGGCTCACGCCGAGTCTGTGCCCTGGCCGGGCCGGTCAATAGTCGAAACCTGACAGAAGAATCGAATAAGTTTCCTGATTGTGCATTACTCGCGGGTATTCAGCTGTGAAGAAATCCAGAGTTTTCCCGTTGGACTAGACCAATCCGAGTGACGCGGCCGCTGCCGCAGGGCTCGGCTCGGAGGCTAGAAAATGGGCCGAATTTCTGCCTAAGATGCCCACATGGCGCCCTTGCTAGGTGAAGAACCGCTGTCTTTGACGCAGGAGCTCGATCTGATTGCGTTTGGCCAGCGCCTGCGCCACCTGCGGAAACAGCGCGGACTCACCCTGTCGGACCTCGGCTCGCGCGTCGGCCGGGCGCCCAGCCAGCTGTCGCTGCTGGAGAACGGCAAGCGCGAGCCCAAGCTCTCGCTGCTCAAGGGGCTGGCCGCCGCCCTGGGCGTGCCCGTCGAGGAACTGCTGCGCCGCCAGGCGCCCAACCGCCGCGCCCAGCTCGAGATCGCGCTGGAGGAGGCGCAGCGCGACCCCATCTACGCCGGGCTCGGGCTGCCGCGCCTGAAGGTCTCCGCACGCGTGCCGAACGACGTTCTCGAACATCTCCTCGGCCTGTACGGAGAGCTGCGCGCCAGGCAGGCCCGCGGCACCGCCACTCCGGAGGAGGCCAGGGTCGCCAACGCCGAGCTGCGACGCATGCAGCGCGAGGTGGGCAACTACTTCGGCGAGATCGAGCAGGCCGCCGCCAAGGCGCTCGACGCGGTCGGCTACCGTACGGGAGCGCTGTCCCAGAGCATGATCCAGAGCCTGGTCACGCATTTCGGCTACACGGTGCACACGGCGCAAGACCTGCCCAGGTCCGTGCGTTCCATCACGGATCTCCGCAACCGCCGCATCTACGTCAAGCACGAGCAGCTCGGCATGCACACCCCGCGTACGATCCTGCTCCAGACCCTCGGCCACCTCGCGCTCGGCCACGGCAAGCCGCGCGACTTCGCCGACTTCCTGCGCCAGCGCACCGAGGCGAACTACTTCGCCGCCGCCGTCCTCGTCCCGGAGCGGGCCGCCGCGCTCTACCTCCAGGAGGCCAAGGCCGACCGGGCGCTGTCGGTGGAGGATCTGCGGGACGTGTTCGCGGTCTCGTACGAGATGGCCGCCCACCGCTTCACCAACCTCGCCACCCACCACCTGGGCCTCGTCTGCCACTTCGTGCGCAATGACGCCGGAGGCACCATCTACAAGGCGTACGAGAACGACGGCATCGTCTTCCCGGCCGACGAGCAGGGGGCCATCGAGGGGCAGCGGATGTGCCTGCAGTGGTCGGGGCGGCAGGTGTTCGCCTCGCCCGATCGGTTCTCGGTGTACTACCAGTACTCCGACTCGCCCACCGGGACCTATTTCTGCGTGGCGCACGTGGATCCGTCGCGCGAGCGGGACTTCGCGATCACGCTGGGTGTGCCGTACAAGGAGTCGCGCTGGTTCAGGGGCCGGGAGACCACCAACCGCACCAAATCCAACTGCCCCAACGGCGACTGCTGCCGCCGCCCGCCCGCTGACCTGGCCGAACGCTGGGAGGGGTACGCCTGGCCGTCCGCCCGCGCCAACTCGCACGTCCTGGCCGCGCTGCCGCCGGGCTCGTTCCCGGGGGTGGACGAGGCCGACGTGTATACGTTCCTGGAGCGGCACGCCACCACCGCATAAGCTGAAATGTGGGGATACGGGGGGAGGTGTCGCATGCTTCCTGAAGTGCGGGGATGGTTGCGGCGCCGTACTTCGTCCGCCGCGGACTGGCCGCTCCGGGACCTGAAGGCCGCCAAAGGGGAGACCACGGTGAGCGTGGTGCTCCCGGCCCGCGACGAGCGGGCGACCGTGGGCGAGATCGTCAGGGTGATCCGGCGGGAGCTGGCCGGGCTCGTCGACGAGATCGTGGTGATCGACTCGCGCTCCTCCGATGACACGGCGCTCGTGGCCGCGCGGGCGGGGGCCTCCGTGCACGCCCAGGACGAGATTTTGCCGCAGCTCGTGCCGCTGGACGGCAAGGGCGAGGCGCTCTGGAAGTCGCTGGCGGTGACTTCGGGGGACGTGCTGGTGTTCGCCGACGCAGATATCCGGAAATTTCGTGCTTCGCTGATATTTGGCCTGCTTGGCCCGCTCCTAGCGGACCCCACCGTGGTCTATTCCAAGGGCTGTTATGACCGCCCGTTGAACGGCGCCTCCAACGGGGGCGGCCGCGTCACCGAGCTGGTGGCCCGCCCGCTGATCAACCTCCACTGGCCGCAACTGGCCGGCTTCGTCCAGCCCCTGGCCGGCGAGTACGCCGGCCGCCGCTCGGCCCTGGAGCGGGTGCCGTTCCTCACCGGTTACGGCGTGGAGCTCGGGCTCCTGATCGACCTGCTGGAACTGGCCGGGCTGGACGCGCTCGCCCAGGTGGACCTGGGGTCGCGCGAGCACTCACCGCAGTCGACCGAGGCGCTCGGGGGGATGGCGTCCCAGATCATGCTGGCCGCCTGGTCGCGGTTGCAGCGGCAGGGCAAGATCCATGCCTGCCACGAGCCTTCGGTCCGGTTGACGCAGTTCCGCAGGAGGTTGGACGGGCACGACGTCCTGCTCCGCGACATCGGGATAGGCGAACGCCCGCCCATGATCACCATAGCCCCGTAACCCCTGCTGGGCGTCGCACGCGGGCCGCCGCTACTTGAAGCCGGCTGCCACGATCTCGGCGATCTGGTCCCGCATGGCCTCGTGGTCGTCCGCGGCATCGCCCAGGATGATCCGCCCGAGCTGCGGCACCATCGACGGGAACAACGCCAGCCCCGTCAGCAGGAACACCATCCGCGCCACCCTCGCGGAGGGCTCCACCCCCAGCCCCTCCGCCAGCGAACGTGTCTTGCGGGCGCAGCGCTCCACCCGTGCCTCCTGCCCGGGCAGCAGGTCCGGACCGCGGTAGTTGAGCGCCTCCCACATCAGCAGCCGCACCAGCTCGGGATGCGTGTGGTAGTAGTCCGTCAGCTTGGCCACGTACTCCGCGGGATCGGCCCCCGGGAGGGCGATCTGCGTGGTCAGGTCGTCGAGCGCCTCCGTGATGACGGCATCGAACAGCTTCTCCTTGCTGCCGAAATGTCCGTAGATGCGTTCCTTGTTGACGCCGGCGCGCTCGGCGATGCGATCCACGCGGGCGCCCGCCACGCCGTACGCGGCGAACTCCTCCCGTGCGGCCTCCAGCAGGGCGGCGCGCGTGGCGGCGGTCGAGACCTTGGGTGCCATGCGGCCCATCATAGCCACCAACCAGTTGGTTGTAATCCAACCATTCAGTTGACATCCAACTAGTTGGTTGGTGTAGCGTCCGCCGCATGGCAATGACCTCTCCTTGCGCGCCGCCCCACTCCGCGGCGACCTCGCCGGCCCCCGCCCGCGCCCCGTTCGGGCGCACGATGACGGCGTTCACCCTCACCGCCGTGCTGGTCAGCGGCCAGCTGTACGTCGTGATCCCGCTGCTGCACGACATGGCCGCCGGCTGGGGCTCCTCGCCGGGCGGGCTGACCTGGCTGGTGACCGCGTTCGGCATCGGGTACGGCGCCGGCTTCCTGGTGTTCGGCCCGCTGTCCGACCGTTACGGGCGCCGCAGGTTGTTGATGATCGGGCTGCCGCTGGCCGCGCTCACCTCGGCGGCGGTGGCGTTGAGTCCGTCCCCTGAGGTGGCGTTCGTGTTGCGGGCCGTGCAGGGGCTGGCGGTGGCGATGTTCCCGCCCGCGGGCATGGCGTACCTGGCGGAACGGGTGGAGCCGCGCCGGCGGGTGGTCGCGATCGCGGCGGTGACCGGCGCGTTCCTCGCCTCGGCCGTGCTGCTCCAGGTCGCCGCCCAGCTGATGGTGAACACGGTCGGCTGGCGCGGGCTGTTCCTGCTGTCGGCGGCGGGTTTCCTGCTGGCTTTCCTGGGCGTGCGGGCGGTCATGCTGCCCGACCTACCGCGCGCGGGCGCCGGTTCGCTGCTGTCGGTCTATCGGGCGGTGCCGGGCCTGCTGTTCCACCGCGTTCTCAGTCTCCGGTACGTCGCCACGATCATGTTGATGGTGGGCTTCGTGGCCGTGTACACCGGTTTGCAGATTTACGGCGTGTCGTCGTCCTCCGAACTGCTCACGCTCCGGGCGGCCGGGCTTCCCTCGATCGTCCTGGTGCCCCTCCTCATGCCCTGGCTGGCCCGCATCCCCGCGACCGTCAGGGCCGCGGCGTTCCTGTCGGCCGGCGCCCTCGCGCTCGCGGCCGTGGGTCTGACCGGCGCCGCCGCGCTGGTGCTCCTGCTCGCCGTCTACGTCGGCGCCATCACCGGCGGGCTGCCCAGCCTGAACGAGTCCATCTCCGCCGGCGCCAGCCAGGCGCGGGGAACCGCGCTGTCGCTGTTCTCCTTCGCTCTCGCGGTCGGCGGCAGCGTCGGACCGCAGGTGGCCGCCGCGTTCGGAGGATTCACCCCGCTGATGTACGGCCTCGCGATCGGCATGGGGCTGGCGGCCCTGGCCGTACTGGCCTCCGCGAGGGCATCTCGACAGGCGGATCGGCACCGAGGCCCGGCATTCCGTCCCATGGCTACCAGCCGGTAAGGTGTTACCAACGGTAACTCGCCCGAGGAGAGTGCGCACATGGCCGGCTTCTGCCTGGAGCCCAGCGATGACGTGGTCGAGGTACGCGACTGGGTGCACGAGTTCGCCCGTGACGTGATCCGCCCGGCGGGCGCCGAATGGGACGAGCGGGAGGAGACCCCGTGGCCGGTCATCCAGGAGGCGGCCAAGATCGGCCTGTACTCCCTCGACTTCTTCGCCACCCAGTGGTTCGAGGAGAGCGGGCTGGCGCTGCCCGTGGCGTTCGAGGAGATCTTCTGGGGCGACGCGGGCATCGGCCTGGCCATCGTCGGCACCGGCCTGGCCGCCGCCGCTCTCGCGTCGAACGGCACCCCGGAGCAGATGGGGGAGTGGCTGCCGCAGATGTTCGGCACGGCGAACGACGTCAAGCTGGGCGCCTTCTGCGCCTCAGAGCCGGACGCCGGCTCCGACGTCGGCGCCATCCGCACCCGCGCCGTCCATGACAAGGGCGACTGGGTCCTGGACGGCGTCAAGACCTGGGCCACGAACGGCGGCATCGCCGACGTCCACGTTGTCGTGGCCTCGGTCGACCCGTCACTCGGCACCCGGGGCCAGGCGTCCTTCGTCATCCCGCCCGGCACACCCGGGCTGTCCATGGGCCAGAAGTTCCGCAAGCACGGGATCCGCGCCTCCCACACGGCCGAGGTGATCCTGGACGGCGTGCGCGTACCGGGCTCCTGCCTGCTCGGCGGCAAGGACAAGCTGGACGCCCGGCTGGCGCGCGTACGCAATGGGGAGCGCGCGGGCGAGCAGGCGGCGATGCGCACGTTCGAGACCACCCGCCCGTCGGTCGCCGCCATGGCCGTGGGCATCGCACGCGCGGCCTTCGAGTACGCCAGGGACTACGCCCGCGAGCGGGAGCAGTTCGGCCGCAAGATCGGCGAGAACCAGGCGATCGCCTTCCTCCTCGCCGAGATGGCCACGCGGGTGGACGTGGCCCGCCTGCTGACGTGGCGGGCGGCATGGATGGCGCGCAATGGCCGGCAGTTCACGCAGGCGGAGGGGTCGATGTCGAAGCTGGTGGCGGGGGAGACGGCGGTGTGGGTGACGGAGCAGGCGATCCAGATCCTGGGCGGCGCAGGATACACCCGGGAGCATCCGGTCGAGCGCTTCCACCGGGACGCCAAGATCTACACCATTTTCGAGGGGACGTCGGAGATCCAGCGGTTGATCATCGGCCGCGCCGTCACCGGATTGCCTGTCCGCTGAGAACATTGCACCTCAAAGGGGTGGCGTGACCGCAAGACAATCATTGCGGCACGTCACCCCTCACCGGCCCCTCGCAACTGCGCTGGACCTCAGCTCTGTCTCAGTTCTGTCTCAGTGGCTTTCGGGTCGCCGGAACTGCCGATCGATGGCCTCGCGGACCCGGTCATGCGACGAAGGCAGCATGTGAGCGTAGACACGGAGAGTAAGCGCCGGGTCGGCATGTCCCAGGTACTCGGATAGGTCCTTGATCGTCACGCCACCTGCCAGTGTGACGCTGGCGAAGTAGTGGCGGAGCTGGTGCGTACCTTGCTGCCGAGTCGTGAAGTACCTTCGCCTACCTTTTGCGTCCTTGACCGGCTCGGGGATGACCCCGGCCGCGACGAGCGCAGGCTTCCAGACAGTCTCGTCGTAGTTGCGGTGCCGGACGTGTAAGTCGTCGGTCGCCCACCGGAACAGCAGGTTGTGCGTACGTGGCTTTCCGCTGGTCTTCTCCCAGGGCAAGGTGTACGGCCGCGGCGTGTGGGCGTCGATGTGCGCGCGAAGATGCTCCGCGACCCATTGAGACATGGGGATCGTGCGCTCTTTGTCTCTCTTAGGCAGGGCGAACACGAACTCGCTGTTCAGCTTCTTGACCTGGCGTCGGACGTGGATGGTCATCTCCTCGAAGTCCACGTCTTCGAGTGCAAGGCCGAACCACTCACCCGCCCGCATGCCGCATCCAGCACCGAGGACAGGCATAGCACGCAGATGCTCAGGATGGGCGGCGATGAGCGAGAGGACCACCAGATCGGGCCACGGGACCACCTTCTTGTACGCGTGCGCTGGTGCCTTGACGATTTCGGCCTTCGCCGGGTTCTTCTTGATCTTCTCGTCGGCAACGGCGAGATCCAGGATGCCCTGGAGGACAAGAAGCGCCGTGATTGGGGTTGAGGCCTCGTACCGCTCAGAGAGTTCGGCAAGGAATGCTTGCACCTCGGACGGCTTGATCGACCCCACCTTGCGCCTGCCGAACTTCGGCCGGATGTGGAGCCGGTACATCGACTCATAGCGGATGACGGAGGCCGGGTCGATGCCGGCCCGGGAGGCCAGCCACCGCTGTCCATAGGTGTCGAAGGCCGCGTTGCGGACCGGGCCGGGTCCAGGTCGTACGACTGCCCCGGGCTGGTCGTGGATGCTGCCCAAGGTTGTGCTGAACCCCAACGGGTCGATGGTGGACGGCAAGCGGCCGTTCAACGCGGTCAGCCCTGGGGCGATACTCGCGACGTTCATCCAGGAGGGCAAGGCGCGCGGTGCGCTGGCCGGCCTGAGCTACGACTTCTCGACCACCCACGACAGCGCGGGCGACCCGTGGTCGAAGACGCTGACGCTGGCGATCGAGCCCGGCAAGGACCTGCTAGCCGTCCTGATCAACCTGGGCGAGCAGGGCGTCATCAACTGGCGGATGCAGGGCCGCACCTTGCAGGCGTACAACCCGGACACGGTGCTCGGCGCTGACAAGGCGTCCGGTTCGTCGCCGGTGGATCTGCGGCTGGGACGCGACATCATCGAGGCGCCCGACACGGGCACGCTGGAGGATGCCGTGTCGGCCATCCTGATCGGCGGCGAGGGTGGCCTGTCGGTGGAGGTGACCAACCCCAGCGCGGTCGTGCCGTGGGGTAGGTGGGAGGCCTACCAGTCGCAGAACGGCGTCTCTGATAGCGGTACCGCTACCCTGCTGGGCCAGAACGCGTTGGAGCGCGTCGGCCAGGAGCGGGTGCAGGTCACCCGCGGACTGCTGTTCAACCTCGCGCGGTGGCTGCCGTTCGCGGACTACCAGCCGGGGGACTACCTGCTCGCGCCGGGCGACGCCGGGGAGATGCAGTCGCTGCGTCTGCGGCAGATCACGCTGTCGGTGGACGCGGACGGCCAGCTCGGGGGCAACGTCGTCCTGAATGACCGTTTCCTGGAGCGTGAGATCCGGCTGGCCAGGCAGGCGGCCGGGATTCTCGACGGCGGGGTGTCGTCGGGCGGTTCGGGCGGTGAGCCTGCACCGGAGACGCAGGACCGGGTTCCGGCAGCGCCGCTGGGCCTCATCGTCGAGCCGGCGGCGTACCTGGATGAGCACGGGTATGCGCGCCGGGCAGGCCACGGTGACGTGGAACGCCGTCACGCAGGACGTGAACGGCGTCGCTCTCGGCATCGACGGATACGAGGTGTACGCCCGTCGCAACCAGGCGGGCGAGCTGTGGCTGTTGGTCGCGCAGACCGCGTCCGGCGACACCATGGCGACGGTGTCGCCGCTGGTGGTCGGCTGGGAGTACGCGTGGAAGGTGCGGGCGACCTCGGGCGGGGTGAAGGGCGTCTTCTCTGGCCAGGTGGTGGAGCTCGTCCCCGACGACGCGACGCCGCCGCCGGTGCCGACCGCTCCGAAGCTTGCGACGCGGCTGGGCGTGATCCACGTCGTGTGGGACGGGCTCGGCGTCGGCGGGGTGTCGATGCCGTCCGACTTCGAGCGGTTGCGGATCTGGATGGACGACCCGCTGACGCCGGATGGCGTGGCCGAGGTGGGCTACCTCGATGCTGCGGGCTCGATCGTCGTGCCTGGCCAGCCGTACGGCGCGGACCGCGCGTTCCGGTTCACCGCTCGTGACCGGTCGGGGAACGAGTCGGCGGTGTCGGCGGTGGCGACGATCGCGACGTCGCCGCTGGTGGACACGGACCTGATCGGCGCTGTGATCGACGGCGCCGAGCACATCATCGACGGCACGATCCCCGGCAATGCGAAGATCACCGCGAATACGATCACGGCCGCGCTGATCCAGGCAGGGGCGATTCAGGCGGGTCACATCCAGGCCAACGCCATCGAGGCCGACAAGATCGCAGCGAACGCAATCACCGCAGCGAAGCTCCACGCCGATGCGATCAACGGCAAGACCATCACGGGCTCCGTTGTTCGCAGCGGGGCGACCGGGCAGCGGTTCGTGCTCGACTCCGCCACGCTTGACCTGCGCTTCTACCCGGCTGGGAATACGAACTACTCGCGGTTCTACGCCGTCGATGGGTTCTATCCCGGCGAGACGACGACGTTCATCACGTCCGGCACAAACTCGGGCGGCACCGCCCGCGCTGAGCTGCAGGTCGCCGCCGGCCTGGTGCGGCTTGGCATCCGGCAGCCGTCGTCATCCACCCGTAAGGGCGGCGGCCTCGACGTCGCGGAGGGGTATGGCCGGTTCGGTTATGACGACGGGTTCTCCAGCTCGCAGTCCTACATCCACTGCAACAGCTCCGGCCGCTGGTATCTACGCGGCCGGGTGTGGGACACCAACACCGCCGATCCGTACGACACCGTGCACGCCGGGTCTGCTGTGAGCGCGCCCGGCTACGTGGGTGGGACGGTCACCTACGGGCCGACCATGGCGTCCAACATGGGGCCCGTCTGCACGGTGAGAGACGGCGCGGCCAGCGCGAATTTCTATTGGTGCGAGGACCTGTCCAACCAAAACGCCTTCAGCACCGTCTGGTCTCAGGGCGGCGGCGTGTATAGCGGCAAGGCGCTGTATTGGTGGGCGCACCGCCATTGATCATCGGAAAAGAGAAGGGTGCCCGCATGCCCGATATCTGGACTGTCTGGGACGCCGAACTCGGCTACAGCACGACCAGCCTGCTGCAGAACGGGGGAGAACAGGCCGGCCAGCTCGCCACCCACTACGGCGCCGAACCAATGTGGGGGATCAGCCGCGTACGGCCGGACGGCGGCGCGCACCTGCACATCATCCCCCACTCCACCTGGGAGTGGCGATGCGCCGAGTACGGGATCGACCCCGACGACATGACGACGTTGCTCGACATCGTGCTCCATGAGCCGTGGATCCCGGACCCGGACGACGCCCTGGCCAGCGTGCAGCCGGGCGCGGCCGCGGTGCTGCAGGAGACGCACGGTCTGCCTACGTGCTGGACGCCGGGCGTGCCCGACGCTGACCGGCTGGCCGCGCACCTGGAGCGGATCCGGCTCGTCAAGCAGCATCGAGTCCAGATTTTTGAGAAGACCAATGGCTCCACCGCGCTCATCCTGCAGCGCCTGGACCAGGTGGACGACCGGCACGCGGAGCTCGCGCAGAAGGTCGAGCAGGACCGCGCGGCCGCCGAAGCCCGCTATACGGCGATGGAGGCACGCCTGGACGCCATCGAGCGGGAGGCCGTGACGCGCACCCAGCTCACCGAGCGAACCAAGCAGATCGTCGCCATTGTCGGCTTGCTGGTGATGGTGGCGGCCGCGGTGATCGCGCTGATTCAGCTCACCCGGGGCTGACCAATCGACGACCAAGGGGGACAACTGACATGCCGTGGCTGACGCAACTCGCCGACATCGCCCGTAAGACGGGCTTCCCGGTGACGGAGGTGGGCGGGTAGAAGTCCCGTGGGCACGGGCCGCAGCCTTCCGTCGAGGGCGTGGTGTGCCATCACACCGCCGGATGGAATGACCGGCACATCGTCGTGAACGGCCGCCCCGGGCTCGACGGCCCGCTCAGCCACGTCTGGCTGCAGCACACTGGCCGGATCTGGGTCGTTGCCGCTGGGCGGTGCTGGCACAACGCGCCGAGCACGAGCCCGCACCACCGCAACGGCGCGTCAATTGGGATCGAGGCCGAGAACGACGGCCGCAGCCCGTGGCCGAGCGTGCAGATCGACGCCTACCACGCACTGTGCGCCGAGCTGTGCCGCGCGTTCGGCCTGCCCGCGTCCAGGGTGATGGGCCACAAGGAGGTCAACACGCAGAAGCCCGACCCGCACAGCCTCAACATGTCCACGTTCCGGGCGCGCGTCGCCGCGCTGATCAACAGCGCCGGAACCCCGATCAAGCAGCAGGAGGAAGACGTGCCCGAGGTCATCTCTCTGAGTGCCGGTGAGGACCAGGACGTCCCTGCCGGCGGTGAGCTGGCGGTGCGCTGGCACACCGAGTACGCCGACGACCCGAACGCGCACGGGACGACGGTGTGGCGGTCCTGGCCCCCGACTCGCGCTGGTGCATCGTGGACGGCCTGGTGAAGGTCCGGGGTCTGCCGCCGGGGTCGGAGGTGGACATCGCCTGGTCGCGCTACAGCCGGGACGGCAACACGTTCAAGGACGACGCCTGGCGGCTGACGGCCCGCGCGGACGTGAACGGCCGCGTGGAGGAGAACATCGGCGGCCAGTTCTCGCTCGATACCCGCAACCAGCTGCGTCTACGGATGATCAACCCGCACAAGAGCGCCGCGGCGGTCGTCGAGAGGGTCTCGATGGCCAAGATCAGCATGTCTGCCGCTGATAGCGATTCCGCTTTCGGCACGACCTTCCAAGGAGGACCCATGTCCACCCCCACCGAGACGACCCCGAAGCCCACGCTCGGCCGGATCGTCCACTACAAGCTGTCCGGCCACGACGTCAGCATGATCAACCTGGAGTCGATGCAGTCGTTCGGCGGCCAGAGCGTCGTCCGTTCCCCCGTCAAGCTCGGCGAGGTCTACCCGGCGATCGTGGTCCGCACGTTCGAGGGCGCCGAGAGGACCGTGAACCTCCAGGTGTTCCTCGACGGCAACAACTCGTACTGGGCGACGTCGCGTACCGAGGGCCCGGACCACGGTCAGTGGTCGTGGCCGCCCCGCGTCTGATCTTCAACCTTCCCGCAGATCCCCCGCCGTGATGGCGGGCTGTCCCTAAGGAGGGGCACATGCACGGTGAACCCGTTACCTACTCGAAGCCGCCCGTCGAGACCAAGGTCAAGGCGATGACCCTGGCGTCCTACCTGGCTGGTGTCGCCGGTATGGCGGTGCTGCAGGCGGTCGTCGACGACCCGTCGGTGATCGCGTTTCTGCCCGACTGGGTTGAGGCGATCAGCCTGCCGCTGTTGCCGACCGCGCTGGCGGCGGTGGCTGGCTTCAAAGGCCCGGCACACCCCGCGGCCGGACCCTGCCTGACTCGCAGCGGTAAGCCGCCAATCGAAACGGGAACGCCCCGCTTCTCCCTTGTGGAGACGCTGTTGGCGAAGTACACCGAACAGGAAAGGCCCCGTGATCACGGGGCCTTTCCTGTGTTAGGAGCTGTATGCCGAGCCAGCTTCACCGCTGAAAGCAACAGGATGAGGGCGGGGCTCGGGATGCTGTGACCGGTAACCTTCACCGGGTTGGTTGCACCTAGCAGCTGCGGTTGGCGGGGACTTCGAAGATGAGTCCGAGACCTTCCTCTTCGTCCCAATCTTCGCCGACCTGGACGAAGCCGAAGCCGGCGATCGTGGCCAGGGACGCCACATTGTCGGGACTGATCGTCGCCCGTACGGTCTTGACCTCCGGTTCGGCCGCGGCCCGGCGCAACAGCTCGATCAGGATGGCTCGGCCATAGCCCTGGCGGCGGAAGTCAGGAGCGACGGCGTAGCCGATCTCCACCATGCCCGCCTCATCGGGCGGTCCGTGAAATCCGGCATGACCGATGACGACACCTTCAGGCCCGGTCACCGCCTGCCGCGCTATCCACTGCGCGTGGCGGGGATCGGCGGCCATCTGGTCGAGCCGAACCTGCCACAGCCACCGCGCTCTATCTGTCATGAAGTACTCAGTCAGCGCGACCCCAGCCGTGTCACTGGCTGCGGGCAGATCCCCATCGAGCAGAGCGGACATCGCGGCGCTCGACAACTCGACAAAGCGCACTTGCTTCGAACTGGTGGGGAACGACGTCTGTTGATCAGCTTCATCTGTCACCGTGCGGATGGTCGCAGAATGTTCGACAGACGTCCAACGAATTTGGAGTGATTGATCAACCGCACTTGCTCACGGCAGCATCCACCACCACTGTCAATCCCCTCAAACCGTGGAGACGGTCCTATGCCACAGCGGCTCTCAGTAGGGCCATTGATGCTTGCCTCTTCTCGATCATCTGACGTTCGAATGTGACAGGCGGCAGCCCGTCGTTGGCGCTGTGCCTGCGCTTGACGTTGTAGAAGTCCGCGATCCAGGTCGCGATCTTCAGCCGGGCCTCAGCGCGGGTGCGGAAGCGGTGCCGGTATATGAACTCGACCTTCAGTGTGCTGTTGAGCGACTCGGCGGCCCCATTGTCGAGCGCGCACCCGACCCGGCCCATCGACTGCACCACCCCGTGCTTTGCGGCATTCGGCCTGGTAGCGGGCGGCGGTGTACTCCGACCCGCGATCCGAATGGAAGGTCACCCCATCCACGTCACCACCGCGCGTGACCACGGCCATCTGCAGCGATGCGACCGTCAGCGCCGCGTCATGGTGCTCGGACATGGCGTAGCCGAGCAGCCGGCGGGAGAACAGTTCCTCGACCGAGGACAAGTACAGCGGTCCCTCATCGGTGCGGATCATCGTGACGTCGCCGACCCACAGCACGTCCGGAGAGACCGCGGTGAACTTGCGCCGCACCAGATCCGGCGCAGCCGGCCGCTTGCCCTGCCGGGTCAGCGAACGCGGCTTCTTCGGCCTCCGCCCGGCCAAGCCGAGCTCGGCCATCCGCTTGGCCACGGTGTTCTCCGACAGCTTCCAGCCCTCGACCCTCAGGTCCTGGGTGATACGTGGCGATCCGTAGGTGCCGCCGGAGGCGGCAAAGTGCCGTTTGATCTCCTCGTCCAGATGGGCGCGCCGCTCTTCCCGAGCTGTCGGCCTGCGGTTCTTCCATTTGTAGAACCACGAGGGCGATACTCCCAGCGCACGAAAGCAGATCTTGTGGGGGACGCCAAACTCGGCCCTTTGGGACTCGATGAACTCCACCACGGTTATCGGTTCAGCGAGTCCTTGACCCATAGGACCACGGATCGTTTGAGGACATCACGCTCGTCCTCCAGCTCGGCACGCTCCTTCTCCCAGGCGGCCTTCTCCTCGGCGTGCTGCTTGACCAGCTCGGCTTTCTCCCGCCGCAGCCGCGCCAGCTCCTCCTGCTCGGACTCCTTCAGCTTGCCGCCCCCGTTGCTGTCGCGCCCGGCCTGCCCTGTGGCGTGCCGATCCATCTGCACCCAGTTGTGCAGCGTGTACTCGTTGATACCCAGATCCCGCGCGATATGAGCGACGGGTTTGCCGGTCTCCTTGACGATCCTCACCGCTCCGGCCCGGAACTCCGGATCAAAGCGACGCCTCGTGGTTCCTGCCACGACCAAACCTCTCTTGGTTCGGTCTCCACGTTACGGGGGGAAGCCCAGCTGCGCGAGCTACCGTCAGGGTGGCCGCCGGGATCTGATCTGAACCAGTCGAACGCAGCGACACCCACAACTCCATCCGCGAGCAAGAACGACAACAACGGCCCCATGATCACAGAGGTGATCATGGGGCCGCTTCTGTTTGATCTACTTCGCCAACGGTGTCTCCCTTGTGGAGGAGCGGGGCGCTTTTCGCGTTTGCGCAGCTAGTCCTGACCATGTTCGACCGGTGGCTGGGAGGCAAGGTGGCGCGACCGGTCAAGGTCCGCAGCCTCACGGACCAAGAAGGACAGAAACTGCAGGAGAGGTCACTCGCCCTTCCACGCCGTACATTGGTTGTTCGTTCCTGAAGGCCGCCAGCAGAATCTGAATTCGGTGGGGTTGGACCGCAGGGGGTGGATTCGGCAAATGCCGCTGAGCGTCGGCGCGTCATAGCGGATGAGAGTGCCGCCGCTGTACCTCACCGTGCCCCAGACGTCGGAATCGGGGTAGGTTCCGAGGATCCTGCAGACAGTCAGCTCCGTGTGATTGGAGTTGATCTCCGCGAAGCCCCAATCGTTTCCCGCCCTGGACGTGTGGGCTTGTGCAGGTGCGGTCATGGCTAGAGCCGTCGCGGTTGCGGCGATGGCCACTTGTCCTATCCGCATGATTTTCGTACGCACGGTCGTCTCCTTATTCGGTTCTAACAGCGCAGACGCATGTCCGCTTCTGGTGACCCGAAAGCCGGGCTGACAGCAGTTTCGCCTCCGGAAAGGACCCGGACCAGGGCCGCAGCCGGGCATTTGCCGGACATTTCGCAGCACTAGTTGCCGCCAACTGCTGCCGCTGTGGTCTTCTTCCGGTTGCCGCCGCGCGACCGGAAGGTGATGCCTCTGTCCTCCAGGATCTTGTGGACGCCTCCGTAGTTCCTGCCGGTTGCTTGGCCGATGGCGCGGATGCTCATGCCGCCCTCGTACATGCGGACCATCTCGGTCCGGAGTTCTTCTGGTGCGCTCTTCCTCATGGAATCTCCCAGGTGAGGCTGTGATCGCTTCATATTTCCGCAAGCACTACAGCTAGCGTTAGTGGGGTCCCCGGCTGGAAGGCCCGGCACACCCCGCGACCGGACCTCCCGGCGGAACCAGTAGTCACCGAACACGCGAGAGCGCCCCGTTCCTCCTCCAGAAGCTTTATTCGGGAGGGGCGAGGCGCTTTTCGCGTTTCTGAGGCCTCTGCTCGATGTACTGGCCCGGCCCCACCGTGTTGATGACGGACAGCCTTTCAGCCAGCAACGGATGAACCGGCAGATTCGCGGGCTCAGGCGCGACGAGGCACCAGGAGTCCACCTCCTTGCCGTCGATCTTGATGGCCTGCAGATCGGGATTGAGTAGGGTCCGGGTGGCGAACAGGAAGGCGATGCGGTCACGCTGCTCACCGGAGACCCACGAGGCGATCAGGAAGTCGGTCGCTGGCAAGTCGAGACCGGTCTCTTCGGCCGCCTCGCGTTGCGCCGCCTCGCGTGGGCGTTCGCCGGGGAGCACTCGTCCCCCCGGGAACTGCCACCGGCTGTGGTCACGCGCGGTGCGGAGGAGAAGCCAGCGCCCCGCCTGGTCGGCCGCCAGTAAGTGGGCCGTGATCGCGCAGCCCTCCAAAGCGGCATCAGTAGAGCGCGGCATGTCAGCGGTCATTTACGAGTCGCCGTGATCAAGTAGCGGGCGCCCTGGTGGAGCAGGTCGGAGGCGACGCGGGAACCGAGGGTGGCAGGGTCGGCCGGGTCGCCCCACAGGTGGGAGCGCACGAACTGAGAGCCGTCGCGGTTGAACACCATCCCGTACAGCGACATCTGGCCGTCCGGGGTCGTGCTCGCGTGCCCAGCGATCGGGCTGTTGCAATGGCCGCGCAGCATGTGCAGCATCGTTCGCTCGGCCAGGATGTGGGCGGCCGTCGCGGGGTGGTTGAGCTCGTCGAGGAGCTGCATGATCAGGATGTCGGCTTGCCGGGATTGGATGCCGATCACTCCGGAACCTACGGCCGGGACCATGCTGACGATCGCGCTGTCCGCCGGGTGGAACTCGATTGGCAGGACCTCGATGTGCCGGTCGAGGGCGCCTATCCGGCTGAGGCCGGCGCGGGCAAGGATCAGCCCGTCGTACTGCGGGTCCTTGTCGAGCTTGTCCAGGCGGCTGTTGACGTTGCCCCTGATGCGCTCACTGCGCAGGTCGGGCCGGTACATGTGGAGTTGCGCCCGCCGACGGACGGAGCTGGTGCCGATCACGGAGCCTGCTCGGATGCCGGCCAGCGGGGTGCCGTCGCGGGTGACGAGCACGTCGTGCACGTCCTCGCGCTCAAGGTAGGCACCCGAACGCAAGCCCCGCAGGGAGGGGGACGTCGCCGGGCACGTCCTTCATGCAGTGGACGGCGATATCGACTTGCCCGGCCATGAGGGCGCGGTCGATCTCCTTGGTGTAGTTGCCCTTGCCGCCCAGTTCGGCCAGGTCGCCCGGCCACAGGTCGGCGCTGGTCTGCATGGGGACCAGCTCGGCGTCCAGGCCGGGGATGCGTTTCTGGATGCGGTCGCGGACGTCGCTGGCCTGGTGCTTGGCCATGGGCGAGCTGCGGGTCCCTATCCGCAGTGGCCGGTCAGGGAAAGCGTCGTTTAGCGCGTCTATCAGGGCATCGGTCATGGTGGTCTTCCGGTCGGTCGAGTAGATGGCGAGCATACGGGTACTGCTGGTGATCGCACGTCAACTGTGTGGATGTTGCGCTGCGGCCACAACCAGAGGCACCGAGCGCTTTACGGGCATGGTGTTCGTGCTCCCGGTCTTGGAGCCCTCACGCCAGGTGGGGGCAGGGCCGCCCTAAGGGCACACGGGCTGCATGCCGTGCAGCTCGACCACCTGGGCGGCGGCCAGCGCGTACCGGTGGTGCTGGTAGTCGTCCCAGGCGACGAAGACGTTGTGCCCAGCGGGTTCCAAGCCGCGCAGGATCCCGGGCCGGTACATGTCGGCCAGCACTCCGGCCGGAGTGGCCATGGCCACCGTGTAGAGGGAGAAATCGTCACGCAGCATGGGGCACTCCTCCAGGGCCTTCGGGATGCAGTACCAGCAGGTGGGCGGGGCGTTGGTGCGGCCGCTGTCGAGGCCGGTCCGCTCGAACACGGTTTTGGTCAGGGCCCAGATCCTGCTGGTTAACTCGCGACACGCGGTTGTAGGTTCGTGACCTGAGTCTTTGGCGTCCGGGATCATGCGGTGCGCGGCCGGGTTTCCCCCTCCTCCCGGTCGTGGATGGAGTGGTCGGTGTCGA
>NZ_JBEFAK010000089.1:0-21012 GCF_040137845.1 Nonomuraea sp. B19D2 | reverse complement strand
GCTCCAGAGCGTTCTCACGGACGAACTTGGCATGGTCCATCATCGAGTTGTCGATGAGGTCGACCTGAGGACGACCCTGCTTGATCTGGGCCAGCACCTGCGCGCCATCGAGGTTGGCGACCTGGACGGTGATCCCGGTCTCCTGGGTGAACGGATCGTAGATCGCCTTCTTCAGGGCCTCGCCATAGGCCCCGCCACTGTTACGGACGGCCACCGTCTTGCCGCCACCGCCGCCGCCGCCGCCGGCGCCGCCGCCACCACTGGCGGACGAGCTCCGGCTGGTGCCGGTGCCGCAGGCGGCGAGGGAGGGAAGAGCGGCGAGGGCGGCCAGGCCGCCTGCTCCGCGCAGAAGTGCTCTACGATCGATCATGGCAATACTCCTCATCCAGGGACGTGGGACCAACAGTGCGGGGGCTTTACCTCCGCAAATGCGGGAGGCGGGATCGTGCAGGGCGGCGAACGCGGACAGAAGGCATCGCCCGCTTGCGTTGCCGGATGGCTGCTTCGGGCGCGTATTCGCCGTGGATCGAAGTCCCCGACGACGTTGTTGTCGGGGCGACGCTGGCTAGAAGGCCAGGTGAGCGGCGGTGGGGAAGCTGGAGCCGTCGCAGGCGGTGACCAGCAGGGTGGCGGCGGTCCTCACCAGAGCCGCAGCATGAAGGCACTCGTGAGGGATGAGGCAGAGCCGGGCCTTCGGCTGAGGGACGTGCCGAGCGGTCCATCGGCCCCGGCGACCTTACTCAGCAGGTAGCTTCGCGAGAGGTCTCGAAGACGATCGGGTCGCGCGGCATCGGCATCACATCACGGTCACGTAGGTCTCGCCCTTGATCGAGCGCGTCTCGCCGGGCGTCGCTTCCCAGACGCCCGTATGAATCGTCTCCCCACGGGCGACGTCCTGGGCCCAGGTCTTGAAGGCGGGGTTCCCGGAAATCAGGCGTTCCGGGAGCGGGCCGGACTCGCGCGGCGCGAAGGAGGGATTGGTGTCGATGGCCTTCAGGAGCGGCATGTCTTTCCTTTTTGGGCTTGAGAAGGATGAGCCGTTGCCGAGCGGCGTCTGGCATGTACTCGTGGCGCGGCCCGTTCCCGATGTACCGAGACTGGCGACGCGTTGCGGCTGGTGCCGGGGTGGAGCGGATGCGGTTGTCGGCACGGGCGCACTGTGGGTGGCGCAGTTCGAGTACGGCGATCGGGGCATGCGCTCGACTCGTGATCGATCGGTCATGCTGCAATCAGCGGTCGCCCGAGGCAGAAGGCGAGACGGAGAACAGGTCCGTTCAGCCCATTGCTGGTGGTGATGCCCAGCAGGGGTGTTCAGAAAGCCGTGTACCCGCCGTCAACGGTCAGGACCGATCCGGTCACGTACGACGACTCCGACGATGCGAAGAAGAGCACCGCGTCTGCGACCTCTTCAGGGGTGGCGAGGCGTTGGAGCGGGATCTGGCTCTCGCGCTCGCGGCGGTAGCCCTCGGGGTCGGGCCGGCGCTGGAACGCCGCTTCGATAATCGGGGTGGCGGTCAGACCGGGAGCGACGACGTTGACACGGATGTTGCGCGGGGCCCATTCGATCGCCGCGCCCTTGGCGAGCATGATGAGGCCCCCCTTGGCGGCGGAATACAAGACCTGCCCGGACATGCCGACCATGCCCAGCCGTGAACTGACGCAGACGAACGAGCCTCCTCCGGAGGGCATCAGCGGCGCGAAGTGCTTCATCACCAGGAACGCGCTGAGCAGGTTGCTCTCGAGCACGTTCTTCGCGTCGTCGTAGGCCATCTCGGTGAGCGGACTGACAGCCTGCAGGCCGTGGTTGAGGACGACGACGTCGACGGTGCCGAAGGACTCGGCGGCCTGCTTGGCCAGGTGCTCGACGAACGTCTCGTCATTGAGGTCTCCGGGAACGTACAGGTCGTCGGGCTCAGCGCTGTCGAGCCGCTCCCTGCGGCCGGTGAGCAGGAGCCGCGCGCCCTCGCGGCGGAAGTGGGAACTCACGGCTTCCCCGATGCCACTGCTGGCGCCGGTTATCAAGGCCGCCACGTTGTTGAGTCTCATGTCAGGCACTCCTTTGCGGGGGAGGTCGGTCGGGTTGCGGGCTCGGCCACGGAGTTTCGTCCCCGGGGCCGGTCAGTTGAGGAATCCGCGGGCGTCGACCGGCCAGCGCTGCAGCGACGTGCCCGTGCTGTCGGTGACGATCAGTTCCTCGAAACCGAGGACTACCGGGCATACGTGGTTGGGCACCACCGGTACGACGGTGCCGACGCTGGGGCGGAACTCGCCGTCCGGCAGCGGAAGGAACCCGTGGTACTCGTTGACCTTGGACAGGACCGCCTTCGTGCCGGCGATGCCGCCGTAGCCGATCTCGGGGCTGCCTTCTTTGCTGAGGGCCTTGTTGCCCACATCGACGATGACCTGGCCGGGGACCCAGTCGCTGACTACGGTGCTGGCGACGAACAGCGCGATCTGGTCCTCCGTGCAGGAGCCCAGCCGGACGTTGTTCAGATCGCCGAAGACATACTCGCCGGGACGGATCTCGGTGATCACGCCGCTGGTGGAGAACTCGAGGGTGGGAGTGGAGCCGGCGCTGACCACCTCCGCGGTGACCCCGGCACCTTCGAGGCTGCGTACCGCGGTGGTGAGCGCGGCCTCCTGGTCCTGCGTGGCGCGCCGGCGAGCGTCCCGGCCCGCGCCACCGTGACCGGGATAGGTGAAGACGCCCACCGGCACCAGACCGCGCTTGCGGGCGGCGAGCGCGAGATCGCCCGCGGCCTCGGGCGGCGCCCCGGAACGACGGGCGCCGCAGTCGACCTCGATCACGACCTGCAGGCGGTCCGGTTCGTCTCCCATCGCGTCGGCGAGGGCCTCGATCGCCGCGACGTTGTCGACGCCGACCCGCAGCCGGGCGGACTCGGCGAGCCGGCGGATCCGGGGCTTCTTCGTTCCTGCGGCCCAGATCGGGTAGGCGAGGAAGATGTCGTCGAATCCGGCCGCGGCGAAGACCTCGGCCTCACCGACATTGCCCGCGGTGATGCCGACCGCGCCGGCCTCGATCTGGCGTCGCCCGATCTCCACGCACTTGTGCGTCTTGACGTGCGGCCTGACCTTGAGGTTGTGCTGGTCGGCGAAGCCCTGGATGCGCTCGATGTTGCCCTGCATGACGTCGACCAGCACGATCGGCGCGGGGGTGTCGATCCGCTCGGCCAGAGCGTCGAGTGCTCGTTGCAGCCGGTTCACGCTGCCCTCCTTGTGGTTCTGCCTGGAATGATCGAGGGGCGCGGGTGCTGACTCCCCCTGGATGTCGAACGCGCGCGGCCCGCGACATCGCGCGTGCTCACGCCACACCACCGTCGTGCCCCGGCCTACACCGCGGTGCAGACCATCTGGATTTCGACCGGACTTTTGAGCGGTAGTCCGGCGACACCGATCGCGGTGCGGGCGTGCCGTCCGTTCTCGCCCAGTACCTCGATGAGCAGTTCGCTGGCCGCGTTGGCGACGTTCGACTGCTGACCGAAGTCCGGCGTGCTGGCCACGAAGACCAGCATCTGCACGATCCGGACCCGGTCCAGGTCGCCCACCGCCTGCACAGCGGCGGCGAGCGCGTTGAGCGCGGCATGGCGTGCGAGCTCCTGCGCCGTCTCCAGCTCGACGTCCCGGCCGACAATGCCCTGGCCCAGCAGCCAACCGTCCTTGTAAGGCAGTTGGCCCGAAATGTAGATGCTGGAGCCCAGCGTCCGGTGGTGCACGTAGTACGGATTGCCAGCGAGGCCGGGAAGATCCAGACCCAAGGCCTGGAGCCGATTGGAAGCCGAGCCGATGTTCGCTGCCGAAGCCACGGGCCGACTCACTGCGCCACCGCCGCGGACGGCACAGGGCGCAAACCCTCGCAGTTGGCCACGAGAGCCCGCTTCGTATGAATCGTGATCATCTGTACTCGGTTCTCCTCTCGAGTAACAGTGGGGGCGAAACGCCGCATGATGGCTTAAACAGCCACCGTATTGTCGTTTGTCGACCATATGCGTGCCCGTCGAGCACTGTCAATACAAACTTCAGCCTCGAGCACGACCTGGAACACCGCGTGCGGCTCGGTCCGCCGCTGCTGGAAGCGACGGTCGACGCCGTGACCCGGCTCACCGGGCTCATGCGGTTCGGCGTGGACGAGCATGTGCAGCACACCTGTCCGCATGACGATCGCTGACGGCGGCGGGATCGTCGAGCGGTTGCAACGGATGGTCGAGCCGATCCGGATCCGCCTGGAAGGCGGATCCGGTAGGAAGACGACCGTGACGCGGAAGGCAGCTCGCGTGGGTCATGAACTGCCTCACCGGCTTCGGCGAGGCGTCCCGGATTTCCACCGTGACTCGCAGCCACGGCGACGGGCGCCGACCTGCTGTGGCAGGTCAAGAGCGCTGTGGTGCTGCCGGGGCGCTCGGTCCTGGAAGACGCCCCTAACTCGCCCGGATAGGGGCCGCGCAGGTATCGCCGTGATGACCCGCAGGCAGGTGTTGTCGACGCCGACCGCGCCGCGGGAGAACCGCGCGTATGACACAAGGCCGCCGCGACCCGCCGTCTCCTGGAAGAGCGGACCCGCCCGCGCAGCTATCCCGCAACCGTAAGCGCCCCGTCGCCCCCTACCCGTCCCACCGCGCCGGCGACCGGCAACCCTCACTCAAGATCCACTACAAGATCGCGTTGACAGTGCGAGCGTGATCCTTGACTTTTCGGCATTGGTCTACAACGTCACGGTGGCGAGCGGGCTTGGACACTTCACGCAGGCAGCATGGCCTCATACATGCCGGGGCGTGCGTTCCCCTGGATCTCCCGTCTGGGCTCGCAGTCCCATTGGGAAATGGGCAGCCAGTTCCTGGCGGAACGCGTCGGTGTCGCCTTCCAGGGCAACCGCGGCCAACCTCTCGTGCTCGACGACCAATTGATGCGGGTCGTCGCTGTAAGTGCGGTGATCGACGCTGAGGTAGAGGCGCAGCTTGGTCTCCCAGCCGTTCCAGAGACTCTGCAGGATGCCGTGCCCCGAGAGATCGTAGAACAGCCTGTGGAAGCGAAGGTGTGCGTCGATGCTGGCCGGGATGTCGTCCTTCTCCATTGCCCGGCGGAGATCCTCGACAGTTTGCAGCAACTGCGGCCGCTCAGGACCGCGTAGTGCTTCGGCTGAGAGCTCGGCGGCGTAGGGTTCGACACGTAGCCGGACCGAGTCGATCTCAGCGACCTCGCGAGCGCTCACCTCTACGACGAACGCCCCGCGGTAGGGGATCTTGACGACGAGCCCTTCCTCCTCCAGCTTGGTCAGCGCCTCGCGCAGCGGGGACCGGCTGATCCCGAGATCTGCGGCGATGTGCGCCTCGCGCAGCTGTCCACCAGGAGGTACGGTCCCGTCGAGGATGGCGGCACGCAGCACGCGGTAGACGCCGTCCGGCGTCGTCGTCCGCTGCTCCTGCCACTCGAACTTGTGGTCCACCCCGTTGGCCTCCCTCGGTGCTTGTCGACCACTTGGTCGTTTGTCGACTCTACCTCCACTGGTTTGCATCCACACCTCAAGTTGGTTGTCCGGCACGGAGCTCCCTGAATTCACAGCCGTGCCCCATCCGGCTCACGGGTCGCGGCGACAGGTCGGCGTCTCGAGTGGCGCCGTTTGGCTGTCAGGCTGATGCCGGGCCGGCCACCTCCGTCTCTCCGGCGCTCTGCCGGTCCGCACGGACTCGGAGCCGACCTCGACTGAGAGCCGATTGCGCCCGACCCGGCGGATCACCTCCTTCATACGGCAGTGGATCAGCGCCGGTTCTGTCTGAGGCACTCCTCCGACGTGGTTGACAGTCGAGTCCCATTTGGTCGACAATCGACTAGCAGAATGGTCGACAATCGACCGGAGCGCCAGGTTGCTCCACTGAAGCACTAGGAGGACCAGATGGGATTCGACGTCAAGCCCAAGTTCGTGACGTTCGACATGAACGGCACGCTGATCAAGTTCAGCATTAACGACGCGATGCGTGAGGTCCTGGGCGACCGGCTGCCGGCCGAGGTCGCCGATGAGTTCCTGCGGATCTGCAAGGCGTACCGGATCGACGAGTGCACGGGCGCGTACCAGCCGTTCCACCAGGTCGTCGCGCGTTCCATGGAGCGTGCATTGCACAAGGTCGGCCTGGAGTACCGCGAGGACGAGGCGCGGGCGGTGTACGAGCGCATCCCCACCTGGGGCCCGTACCCCGGTGTCACCGAGGCGCTGAACCGCCTGGCCGAGGCTGTCCCGCTCGTCATCATCACCAACAGCGACACCGCGCATGCCGTACGCCTCGCGGAGAACCTCAAGGCCCCCTTCGAGGTCGTCATCAGCGCCGAGGAGATGGGCGTCTACAAGCCACGGCTCCGCGCCTTCGAGTACATGTTCGACAAGCTCGGCGTGACACCCGACGAGCTCGTGCACGTCTCCGCGAGCCCGATGTACGACCATCGCTCCGCGGCCATCATGGGCATCAAGAACAAGGTGTACGTCGACCGCGGCTTCGAACACGACGAGCACTGGCTCGGATACGAGCGGATCACCGACATCGCCGACCTCCCGGTCCTCTTCGGCCTGCCGCGCCCCTGACACCCGAGCGGAGAACCGAGAAAATGATCCGCAGCAAGGCGGTGGCGGCGTGAGTCTGCCCTTGCGTCAAACCGTCAAGGGTGACTCGGCTTCGGAAAGGCTCCATGCCCTGGGGCTGACGCTACCCGTCCTCGCCGGCACCACGTACCTCGTGCCCCACCGGACGGTGGGCTCCACCATCCACCTCTCCGGCCAACTCCCGTTCCAGGACGGCGAGCTGCTGGGGCAGGGCGTTGTCGGCCGGGACGTGGAGCTGGAGACGGCGCAGGAGCTCGCGCGCCATGCCGCGCTCAACGCGCTCGCCGCCGCTGTGCAGGCGGTGGGCGAGCTGGACCGGGTCCGGATCGTGCAGATGCTGGTCTTCGTGGCCAGTACGCCGGACTTCGGTGAGCAGTCGAACGTCGCCAACGCGGCCAGTGAACTGCTCATCGAGGTGTTGGGCGAGAACGGACGGCACGCTCGCACCGCGATCGGTGTCGCCGGACTACCGCTCAACACCCCTGTCGAGATCCAGGTGATCTGCACCGCTGTGTAGCGGCGAGCCAATCATGAGCAGTGCGGCGGTGGCCCGGCTTCAACAGGCACTCGACGCCCTCGTCCAGCATGATCGACACCCCGGTGCCGATCATGCTGGACGACGCGATGCAAGACAGCGTCGACCAAGTCATCGACGCGTCCTTCCGGCGCAGGTCCGACCCAGAGGCCACCCGCCGTAAGCGTGAAGGGCAGATCCCGCTCCAGCGCCTCGCCACTCCCGAAAAGATCGCCGACGCCGTCCTCTTCCTCGCGTCGTCGGAGCCCTCGTACATCCCCGGGGCAACGCACCCCGTCGACGGCGGCCACACCGCCTTCCAGCAGCGGCCCACGCGGTTCCCAGAGACAGATGAAGGACACACCATGAACGCCCTTGCGGCACCACCCCGAAACGGAGAACTCGGCTTCTGGGTGGCCCAACTGGCCGACAAGAAGCCCTCATTCCCCCGCTTCACCGGCCAGGACTCCGTCGACGTGGCCATAGTCGGCGGCGGCTACACCGGCCTGTGGGCGGCGTACTTCGCCAAGAAGCTCGAACCGTCACTCTCCGTCGCCGTCTTCGAGGCCGAACAGGTCGGCTACGGCGCATCAGGACGCAACGGTGGCTGGCTCTCGGCAATGCCTCCGGGAAACCGTGCCACCTTCGCCCGCGCCGGGGGAGGGCTGGAAGCGAGCCGGGCACTGCAGCAGGAATTCGTCGCCGGCGTCGACGCCGTCCTGGACATCCTCCAGGCCGAAAGCATCAACGCCGATCAGCACAAGGGCGGCGCACTCGTCGCCGCCCACACTCGGGCGGGGCTGGGCCGGCTGGTGGCCAGACGCGATGCCGACCAGAAGTACGGGCTGGCTGACGACGAAGTCCACATGCTCGACCGGGACGAGTTCCGGAGCCGTATCAACATCTCCACCGTCTACGGCGGGCTCTTCTACAAGCACTGCGCGCGGTTCCACCCCGCGAAACTCGTCTACGGCCTCGCCGACACCCTGACCTCCATGGGGGTCAGGATCTTCGAGGGCAGCCGGGTGGACAGTGTCGGGGGCAAGATCCTCACCTTGGCCAACGGACGCGTCACCGCGGCCAAGACGTTCGTCTGCACCGAAGGCTATTCGGGACGTCTGCTCGGCCGCCGGAGCCTGATCCCGGTCAATTCCTCGTTGATCGTGACCAAACCTCTGTCGGAGGAGGCGTGGCAAGAGATCGGCTGGGACGGGCTGCAGTGTCTCAGCGACTGCGCGCACACGTTCATCTATGCCCAGCGGACGTCGGACGGCCGTATCGCGATAGGGGGCCGCGGTGTCCCCTACCGGTTCGGGTCCGGCACCGGGGGAGCTGGTGCGACCGCCCAGTCCACCATTGACCTGCTCTCGCAGAAGCTCAGTACCTTCTTCCCGGCCATCCCCTTCGAGGCGGACCACGCCTGGTCGGGAGTCCTGGGTGTCACGCGTGACTGGAACGGCGGCGTGCACTGGGATCCGGCAGCGGGGATCGGATCGTCCACCGGCTACGCGGGACACGGCGTCACGTCGGCTTACGTGGGCGGCAGGACGCTCGTGGAGCTCGCCTTCGAGAAGGAAACCGAACGGACCACCCTTCCCTGGGTCGGCTACCGGGCACGGAAGTGGGAACCGGAACCCATCCGCTGGCTGGGCGTTCACGCCATGTACCGCCTCTTCGGTATTGCCGACCAGTGGGAAGAGCGCAGGGGTTCCAGCACGACCTCACTGCTGGCCCGATTCGGCAGCAGGCTCGCCGGACTTCACGAGTAAACGAAAAGGAGACTGCTCTCATGGACGCACAACTCGCAGTCATCGGCTTGGGCAGCATCGGAAGCATGGCCCTGTGGCAGGCCTCGCGGCTGTCCGACTCGGTAGTGGGTTTCGAGGCCGCCACCCCGGCCCACGGCCGCAGTGCCGTGGGCGGGGACACCCGCCTGTTCCGCATGGTCTACCTCGGCAGGCCCGAGTACTACCCCATCATCGAACGCTCCCGCGGCCTGTGGGCCGAGCTCGAAGCGGAAACCGGGCAGGACATCCTCACGACCACCGGGGGGCTGTCCATCGGGACGGCGAACAGTGACTTCATCAACAGCCTCCTCGAGACAACGCGCATCAACGGAGCCGAGCACTGCGTCCTGAGCCGGGAGGAGTTGGCGGAACGCTACCCCCAGCACAACCTCCGCCCCGACGACTGCGCCGTCTACGACCCCCGCGCCGGCGTTCTGCGCACCGACCGCGCCGTCAGCGCTGCCGTCGCGGCGGCCCGGGCGAACGGTGCCACCGTCCTTCAGAACACACCCGTGGACAGCATCACCGAAACCGACCACGGCGTGGTCGTCACCTCGGGCGACAGAACCTGGACGTTCGAGAAGGTCATCGTCGCCTCGGGCGGCTGGTCCCGAAGGCTCATGCCCGACCACCTCAAGGCTGTCACGGAAACCCATCGGATCGTCCTGACCTGGTTCATCGCTCAGGACGGCACGCAGTTCTCGCCGGAGAAATTCCCCATCTTCAGCCGGCTGTACGACGATCGCTCCATGTACGGGGCACCCGCCGTCGATGGCGTGACGGTCAAGGCATCGGTGGACGGACCGCTGGACGGACGCGGAAGGGAAACCCCCGACCCGGACTCCGTGCCCAGGGAACTCACCCCGCAAGAGGTCGAGAAGGTCACCGATATCGTCACCGACTTCTTCCCCGGCCTGATCCCCACCATCGTGCGCTCCGACGCCTTCCCCGACCTTTTCACCGAGGACAGGCATCCTCTCCTCGGCTGGCTGGACGAGAACAGCAGGGTCTACTGTGCCACCGGATTCTCCGGAAAGGGCTTCAAGATGGCGACCGGCTATGGCCACATCGCCGCACACGAGGCGCTCGGCAAGCAGACCATCGAAGGCCTGGACTTCGTGCGTCCGGACCGGTTCAAGACCAGGTAACCGCCCACTCCGGCCGCCTCGGCGCAGTGGCCTCGGTAGCGACATCCTGCTGACGGTCGTTGCGGGACTCATCTCTTGATGTCCCGCAACGATGCCGAGAACCAGCCGTATGCCGAACGCGCCCCCTGGGCCGTCCTCGCCCAGGCCGCCGTCCTGGGCCCTGCTCGGGGCGCTCGCGGTCACGGGGGCCGGTGGAGTACGCATCCCGCGGCTGAGGCAGCGGGCGTCGTCCCACCCCGGAGCGCCCACGGACCTTCTCAGCGGGACGGCGCAGACGGTGCCGGAGCGACCGCGTACGCCCGATCGTGCTGACCGGCTGCGTGCTGCGGGTCGCCGGGTTCGCCTGGCTGGGGTACGCGGAGCAGACCTGGACGGTGGTCGGCGCGGTGCTCCTGATCGGCTTCGCCGCCGCACTGTTCTCACCGGCGGTGGAGTCCGAAGTGGCCCGGCAGGCAATGATCAGGGAGGAGGAGGGCCACGGTTCACGTACTCGGGTGCTGGCTCTGCTGAGCGCGGCCGGACAGGCCGGTGCCTTCATCGGCCCGCTGCTCGGCGCCCTGCTGCTCGCCGTGGACTTCCGCACGACCTGCCTCGCCGGAGCCGCCGTTTTCGTCCTCGTCCTGGCCGGGCACGTATGGCTGATGCCGCAGCACATCCCCGGCCGAGTGCGCACCCGGCAGCGGGCGGCACGCGCGTACTGCTGCGCAACCGCAGCTTCCTCGCCCTGTGCTGCGCTTACGGCACCTATCTGCTCGCCTACAACCAGCTCTACCTCGCCCTGCCGGACGAGGTGCAGTGCGCGACCGGCTCCCAGACAGCCCTGTCCTGGCTGTTCGCCCTGTCCTCCCTGCTGGTCGTCTGCGCCCAACTGCCCCTCACACGCTGGGCAGGTGACCGGCTCGGCCTGCGCCGCTCAATGATCGCCGGGCTGCTGCTCATCGCGGCCGGTTTCGGGGTCGTGGCCGAGAACTCGTTCTTCAGGTCGAGGTGGCGCTGGGTGAGGGTGTTGCGGGGGACGCCGGCCTCGACGGTCGCGCTCGTCTGCTGCTCCGCTCACGGTGTCGGGTGCTTCAGGGTGATCCCGGTGCGGTCGTGACTGTCGGCGATGCCGCGCAGCCGTTCGGCGTGGTCACGTAGCCGTTCGCTAGGGAGCGCATGTGCCGCGCCGATACCCGGGCCAGCACCGGGCATTTGGCCATCAAGCGCCTCGAACGACGAGTCGCTCGAGGCGTTTGTCCGGTTGCATGTCAAGGGACCGTCACGCCGTACGCGATCAAGCTGTGACCTGCGCCGACTCCCTCACCGTGACCCAGGGCCGAAGTGTTCTCATGTTGTGAAACCGAGTAGCTGACGGCCGTCGGCGGGGTGGCGGCGGTAGTGGTCGGTGGCGGCGGCGATGTTGGTCCAGCCGATCAGGCGGGCCAGGCCGATGGCCAGGTTGCGCAGGCTGGCCATGATCCGGGGTGCGGTGCCGGTCCGGCTGCGGGAGGCGTCCTCGCGGTGGTGCAGGGCTGCGATGCTCCAGTGGCCGCGGATCAGGGCGGCGAGCTGGGCGTGGGTGATCCGTCCGGGTGGAGGCTGGTGACGGCGTAGATGGTGACGATGGTGGTCTTGCCGGTTCTGCGGTCGGTGCGGCGGCGTTTGACCTGGATCGCCTGGGATGCGTGGGGGAAGGGCAGGCCCGGGCGGACGGTGCAGATCTTCATGCGTCGAATCTCGCGGCGGCGTTGAAACATGGCATCCCGGGGCCTCGAACGGTCCAGCGATGCTGTCAGCACCAGCTCGGCGGCGTTGTTCCTGACGGCCGGAAGGCCGGGGGAGCACAGCGCCGGTGAGGTGGGCGCGCGAGAAACGCGCATCCAGTTCCATGCGGCATGTCGTTCACTCGGGGCGAGCCCGGCGGCCTCGCCCCTCCACCATCGGGCGCCCGAGCAGCTTGTCGATGCTGCGGCGTTCGCGTTTGGTGGGACGGCCCGCGCCACGAGTGCGGACGGCCACCGTCACGGCCTCCTCGGGCGGAGGGGGTGGAGGGCTCTTGTCGACGTAACACTCGGCGGCCACGGCGGCGCCGACGCGCTTGGTGATGATCCGTGAGACGACCACGATGCGTTCGCGGCCCTCGTGCCGCAGCCGGACCTCGTCACCGACCCGGACGATGTGCGCGGGTTTGACCCGCACCCCGTTGACCCGGACGTGACCGCCCCGGCAGGCGTCGGACGCGATCGAACGAGTCTTGGCCAGCCGCACCGACCAGATCCAGCTGTCCACCCGAGCGCTCAGTTGTTCACCTGCCACTCCGACACTGTACTGAGATCGTCGCGCCGCCAGCATCCACGCCCTTCCTGGCCAAGGGCACAACTTCGCGCCGTCCAAACCTATCCGCGCTGGCGGACCTCGGCACCGAACACATCAGCATGCTTGAGGGGCATGTCAGGCTGGGGTTCCGCCAGCTACGAGGTGATCAGGTAGTGCTCAACCGGGATGCTGGCCGAACCGTCCGGTCTGCTGTCACGCGCTCTGCCCGGCTCAAGACCATCGCGAGCGAAATCCTCACCCTGGATGGCCAGATCCCCGGTGCTGACAAGCTCATCGAAAGCTCCATTTGGGCAGCACGCAACCAGGTCATGGTGCAAGCAAGTGAGGTGACCCCGGAACTGCGGCTGGGCCTTGCGCAGCGGTACGGAGCAACAACGGTATCCGTCTGGCTGCGTCCAGGTCTGGAACATCCCATCCGCATGATCGCGGGACCGGACGACCCCGACCCGGACGTCCGCACCTTCAAGTGTTCGAGCGACAGCAAGGGCAATGAACTCGACTGCCGCCTGAAGGATGGGATCGTCAATAATCCCCGATGGAGTCTCGGTCTCGACTTCTACATCAACGGCGGCAGCCGCTTCAGAACTGCAGCCGGAGGGTCATGCAGCACCGGCTTCGCCTGGGGGACGAAGACCGACAGCTTCTATCTCACGGCTGGACATTGCCTCCCCACGAACCTGCCAGCAGCCGACGCGGCCAGGCTGACCGACTATGGCTTCGTCGACGGCGCCCGCATTCTTGGCGATCAGGCGGGCACCACGTTACCGACGGCAAAGGATCCGTTATCCGTCCAGAACCGCAAGGCGGCTTCCATGGGGACCTGGCTCGGATCAAGCTCACCGCGCGCATGCAGACGGCTTCCATTTTCACCAGCGACACCAAGTCGGACAGCGAGAAATCTCCGGTAGCCGGAAAATGGAGCCGCAGCCCCAGGCAGAACGACGAGTACTGCACCGGTGGCTACAGAACGGGACAGGAGTGCGGATGGGTGGTCAATGACCCCACGACGATAGCCGACTACCGGGAAGCTCCGGGAGACCCCGCCGAGCACGTGGTCCCCGTGGTGTCCGGTGGCAGGATAGGAACCTGCACCTGGCGCGGCGACTCGGGTGGACCCGTATACACCATCATCGACAGCGGACCCGCCCAGGGGTACATCACGGCCAAGGGCATTATCAGCGGTGGGAGCAAGGCGGGTTCCGGGATCTGCACCCAGTACTTTACTGATATCAGGCTGGCGGCCAAGGCGTTCGGCGGCGACATCAAGAAACGCAAGATCACCTGAGTGGGTCGGAGTGGATCATGGCGAATCGCCTGGGATTGGCGTTAGCTGCCATCAGCGTCCTACTGGCTGCCGGGTGCGGCCGGCAAGCACGCTGGTATCCCATCGAGTCCGCTGCTGCCGACTCTGGCGGTCGCACGATAACCGCCGTGATCCTCACCGGCAGGCCAGGCTCCGATGGAAAGTTCTGCGCGCAGGTCACCGATACCGAGGTGGTAGAAACCTCGGAGCAGGTTGTCCTGGGAATCAAGGTTCGCGACGTTTGTGAGCCGATCTTCCCGTGGGAAGACGGGGGCACATCAACGAACTTTGGCTTTGCGCGCAAGTATCAGTTCCACCTCAAGGGGCCACTTGCAAGGCGCCATTTGGTGGACCAGGCAACGCAGCGGGAAATTCCCATTCTCTAGAAACAAACGTGCTGTGCAGGGCGACACGTCGAGCGCCCGCACAGCACGTTGCTGTAGATTCTCATTCTTCGTGACATCCGAGTAGCCCTGCATCGCTGGGCAGCTATCTGAAACAGCCCGAGTTCAGGCTTTCGGATGCCTTCGTCATCGCCACTGGGAAGATGCTGGGGACACCTGAGGGAGGCGCTGGCTCGCACGCGACATGATCCATTCCTGAGTCGTGTTGGTCCACAACCCGTGGCGTTGCTGCGTGAAATCCGAGGCGGCTTCCTATCCAATCCGAGGTAGGGCACGTCGAGCTCGCGGAGGGTGCTGCGCGATCTCGGAGTGTTTGTCCCATGCGGGCCGGTGGACGACGGGCGGACGTTGCCTGGCGGAGGTGCCGGACGCGGCTGTGCCCGGCGGTCAGCGATTCCTCCTTAGCCAGTTCGGGAGCGGGTTCCATCCGCGCCGCTTGTCGTTGCTGCGATGAACGCGCGTCCGATCAGGGTCAGCGACCCCCGCGTCCGGCTTAGAGATCGACGGCTGGAGGTCGGGCGCCGGCGTCTCTGTCAGGTGGAGCAGCACCTCGCGCATGGGTGGCCGCTTTATAGGGTCCTTCTCCAGACAAGGTCGGGCGATGGAGTACAACGGCTCTGGGAGGGCCTTCAGGCGGGATGGCTCCTCTTGGAGCACCTTGTACATGACCTCCGCGACGCTGGCGCCGTCGAACGGCGGCGATCCGGTCGCGGCGAAAAGGAGGACCCCGGCCCAGGCGAACGCGTCGGCGGCGGGACCGGCCCGCTCACCCCTCATCGACTCTGGCGCCATATACGCTGGGGTGCCGACGATGCCGGTGGCGGTGATGGTGGCCAAGTCCTGGTTTGTAGCGATGCCGAAGTCGATGACCCTGGGTCCGTCAGGGCCTAGCAAGATGTTGCTGGGCTTGAAGTCGCGATGCACGATTCCCGTGGCATGGATGGAGGCCAGCGCCATGGCGGTACCGACAGCCAGACGGTGCAAGGCGGCCCCGCTGAATGGCCCACGCTCGCTGACGGCTTGTTGCAGGGAAGGGCCCGGGACGTACTCGCTCACGATATAGGGCCGGTCGGCCTCCACATCGGCGTCGATAACCGTCGCGATGGAGAAGGCGGCCACCCGGCGGGCGACCTCGAACTCGCGGACGAATCGTGCTCGTGTGACATGGTCGTTGAACTCCACGTGCAGCACCTTGATCGCCACCGGTCTGCCTTGTGGTGTCTCGCCGAGGTAGACCACTCCTTGCCCGCCCTCGCCCAGAACTCCGCGCAGCCGATAGCGGCCCAAGCTGCTCGGATCAGGGGGACGCAGTGGCATGACTCCCTCGACAGCGGACGCGATGGATGGGAACTGTACGTGATCCCCGGAGACCGTTGGGGATGGCGGGACTGGCCTAGCGGCGGGAAGACGGTCGTTCCGGCTGAAGGTCATCTTCCTGCGAACGTTGCGCCTGCTGGGATACACCACCGTGTCCCGCGAGCCCTCGTCGCCGTAGAAGACGGTGGGTGGCGCCGAATCCGTCCGTTGCTCGGAGGCGAAGTGGAACGTCATCGATACCGGCCCGTACTCGGCGGGGAAGGTGTAGGACCTGAGCCGCAGCAGTTGTGAATGTTCCAGCAGTTCGGCGGTCTTCACTCCCTGTACGCGGCGCCAGGCCCGTACCCAAGGAGCGGGATCGACGCCGACCACGGCGACGACCGTTCTGACCCGTTCGAGGGGCGGCAGGCGATCGCTTCTCAGCATGTCGTGCAGGGACGTGTGCGGCAGGTCTGGCAGTCCCAGTTGTTTCGCCCGGAGGCTCACCTGCCGCAGCGACAGACCACCGCCCCAGACCAGCAGAAGGTTCAACTTGACCACGAACTCGGCGGCGGTCCGAACATCTGAGGGGTCTGGAGGCTGGTCTCCGGGGACTCGCACCTCCAGGGTTGCCGCGGAAGCTCTGGCATCCTCCCAGTGTGCCCGCCAGGTGGAGAGGTCCGTGATCCCACACGCGGTCAAGAACGCTTCCACCGTCGGCCAGGAGGGCAGCCGCCGGCCCCGGGCCGCGTCCGACAGCGCACTGCTGGAGCAGCGCACCCTGGTCGACATCTCGCGATACGTCGGGGCTCCGGCTTCGTGGCGCGCCCGGCGCAGCCTCAACGCGAAGCCTTGAACCGGGTCCGCGGGCCGGTCAAGGGGTTTCTCAGGGCGGGCCATGGCGGCGGGCCTGGTCAGGCTGGGCGGTGGCCGGGGTTGCGCTGAATGAGTCGGCGGGCCAGTTCGATGCCGCCCCACCCTGCGATCAGAACCACCTCCAGTGCTTCCATCCGGCCCAGGCCGCGGGCGGTCAGGACGACGACGAGAACCATCACGACGATCACGATTGCGGCGCGCCAGCCGCTCTCATCTGGTGTGCAGCCGAGCCGGCTGGAAGACGGTCGTGCGGGAGAACGCCTGCGTGTCATGTCAGCGCCTTTCTGGAGTTCCTGGTCCGGGCGAGCGATCACAGAAAGGAGGCTCCTGCACCGCGGCGATTGCCGTCCCCGGGTGCGCGCATCCTTTGATGTTCATCATCATGAGCGGAGACGGCGGCGTCGAGATCCATTGAACGCTTTCGGACGTGGTCGGGCGAAAGCGAACGCGTCCGTACGCGGAGCGTGGCGGCATTACCGCAGCGTGACACCCACGACGTGGTCGATGGTGTCGAACCGGAGGCCACAGTTGACCACGGCCATGTCCGAGTACGTTCGCGACTCTGGCCCCCAGCGCGATGGTGGGGGATAACTGGGATGTCGCTGTCCAGGCGCCGCCTGTTGGTCCGAGCGAGCCATGTGGACATCACGAAGGGCTTCCTGTTGCCGCGGGAAGCCCTTCACACGCTCACCATGTTGGTCAGCCTGGGCCGGGAACGAATTCACCCAACGCTTCGTCCCGACCTCGACCAGTGGCTGGAGGAACGCCATGACGATTCTGCGCCGTTCCTCAACGTCAAGGGGCGGCCCATCCCGATCGCGTGTCCTGCTCCTCAGTGCTGTAGCGCTCACGCCTCAGATAAGAGGGACGAACGACAAGATGCCTCAGGATCAACGAGACAGCCTCGGGCGCAAACGCGGCATCCAGCCACCGCTTTCCGCCGAATCGTCGTGACCAGGGCAATCAGGATGCAAAGAGTTCAATGAGGCAGCTATTGGAATGCCGCCTCCGCCTTTCTGTGGGCCTCCTGGGCGATCAGGGGCAGCAGCTTGGCGGGATCGGCACGGCGTCCCGGAGCTGGAGTGGATTGTCGAGGATGTCCGTCCGCCAGACGCCGGTATGGGCTTGCGCGAGCTTGCCGAGTTCGTTGTCGACGACGTGCCACGGGGGAGCACGCCAGGCACGGTCCGGCCGTCGAGCGTCACCTCCGTGCCGGTGCTCGGCTGCAGGGCCTGGATGAGGGCGTCGATGAGAAGCAGCGCGGCCTGCCGTACGGTACCGGTGCCGGGAAGGACGACATCGGTGAGCTGTGCGTCGGCGTCATAGGCGAGCGCCCCCTCCGTGCGTACCTCGAGGGTCAGGCCGAAGCCCTCCTCGAGGATACGGGTGAGCTCAGTGCGCTCCCTGCGCAGCAGGTCGCGCTCGGCGTCGCTGAGGTCGCCCCGATGCACCAGCGGGTTCTCCACGAGCTTGCGGCGTAACGTGCGACGCGGTTGCTCGGGCTCGTCCGGATCGGCGGCCCAGAGCAGGTCGGGACGGTCCAGCGGATGCAGGGGGCGGGCGATGAGATGGGGCAGCAGCCCTCCCGCGGTGACCGCGTCCGCCCGAATCTGTTCGACGAGCTGCGAGAGCAGCACCTGCTCACCCACGTCCCGCGTCAGAAGCCCGGCGCAGACCAGCGCCAGATAGGTGTATGTACGCGGCGTGAACTCGCTGCCGGAGGAGCGGCGAGCAGGGCGGACCGGGGCCTCTGGTGACAAGGGAGCCTTGATCAGCCGGGCGAAACCAGACTCGACGACCAGCGCGTAGCCGAGCAGTCGCCCGAAGGCCGGCTTGAGCGTGGCGGCATGCCTGCGTACGAGTGGGAGCTGCTCACCATGGCGGTACGCGGTGAGCACGGGGTTGGCGAGGAGCGCGCGGGCGGCCATGCGGCGTTCGTCGGCATCGTGAGCTGCAGTGGTCATCCGTCGGTTCCTGTCTGGCTGACGTCGGCAGGGTCGTCGGACATGGAAAGCGGGAGGTAGGCCGCTCACCTTTCGTGGCAGGAGGCGTCACTGTATCGTGCGGGTGGGCTGGCCGCCGCCCCATATCTGAGGCGACCGGCGCGAATGAAACGTGTCTGGCCGGCTGACCGACTCCGGTTCCGAGCGGTACGCGAAGGCCAGGTTGCCTGCGGCCACCCACCCGGCCATCACGGAGGGTGCCCTCGTCCGGGCGAGCCCTGGCAGGCCCGCTCATAGTAGTGCCAACCTCAACGGGCGAAGGCGAGATCGGCGTTGGGGCGTACCTCCGGCAGGCGGGTGCTCGTCACGATCGCCAGCTCGACCGGATGTCGCCCGCCCGGCCGCCACTGGCCGCCCACCAGCGGGATCAGAGCCACGTTGGGGGTCGGCCCGCTGGTCCAATCCAGCGGGCCCGCGATGGTGTCCAGCCGGGTGCGGCTGATTGCCTGGGCCACCGAACGCCGGTCGGCGAGGTCGTCGGCGGTTGACAGGGCGTGGACGGCCACCTCCACCAGGGCGTAGGCGAGGCCCAGGGGCTGCAGCCACTGGTTGCCGGTGTGTTGCTCGTAGACCTCGGCCAGCAGGGCGGGTGTGGTCCCGTCCAGACTGGAGCGGAACGGGTGGCGTGGTGACCAGTAGACGAGGGTGGCGATGCCCGCGCCGCTCAGGTCGCCGGCCGCCGTGGTGCACGGATAGGTCAGCCAGCGGGAGGAGGTGATGAGGCGGGGACGCAGCCCGTGCTCGATGGCCTGGCGGTGGAACAGGGCAAGGTCGTCCTCGGTCGCGGCGGTGGTGATGATCTCGGTGCCCGCCTGCCGGAAGTGGTCGATGTACGGGGTGAAGGTCGTGGCGGGTTCCCGGTAGCCGCCGGGGTCCACCAGCCGATGTCCTCGTTCGGCGGCCTGGGGTAGGAAGCCATGGTGGGGGTGGCGCAGCAGGCGACCCGGCAGTTGGTTGTTCCACAGACAGCCGACCGGAGCGGAATGCGGCGCGCACAACTGCCACATCTCGGTGAAGACGTCGGCGATGTCGTCCAGGCCCCACGCGAAGTGGTAGGTCCAGGCGAAGGGGCGCGAAGGGTCCCCGCCGCGCCCGTACACGTAGGCCTGCCACGGAAACGTCGTGGACACACAGGGTACGCCGAGCTCTTCGCAGGTGTCGGCGACCGCGGGCAGTACCTGGGTGCCGCCCAGGGTGAGCACGACCTGTGCCCGCTCCTGCTCCACGAGCTCGTGCACCGCCCGGCGGGCCACGGCTGGGTCGGAGCGGCTGTCCCGGCCGGCCAGGCGGAGGTTGTGTCGTCTACCGTCGTTGACGACATGGGTCACGGTCGGTGCCAGGAGATTCAGGACGAAGGACAGGGGATCACCGAGCCGGGACAACCTGCCGGTGTGGGGGATGACGGCACCGATGCACAGGTCTCCGACGGCCATCGCCGGCCCTCCTATTATGTCGCACCGTAAGTAATGTGTCGCTCCAGGTAATCATCACCTCGCTGTCGAGCGAATCCTGACGCGCCGTCACCCCATCTACTTGCCCGAGCCGCCGCCTGAGTCTGGGAGGGGCGCTTGCGGGGCAGCCGCCGGGTCATCAGGGTGACCGCCGTCCAGTTCAGGAAGGTCTCGCTGTGCGTGGCCAGGCGTTCGTAGTCGCGGCAGTTGCGGCGGGCTCTCATGATCCACGACAACGTGTTGGGTCGAGTCCGGGCGCGGTGCCTGGATTGCTCCAGGTCCGTTTCCCGGACCCGCCCGCCGAACCCGGCGTGCGACTCTCACTGCACCGGGCTCTCCACGAGATCATGCCGTCAGGCAGGTGTTGTCAGGGCTGTCGGCCAGGTGACGGAATCTTGGTTCCTCGATAGCGATAGCGAGTCACCGGAACCGATGCGATCTTGAACAATTCGACCCCGTCGAAGGCGATGGGTTGCCATCCCCGTGGGGTGCGCAGCCATCGCTGGATGGCTCCAGGTCATGCGGTTGCGCTGCATCACCCAATGGATCACTCGCCACCAGATGAAGTTCTGCAGGTGGGAGAAGGTGTGCTTGGCGACCGCGTGCTTGAAGTAGTTAGCCCATCCCCGCTGGATGTAGTTGATGCGTACCAGCGTTTCCCTGTAGCTCAGATGCGACAATCTGCGGGTCAGCGACTTGATCTTCCGTTTCAGCGCCTGGACCGGCTTGTCGGCGATGAACGTGTTGACGTGCCACTTGTTCGTTCCTCGCTTGCGGCGCCAGATGATGTGGAACCCGAGGAAGTCGATCCCGTCGGCAAGGTGGACGATCCTGGTCTTGGCCTCCGACAGGCGAAGGCCCATCGGTGCCAGGACCTCACTCACCTGATCACGCAGTTGTTCGACGTGCTCGGCGGTGCCGTGGACCAGGACGAGGAAGTCATCCGCGTAGCGGACGAGCTGCCAGGTCGCCAGCCCTTGGGCGCGTCTGTTCCTGCGCTGCTGGCTGTCGCCCGCCGCTGCCCACTGCTCGACGAAGAAGTCGTCCAGCACCGACAAGGCGATGTTGGCCAGCAAGGGTGAGAGGACGCCACCTTGTGGCGTGCCGGAGGTGGTCTCGTTCCGCTGGCCGAGCTCAGTCATGATCCCGGCCTTGAGAGTGGGGCTCCGCCACAAGAGGTGGCGAAGTAGCTGGGTGACCACAAGAGGCCCTGCATGATGGCGCGGGTGACGCGGCCGGTGAATTCCTTGCACAGGTAGTGGGAGGAGACGCCCTTGAGAGAGTTGACGAGTTTGCTGATGGCGACC
>NZ_JBEFAK010000088.1:0-21292 GCF_040137845.1 Nonomuraea sp. B19D2 | reverse complement strand
GGGGTGGGGGAGTTCGAGGTCGGCCACGATGGGGAAGTGGTCGGAGGCCTCGGTGCCGATGACGGCCACCGAGGTCGTTTTGATGTCGCGAGAGGTCATGACGTAGTCGATGCGCTGGTACGGCCTGGCGCTGGACCGGCTGCGCGCGCTCGGTCGGCGTAAGGAGTCCTACGTCGGACCGTGGTTGCCCGAGCCGTTGCTGACCGCGCCTGATGTGGCCGAGGACGTGGAGTTGGCCGACAGCGTCTCGATGGCGATGCTGCTGGTCCTGGAGACGCTTCAGCCGATTGAGCGGGCGGTGTTCGTGCTGCGCGAGGTGTTCGATCTGGATTACGACGAGATCGCTGAGGCCGTCGACAAGAGCCCGGCCGCGGTCCGCCAGATCGCCTACCGGGCACGGGCACACGTCGCCGCGCGCCGGCCACGCGGCACCGGCTCCCCGGCCGAGCACCGAGCCGCCCTCCAGGCTTTCCAACGCGCGGTCGAAACCGGCGAGCTGCAGAGCCTGCTCGACATCCTCGCGCCGGACGTCGTCGCCCTGAGCGACGGCGGCGGTGTCAAGCATGCCCTGCTGCGGCCCATCGTGGGGGCTGACAACGTTGCGCGCCTGCTGGCCGTCGGCTGGTGGAAGCGCGACGCAGAAAGGTCGGTCGAGCTGGTACAGATCAATGGCGGCCCGGGGCTGCTCGTCCGAGTCAACGGTGAGATCGACGGCGTTGTGGCGGTGCGAGTGGAGAACGGCTACGTCACCGGCGCCTACCACGTGCGCAATCCCGAGAAGCTGTCGCGTATTGAACAGCAGACCGCCATGAGCCGCTGAGTGGGCGCTTGATCGCGTGAAGCCATGTGACAGGGTCGCAGCCAATAGGAAGACCATTGAGTGTCGGTCTCGCGCCGGAACATCCCGTCTCATCCCGGAGGCCTGACGGCGGCCGTGAAAAGCGGTTCTGCTCCACTGCCGTGAACTGATCAATCAGAGGCAGTTGTGGATCTTCAGTCCGCGTGGAGGATCTGTAGGCGCAGCAGATCGAAGGATGCGCCCATAGCCAGTCCCGCAGTCACCGCGGCCAGATAGTGGCAGATGCCGTTGACCAGGCTCTTCAGGGGCGGAAGGTCGGTGGCTTCGGCTTGTTTCAGCCAGGCAGGCAGGCGTTGTCCGTCCAGGTCGGCCATCATCTGCGCGAACGACTCCACGCAGCGGCGACAGCGTCGAGTTCCGGACACCGGGTCAGCAGCTTCTTTAGCCGGAGGGTGGCGTTCTCACCCAGGTGGCCGGGGTGGCGGGTCATCAGGCGGTGGCTCGGCGCACGGTGCGCCCGCTGCCGGTGTAGCCGCGTTCGCGGATCTTCGACCAGTCGCGCGGCGTCGGTGCAGCCCTGATTCCATCGTTCGTGCAGGTAGGGCAGGAAAGGATCGACGCGCGAGCCGCGTCGCCCGGCCCGGGCGGTCGCCAGGTCCTCCGGGGTGGCGGCGTGGGCATAGCGGCCGCTTGGTGGCCCGCGCCTTCCCACTCGGCAGGAGTGCCGCCCAGGACAGGCGCCTGCGGCGGAGTCGGCGTCGGCCCTCTACTTGCTCGATAAATGTCCTACGCTTGCGCGCCTCGGCCGTGCCGCGGAAACGCTGGACCAGCAGGTCGATCACCACCCGACGTCCGGTCAGCGCCACATCCGCCAGCCTGCGACGGTAGCTCCCATGCCGCCGCGCCGACTGCATGCCGCATGCAGGGCACCTCGCCTCGGGCGTGGTGGTCCTGACCGAGATCGTCACAGCGGACGCCTCCGCCCTGATCGCCTTCACAACCACCGCTCCACGATGATCGAGGACCCAGCGGATCGTTCGGGGGCACCCAGTCGGTTGAGAGCGCCGAAGCACCAGCCCAGGCGGGCACCCGGCGCAGGCAGGGCATCGTCTGCGCTGCGTCTGTGCACCCGACTCGCTCGGCGACAGCTGCGGCGATCCGCTCACCGGCCTCCCGAGAAGGCCAGATCGTGTCTCCTCCGGCGGGGTCAATGCCCATCTGACGCATCGAGCAACTGCCGCTCTGGATGATCGCCTTGTCGAACACCCCGTTGCTGCGGGAGAGGTCAGCTGCGCGCAGGTGCTGAAAGCACCGGCGGACTCGCCGAACAGAGTGACGTTGCGCGGGTCACCGCCGAAGGCCGCAGCGTTGTGCCGTACCCAGCACAACGCGGCCTGCTGGTCGAGCAGGCCGAACGCGCCCGAGCCGGCCAGCCCGGGGTGGGCGAGGAAGCCGGAGACGCGCAGCCGGTAGTTCACGCTCACGACGACCGCGCCCGCGCGGGCCAGCCGCCGGGCGTCGTAGTCGCCGCCGGACGCCCGAGCGTCCTGGTGATCGACGAAGTTGGCTACGAGATCCTCGAACGCGGCGAGGCCAACCTGGTTTTCCAGGTGATTCGAAGCGCTACGAGAAGGGCTCGATCATCCTGACCTCGAACAAGAGCTTCACAAGGCGCACATGAGATCGTGCTCGGGCGTACGGCCACGGGGCCCCTCGTGGGTGCTCCCGCGCGGGGTCCCCTCCTGGTCGATCAGGGTCGTACGTAGCGCCGGAACATGGTTCCCGAGGCGAAGGAACGGTGCTCGACCAGGCGCAGCCGCAGTTTTTCTCCCACGGGCAGGTACGGCTTGCCGCCCCCGACGATCACGGGGAACGCGTACACCCAGAACTCGTCGATCAGGTCCAGCAGGGAGGCGGCCAGCTCGGGGCCGCCGAGCTGGAGGGTGCCGTCGAGCTCCTGCTTGAGGCGCGTCACCGCGGACACGGCGTCCTTGCGACGGACGATCGTGACCCCTTCGGGGACGGTCTGGAGGGTGTCGGAGAAGACGTACCGCGGCGTCTCCTTGTAGAACTGGGCGAACTCCCGCTCGACGGCCGGGGCGCCTTCCTTGCCGAGGTCCTGCGTCCAGGGCTTTTCCATCGCCTCATACAGCCGCCGCCCGAACAGGAACGCCGCGGTCCGGCGAACGTGGTCGTTCGCCGCCTGGCGAAAGTCATCGGCCGGGTCCAGGAAGTCCATGCCGCCGTCGGGATCCTCGATGTAGCCGTCGATCGAGGTGTTCATCCAGTAGATGACCTTGCCCATGCAACTCCTCCTTGGTCGTAGCGGTCGTCCAGAGTGGAGACTCGATGGAGCGCCGGAACTCATCGTAGGCAGGGGCGATGTAGACGTCGGTGTGTTTGGTTGCTACCGCGATCATCTCGGTGGCTCGGAGGGGCGTAGCGGGCCGGTGTGCCCGACCTGGTGCAGAAGGGATGCCGAGTTCGACGCAATCGGCGTACAGGGGTGGTAGCGGCGGTCGTCGGGCGGCAGCTCCCACAACCAGGGCACGATGCGCAGCGCCTTGAACCCCAGTTCCGTGACCGCGCGCCGGAGCTCGCGAATGGCGGCCATGGGCTTGCGCAGGTCGGCGGAAGCCTTGTCCATGGCGGCGAGCGTGGCCGAGACCGGCGGCTGCTCGGCCGGGATCGACGTACCGCTCCAGCGGCTGTCGTGCTGCCGGAAGCGCTGGGTCGGGTGTCGCGCCCAGGTGTCGATGATCGGCACGGCTACTGCTCGTTCCCGTCGATGTGGTCCGCTGTCCAGGCCGGCGAGTCCGCTTGGGCGGCGGGCCTCCGCACGGCGACGGTGCTGCTCGTGTCCGGCTGATCGGCGCGGGTGGGTGGGTCGGCCGTGACGAGACGGTAGCCGAGGTCGAGGGTGTCGGCGTCGAGGAGACTCCGGTGGCGTTCATGCCAGCGACTGGTGGCGAGGTCGATCTCGAGGCGTCGCATCGCGCGCTCGACAAGGTGCTGGTCGAGGTTCGCCAGGGCGGAGATGGCGGCGCGAACCCGGGGGTCGAGGTAGCAGTGCGGGCGTCGCCAGTACGCGCCCAGGAATCCGTCGGCGCAGTCTGCGGCCACCGGCACGGGGACGACGGTCACCCGTGCACCATCGCGCCGGAACCAGGTCTGGACAATGTCGAGAGAGGCGAGTCCGGCGTCGGCTTCGGCGATCTCCGGAAGGTACTCCTCGACCAGCCAGAATCGTGCGGTGACGGCGGGATCCCAGGTGAGGACGATCTGCCGGCCGGACACCCGGCGCAGCTCGGCTGGCTTCCAGTACGTGCGTCTCGTACTCGGTCTGGACGATCATCAGCCCGACGCCGTTCAGGCAGATCGAACCCAGCATGCTTGCAGCGGCCTTGGGCGCTCTGACCGCGATCCGCGTCTGGTTGACGGCCACCACTGTGCCGACTTCCTGGATATGCCCGGTGAACATCCGACACCACCTCTCGACAACGGGAGGACAGTCCTCACCGTACGGAGAACCAGGGGCCGTGAGCAGGGCCCGAGAGGTGGCGGGGTGTCACCGCGTGGCCCGGAATCACACCGAGTCGTCCCGCCGTGATCAGCGGGACCGGCGGGCTGTCACCGCCGCACCTTGGAATCGCACCAATTCCCCTATATCACTCACCCGCCGTCAAGATCAATGTTTTGCCGAGCCCGATCGGCGTTCCCCGCCACGAACCACCTGCCGTCTCTTGACGGCGCCGGGCGTACAGGGCGTGAAAGAGATCAGTCATGCGCACCCTGCAAGGATTGCGTGTGGAGGCGCTTATTGCTGGGTCAGCGCGAGCTTTGACGCCGAACGCCGCCACGACGTTCGCCCGCCCGCCGCGCGACGGGCCGGCCGCCAGCGTGTCCAGGCGTCGCCCCACCCGACGTCCCTGGCCGCCCGTAGAGGTCGCCCCGCCGCTTGGAGGCGATCATGTCGCGGAGCTCGTTCTGGTCGGTGCACAGGCGCGGGGACACCATGTCCTTGCGTTTCTGCGGGTGACGCAGCACCCGGGCGGCGGCCCAGGTCGATGATGCCCGGGTCGTGCTCGATCGCCGTGACCTGGCGCAGGTACGGCCAGGTCTCGCCCGCCACCCCAGATCGCCGCCCCGGTGCCGCCCCCCGCGCCGAGGTGGGCGACCGGCTGGAAACCCGGCGCCAGCGCCGCCGCCTGGCGGATGGCGGTCGCGGCGGCGGCGTAGGTGGCGGGCATGCGGTACGTGCCGTACGTGGCGATGTCGGCCTGGGTTCTGATGTGCGCGCCCCCGGGGATGAGTCGGTGCGGTAACGCTCGGTGAGCTGCGCGATGCAACCGCCAGCGGCAGCGTCGTACACTCATGATGAGACAACATACTCTCATAGCGAGCCGCACGATATTCATGTACAGTCGCCGCTAAGTGTTAGACAACTAGCACTTATCCGCGGGCGGCGATGTCCGCACACGACTGTGAGGGGAGGACGGGAGGCGGGGCCCGTACGGGCGCCGTCCCCGGACCAGCGATGCGAGTGATCTGGTTGACCGAGTTCGGGGCTCCGTCGGTGCTGGTCCCCGGTGAGGCTCCTGATCCGGAGCCCGGCGACGGTCAGGTTCTGGTGGACGTCGAAGCGGCGAGTGTGCTGTTCGTGGAGACCCAGGTGCGGGCCGGGCGTTCGCCGATGCCGTTGCCGCTGCCCACCCCGCCCTACGTGCCCGGCAACGGCGTCGGCGGGGTGATCAGCGCGGTTGGCCCGCACGTCGACCCGGCGCTGCTGGGTCAGCGGGTGCTCGCCTCGGCCGGTGGTACGGGCGGCTACGCGGAGAAGGCGGTGGTCGCCGCCGACCAGGTGATCCCGATCCCGGCGGAGATGTCCGTCCCCGACGCGGTGGCGTTGCTCGACGACGGCCGGACGGCGGTCGGCATTTTCCGGCTGGTCGCCCCGAAGCCGGACGAGTGGGTGCTGGTCGAGGCTGCGGCCGGCGGCTTGGGCAGCCTTCTGGTGCAACTCGGTGTGAACGCCGGCGCCAAGGTGATCGGCGCCGTCGGCAGCGATGCCAAGCTGGCGGCCGTGCGTGCGGCGGGCGCGGAGGCGGTGAACTACGCGCAGCCGGGCTGGACCAAGCAGGTTCGCGGCCTGACCGGTGGCGCAGCCGTCGACGTGGTGTTCGACTGTGTGGGCGGCGAGATCGGGACGGCGGCGACGTCTCTGGTCGAGCCCGGCGGGCGGTTCGTGGTGTACGGCGCGGCCAGCGGCGAATACACCGACACCTCGGCGGTTGCGGCGGGTGTCACCGTGATCGGCCCGCAGCAGATGATGGGCGAACTCGGTCCGCTCATGCGCGAACTGGGGGCCGCCGCGCTTGCGGAGGCCGCGGCCGGGCGGCTGCGGCCGGTGATCGGGCAGACGTTCCCGCTGGAGCGGGCGGCCGACGCCCACGCCGCCATCGAGGCCAGGACCACGGTAGGCAAAACGCTTCTCCTGCCGTGAAGCGTTTGGTCGTCTTCGGTTATCGGCGGACTTAGGAATGTCTCACGGGATCAAGGGGTGGATCGATGATGACGGAAGCGCCGGAATTGCCGCTGGAGATGCGGCGCAACGGGTTCGACCCGGTCGAGGAGCTGGGTCGGGTACGGGATGGCCAGGGCGTGCTGTGGCAGCAGACGCCGTTCGGGGTGCCGGCCTATCTGATCTTGCGGTATGAGGATGTCCGGGAGGTGTTCGCGGATGGGACGCGGTTCAGTAGCGCCCTCGCCACATTTCCCGACGCGCGCGACATGAGCGAAGAGGAGCAGGCGAAGCTGCGGGCGGGGAATCTGATCGGGTTCGATCCGCCGGAGCACACGCGGTTGCGGCGGATGCTGACGCCGGAGTTCACGGTGCGGCGGATGCGCCGGCTGGAGCCGCGGATCACCGAGATCGTCGAGTCGGCGCTGGATGATCTGGAGCGGGCGGGCAAGCCGGCCGATCTGGTGTCGCATTTCGCGCTGCCGGTGCCGTCGATGGTGATCTGCGAGCTGCTGGGTGTGCCCTATGCCGACCGGGAGGAGTTCCAGGGGCGTGCCGCGCGCCTGCTGGATCTGTCGGCACCGGTCGAGGTGCGCAACGCGGCGCGGCGCGAGGAGCGGGCGTACATGGCCGGCCTGGTCGCCCGGGCACAGGCGGACCCGGGTGAGGACATGCTGGGGATGCTGGTGCGCGAGCACGGCGATGACCTGTCCACCGACGAGCTGATCGGCATCGCGAGCCTCCTGCTGCTGGCCGGGCACGAGACCACCTCGAACATGCTCGGCCTGGGCACCCTGGCCCTGCTGCGACACCCGGACCAGCTGGCGATGATCCGCGACGACCCGGCGCGGGTCGAGCCGGCCGTCGAGGAGCTGTTGCGCTGGCTGTCCATCGTGCCGTCGCTGGTGCGCACGACCACGACCGACGTGGAGATCGCCGGGCACACCATCCCCGCCGGCTCGATCGTGGCCCCCTCGCCGCTGGCCGCCAACCGCGACCGCGCCCTCATCGACGATCCCGACACGCTCGACATCACCCGGGGTGCTGCCGGCCATGTCGCCTTCGGCCACGGGGTGCACCACTGCCTGGGGGCGCCCTTGGCGCGGATGGAGATGCGGATCGCGTTCCCGGCGCTGTTCAGGCGTTTCCCGGCGCTCGCGCTGGCCGAGCCGGACTCCGGCCCGGATTTTCGGGTCTTCAGCGGCGTCTATGGTGTGCGCTCATTGAGCGTGACCTGGTGAGGAGACGATGACGGGGCGGGGGCGGGGGTTGCGGGCCGTCTTCGACCGCATCCTCGCCACCGAGGTCGAACCGATTATCGCGATGACCACGGCCACGGTCCCTCTCGGCGAACCGGCGGGGGCGGGCACAAACGCTACCTCGCTCTCCTCGCCGAAGGATTGCGCCCCTCTTCGGTGACCCTGCCCCCGCTCCCTTGAAGATCGCTCTAGCGGGGCTTGCGTGCGCCGTCGAGGAAGATGGTCACGGCGGCCTCGGTGGCTTCCTCGGGTGTCGTGGCCTCGTCGATGGTGAGCCGGAGGGCACGCTCCAAGATCGCGGAGAACAGCGCGAACAGGGTGTCTTCGCGCAGGTCAGCACGGAGAACCTGGTCACGGACACCGCGGGTGAGGACCTCGCGGACGGGCTTGGCCGTGCGTTCGATGTCGGCCGGGTCGCAGTACTGGTCGGCATGCCTGATCACGGCCGCGTACTTGGCGCCGTTGCGCAGGAAGACCGCGATGATCCGGGTGATCGCCCGGTCGGCCGGCAGCTCGTCGAGGTTCGCGGCGGCGAAGCCCGCCACGAGTTCGGCGATCCCGACCTCGGCAACGCCGCTCAGCAGCGACTCCCTTGTCGGGAAATGTCGGTACAGCGTCGCGCGCCCCACGCCGGCCTCTTCCGCGATCTCCGCCAGCGCCGCATCCGGCCGTCGGCCCAGCACTCGGGCGGCGGCGTCCAGGATCGCCGACCGGGTGCGCTGCATCCCAGCATCCGATTTCACCACTTGACCATACTAAGGCTTCATTAAGAGACATCCATGTCTCATTATGAACGTAAGCTGATCTCGTGACTATGCGACAGCTCGGGCGGACCGGCATCCCGGTTTCGCCCATAGGTCTGGGTGGCTCGCAGTTCTCAGGCGAAGGCAGAAGCACGTTTTTCCCGGCACTGCTGCAGGACCAGGTCGACGCCATCGTCAAGGCCGCCTTGGTGGGCGGTATCTCCTGGTTCGACACGGCTGAGGGGTACGGGGCCGGCCGGCCGGAACGCAGCCTCGCAGCCGGGCTTCGCAACGCCGGGGTGTCACCGGAGGACGTCACCGTCTCCACCAAGTGGACGCCACTCGGCCGGACCGCGCGCTCCCTTGAGCGCACCATCGGCGACCGGATCGCCAACCTGGCGCACCGGCGCGGATCGCTGTGCCGACGCAGCAACGAGGCCTTGCCGTCGATCCCATACCGCGACAACTCCGCCAGCCGGCGCGGCGGTACCCCCGACACATCCAGCTCGCCCATCCCCAGCGCGGCGATCTCAGCGGCCCGCTCCAGCGCCCGCACCATCTGCGGGCCTGACACCCGCACCGGCCCGTGCCGCAACCGGTCCAACTCCGACACCCGCGCGCCCGGCGGCACCTGAAGCAGCGAGTCCAGCACCGCCCGCTGCCCCACGCTGAGCAGCCCATACAGGCTGTCCCACAACCTCTGGTTTGCCGCCTCCCGCATCGACCCCACCAGCCGTTCCAGCGTCGTCGCCCCCGGCAGCAGCACCCGCCGCTCCGGTAGCCACCCAGCCGCCGCGTCGAACAACGCCTTGGGGCCGTCCCCGGTCGTCCACGCCCGCGCATCCACCCACTCCCGCAGGTCCTCCACGACCTCGGCGAAGTCCCGCCACCCCTTGGCCTTCTGGATCTGCCCGGCATGCGTGCGGGCCGTGCCGTCACGCTCCCCGTACAGCTTCAAGCACGACGCATCGGCGATGTCCAACTGCTCCGCCAGGTACTCGGCCACCTCCACTGGCACCTGCTGAGGGTCGGCCATGAACCGGCCCAAGAACCGCACGCTGGTCAACTGGACCGCGAACCTCAACCGGTTGTGATCCCGACGCTTGTCCTGTCGGCGGTCGTGGCGCGAGCCCGATGCCCCGGACCGCGACATTCGCCTGTGGGGTGCGGAGACTCAGCCGCCGAGGTTGACGTGGGGAGGTCCTGCTAGGGGTCGCTTTCGCCGGCGGTGTCTCGCTCCATCAAGGTGATCCCCATGACGATGCCACGGAACGGGTCGCCGGCCGCGGCGATCCGGGCGGCCTCGACCTCGCCGGCCAGGCACAGCGCCGTCAGCCGGATCGTGGTGACCTTGCCGGCCGTGAGCGGTGCCTGCCCGGTGAACACCGGGATCGCGATCTCTTCCAGGCGGCTTGCGGCTTGCCGCGCCCACGAGCTCGGTGCCGTGTAGTCGAGCGTCCGGAGCCCGTCGCGGACGTTATCGGCCAGGTCGCCGGTGGCCGCCGCGTTGCCGCGGGCCAGCCTGACGCACGCCGCGTCGTGCAGGACGCCGGCGACCCGGCGGCGCCACGCGCGTTCCGGCTCCTGGCTGAACATGTAGTGGCGGGTCAGGTAGTACAGGCCCCGTTTGAAGACACGGTCAAGAGCGCGGTCCAGCAGCAGCGATCCGACCTTGCCGCTACCCAGGTCCTTGGGCAGGCCACGGAGGGCATCGTGGACGGCGTCCCGCCGATCCTGCCACCGCTCCGCCAGCTCACCGGCTCGCTGCTTGTCGATGGTGATGTCGGGGTCGGTGGCCAGCTGGTAGTCCGAGTACGCGGCGCCTTCCCTGCTGATGGCCGCACTCAGCCAATCGGTCCCGGTGATCGCGGCGGTGAGGTCGTGGTCGACATCGTGGTCGGGGACCAGCGCGCGAGCCAGTTCCCGTGTGGTCGCTCGCGCCCTCTTGAGCTCCTCCCGGCAGTCACAAGCCATGTCTTTGGCCACCCAGAGAGAATGGTCGTTGCGGTGGTGGCGGATGCTCCAGACCGCGCGGACCAGCAATATCCGCGCGAGTAGCGGCGCCACCTGGTCGACGTCGGCGGCGATGTGACGGGCGAGCGTCCTGCGGTCGATTCTGCTCGGTCGATCCATGATGGGCTCCCGTCCGCTGGGCGGAACTTACCCTCGTGGAAGTCTAACCACGAAGAGCATCACGTACCGTTTTCAGATGGTTGGGCAAGATCGATGAGTTCTTGCGGCGGTGCCGGTTTTCGACGACGCTGCGCGGCAGCAGATCGGCCAGGGCCGCCCGGAGCACCCTCCTGCTCGCGGCCGTCGTAGTACTGCAGCTCCCAGGGCAGGCTGTAGGCGTACTGCAGCAGCCGGTGGTCGCAGTACGGCACGCGCACCTCGACGCCGACGGCCTTGAACAGGCGCTCGGTGTGCCCGTTCTGGTTCTCCATGAAGTTCGTGACGTGCCCGGTCCCAGCTATGAGTGGCTGTCGGATGAGGAGATGAGCGCATCGGCCTGACCCCCACGCCGCACATGGTCAGCGGAGGGCTGCCGTTCGGGAGCCCTCCCGGAGCCGGCCTGTCAGGATGAGCATGGTGCTCAGCCTTTCCGGCCACATGGAGGGGAGGCCCTGGATGAAGCTGATCCTGCTGATCGCCTCGATTGTCCTGGCGGTTCTCGTCGTCGTCGCCGTCCGTGCGCTTGCACGCCAGATCGCCGCCATCGAGGCGGCCGTCTCCGTTTTCCATCCGCGCGAACTCACCCCCTACGAGCTGGCCTATCTGGAAGGTGACGCGTGGGACACCGCGTTCACCGCCATCGCGATACAGGTCGAAGCAGGAATGCTGCGCCTGTCCCGCGATGGCCGCATCCACCTGGTCCGTTCACACCGCGAGCCCCGCGACCCTCTCGACGAGCAAGTGCTGCAGCTCGTCGCCGGCCATCCCGCAGGCCTGGACGCGCATCTGTTACGCGACAAGGTGTGGCTCGGACCGTACATGGACATCCTCCGACGCCGCCTCGTCGACGACGGGCTGCTGCGTCCGCCCGGTTTCTTCCGCCTGGTCGACCGGTGGCTCACAACAGTGGCGGCGCTGGGCTGGACCGCGGCGGCGGTGGCGCTCGGGGTGTTGTGGGCCGCGCTGACCACGAGAGTGACACCGCTGTCGGTGCTCACCACGTGCGTCCTCGCGACGGTGATGCTGACCGCGCTGATCGCGTGGAATCGCTACGAGCGCAAGACGCGGCAGCGGTGCCGGACACCCGCCGGTGAGGAGATTCTTGAGGCGGCCAAGCGGGACAACCCCCGGGACACCGCCGAAGGACCCGTCGCGATGGCCCTGTACGGTTTGCGCCGCGACGAGCTGTACTACGCGCTTCTCGACCTCCGGCGGCCTTCCTCGCCCCGGGGCACAGGCGCCTCAGGCGGCGGTGGCGGCGGCGACGGCGGAGGGTGCGGTGGTGGTTGTGGCGGCCCCTGACCGCCTCAGCGACAGCGCTCGCCGAGGTTTGTTGCGGACGGCCCACCCGTGGAGTTCGTGGAAGGCCTGCCGCAGGTCTTCGCCCACCGGACCTGCGCCTGCCGATGATCACATCCGCCGTCGCCGGGCTGACCAGCTAGCCAGGCTGGCGACAGAGGCATGGCCGGATTCCGTTCGGTTTCACGGCGCGACATTGATCTACCTACTGTCACGGAACACAGTTGGGAGATCACCAAGGCGTGCGGGCTGAGGGACCTCGCCTCGGCCGAGGCCGAGTTGGCGGGCTGCGGGGGATCAGCACGCTGACCCGGCTGGTGGCGCGCGAACGGGAACGGGCCACGCGGGAGCTGCATGACACCTTGGTCGCGCTGCCAAGTGCGCAGCAGCCCCGGACCGCTGGATCGCTTGCCACCACCCGCACACCTCCGGGAACGTCACTTCAGCCGTGCCGCGGCCTCCAGTGGCTCGGACGAACGAAGGAAGCGCAGGTCCTCCATGACCAGGGCGACATCGGTGGCGCCGCCGCGGCGGAGGGCCGAGGCCAGTGCGTCCAGGTCGGACCAGCGGGACGGGCGGAGGTGGACGCGGTAGCCGTCTCCGGCGGGCTCCAGGGTGAGGGCTTCGCCGATGGCGAGCCTGCTCTCCGGGAGGTGGGCCGCGGTCGCTCCGGCGGCTCGTTCCAGGGCGGTGACCGAGGTGACCCCGGTGGCGATGGGCAGGGTCGTGTCCGGGCTGGTGACGTGTTCGTGCAGGTCAAGCAGGCGGGCGGCGGCGGTCGTACGGGCGGGGTGGTCCTTGGGCAGGCGGTCGGCCAGGAGCCGCACAGCGCGGGCGATGTGACCCAGCGGCGGTACGGACGGACGCTCGCCGAGCAGGGCGATCAGCGCCTCCAGGGTGTCCTCGGCCCCGGAGGCGAGGGTGACCCACTGCTCGGTGGTGAGCGGGATGAGCCTCGGGTGGCGTTCCGTCCAGTACGCGACCGCCCGGTCCAGGTCGGGGCCCGTACGCCAGAGGTCGGCGGGGTCGTCGCGCATGAGCAGCTCGACGACTTCGACGGCCTCGTCGGTGGTGGTGAGCGCCTCCAGGGAGAGCGCGGCGATGCGCAGTTCGGTCTCGGTCAGGTCGAGTTCGCGGGCGCGGGCGGCGTCGCCCTTGCGGAAGGCGGCGACGCGGCCCCGCGCCCAGCCGTCCGGCCAGGAGAGCGTGCGGGCCGAGGTGGACAGCAGGATCAGGCACTGGGCCGGTGACAGGCCGGTGGCCTCGGCGAACGCCCGTACGGTAGCCTCCCGGTCCACGGGCGGCGGGCCGTTCTCGGCGATGAGGTCGAGCGCCTGCCGGAGCCGGTCCGGGTCGCCCCAGCCGCGGCAGGTCCGCAGCTCGACGGCGCGGTTGCGGGTGAACAGGAGCGAGTTGGGACCGTCCGGGGTGTAGAGGAGCGCCGTGACCGCGTACCCGTGCCCCACCTGCTCGTAGTCGGCGACGGCGGCGGCCACGATGGGGCCGCGGCCCGAGCGGATCTGCCCGAGGTCGTACTCCGGGCGCAGCCGGGCGACGTGCCAGGTGCCGTCGGTACGGAGGAGTTCGGGGACGGCGGCCAGCTTCAGAAGTTGCGCGCGCCCGCCGCTGTCGCCCCACGCGGCCTCCAGGACGGCGGCGCCGAGGCGGCCCAGCGTGTTCTCGACCCCCTTGACGGCGGTGGCGTTGAATATCGCGATCTTCTTGTCGTACGGCACATCGACGGCGGCACGGGCGAAGTGGACGATCCTCGCGTACGCGGACTCAGGCCCCGGATCGTCCGGCTCGGGGAACTTCTCGGGCTGGACGGCGGGTGCCGCGGAGGCGGGCGCCGGGCGCAGGTGGGGCGGCGGGGTCAGCGCCAGGCGTTCCAGCAGGGCGAACGCGCGCTCGCGGCATTCGACGGCCGTCCACACCAGGAACGTGACGCCCATCCAGAGCGACTCGTCGGTGATCTCCGGCAGGAGCGGGCGGAGCCGTCCCGCCAGCTCGTCGCGGGCGGCGTCCTTCTCCGGGTACCCGCTCTCGGGGTCCAGCACCCGCATGAGGTCGGCGGCGAGCACGGCGTCCGCGACGTCGATCAGGGCCTGCGCCTTCTTCTCGTCGACGGCGCGCAGCGCCCTGGATCCTTCGGGGTCGCGCGGCCGCATCGCCGACCACCGGCCGGGAGGCGCGACCAGGCGGGCCCCGGACGCGTAGCGGTGGCGCTCGACCGTGCGGATGTTCTCGGCACCGTAGTGCTCGGGCACCCTGCCCCAGCCGCGGACGTAGCGGCCGATGGTCCGCCCGGCCGGGTCCCGCAGCTCGATGATCCGGCCCTGACCGCGCCACACGGTGGCCTCGGCGCCACCGGGGAAGGCGACCCGTTCGCCGTCGGCCGGTACGACGCGGCGGGCGGCGGGGTGCGCGCTGCCGTGCGGGCAGTGCGGGCCGCCGTGGTCCAGTACGGTCACCCGGCCGTGCACGGCGATCAGGCAGCGGTCGTAGAGGTCGCGCGCCTCGGTCCGTTCGTGGGACCGGCTGGAGACGTGCTCGTACGTGCCGAAGCCGTGGGACGGGCCGGCTCCATCCGGTGTGACGACGGAGGCGCGGAACTTGTGCTCCCAGAGCCGGCCGGACTCGATCAGGAGCAGGTCGGTGCCGCTCTCTTCCAGGTAGTCGGTGATGGTGTTGACGTGGCCGGGGACGAAGGCGGGCAACTCCAGTTCGTCGAGGACGCCGCCGCTCAGCGTGGTGGCGAGGGCGCGGGCCGGGTCCGTCCCGGTCGCGATCGTCCGGACGCTGTCCAGGAGGGGGCGGGGGACTCCGGCGATGGTGAACCGTTCGGCGTCGCACAGGGCGGCGTGCGCGTCCGGAAGCCCTTGATTCGGGACCCGCTCGGCATGCTCGGCCAGGATGGCGGCGACAATCCGCGCCGTTCCCGGTGTCGCGGTCAGGGCCCGTACGGTCTCGGGGGCGGTCTGCTTCGGGACGGCGGGCTCGGTGACGTTGAGCTGGTTGGTCACGTTGCCCACGATCGCGTCGCGTAGCAGCGGAGCCCAGTCCGGGTCGGCGGCAACGGCGGCCAGGTCGGTGCCCGCTCCGGAGGCGAGCCGGTCGTACAGCTTGAACGTGTGCAGCAGCCGGGGCCGCGCGAGCGGGACGCCGCGGTCCAGGAGGAGATCGAGGAGCGGGAGGTCGGCGGCGGTCTCCTCCCAGCGGTTGACCTCGTCCTCGTCCACTCCCAGGACCGCCTCATGGTCGTCGCAGGTGAGGCCCTCCGTACGCAGCCGCGTACCGGCGTCGTGCAGGAGGTCGCCGAGACCGGCGACGGGGAGTGCGAGCCCCGCGTACCGCTTCAGGAAGCGGCCGAGCCAGTCCTTCGCCGCCGCCCCCGCCAGCCCGGGGGACGTGGTGAACGGGGCGGTCAGGCCCGCGCCCGCGAGGTTGCCGAGGAGGAGCGACACTGCCGCGCTCTTCGCCTTGGGGATGTCCTTGGCGGGCAGCGGCAGGATGCCGAGGAGCGCGCGGCCGATGCCCGCGTCCGCCCGTGCCATCGGGCCGAGCAACGGAAGGACGAACGTCCAGAGGGCCTGCGGTGCCGACTCCATGCAGCCGCTCTCCAGCAAGGCCCGTACGGCGCGTTCGTCCTCGGGCCCGCCGAGCGCGTGCCCGGCGGCCTTCGCCAGCGCCGCCCAGCCGTCGGCCAGGGCCAGCGCGCCGTCCGCGCCGTCCGGGACTTCCTCGCACCACTCGGTGAGCAGGCTTCGGTGCCAGCGGTACGCGCCGGGGGCGGGGTGGCGGGCGGCGAGCCGCTTGCCGTGCTTCTTGAGCGTGGCCGTTCCGGCGGCGTCCGGTCCCGCGGCGAGGTGCGCCGCGACGAGCGCGGCCTCGTCGACCGGCAGCGCGTGCGCGTCCTCGGCGGCGCGGGCCTTCTCGAAGAAGGCGGCGGCGAAGCGGTCGCTGCCCGCGGCGGCCAGGATCCGCGCGCACTCCTCGTAGAACGGCGGCAGCAGCTCGGGCGCGTGCGTCTCCAGGTCGTCGCCGGTACGGGTGAGCGCGGTGCGCGCGAGGCCGGGCTTGCGGGCGGCCAGGCCGCGGGCGGCCCGCAGGTCGTTGTGCGCGGCCAGGATGCGGGCGCGGTGCGCCGGGTACCGGTGCAGGGCGGACGCGAGGAAGCCGAGCGGGCCCGCGTGCACGGTGCCGACGCCGGTCTCCGCCACCGGGTCCAGGTCGTACAGCGACTTCTCGGCCTTGTCGCCGTCGACGGCCGCGCGCCGGACGAGTTCGACGACCGGCTCGTCCAGGACGGAGTGCTCGTAGCGGACGGCGACGCACGTGTCCTCGTCGGAGCCGGCGGGCGTGCCCGGCAGCACCGCCCCGGCGCGCAGCAGCACGTCGCGCGTCGGGCCGGTGATGCCGGAGGGCGCCACGGTGCCGGGCTCGCCTTGGTGGGCGTCGCAGTAGTGGGAGTACGCCTCGCCTGCCTCCACCACCGGCTCCGTCTCGTCCACGGTGCGGTCCGCGTACAGAGCCATGAGAATGCGTACGCCCTCGGACCAGGCGATGTCGCCGATCTCCCGGCCGCCCGCGGCGAAGCTCAGCCACGCCATGTAGGCCGGGCTCATCGGCCCGCTCCAGTCCAGGTCGATCTCGATGCCGAGCGGCTCGGGCGCGTGCACGGTGAACCGCGCCCTGTCCCTCTTGATGCGCCCGCCCAGCTCGTGCACGCGGCGCTCGAACGCGGCGCCGCTCTCGTACCGGGCGTCCAGGTATCCGAAGGTGTCGACCACGCCGAACGTACGGTCCATGCTCGCGGGACGCGTCCACACCTCGCGGCGTACCTGCTCAACAACCTGCGTGAGGTTCCGTCCCCGCCAGATGGGCAGCTCGTCGCCGAGCAGCAGCGGGTGCGGGATCGCGAATGCGTCCGCGCCCGTCCACGCGCCCTCGCGCAGGAGCGCGCAGCGGCCGAGGTCGGGCGCGCCGTCGACGATCGGGGCGATGACCAGGTCGGTGAGCGTCTCGCGCCACACCGGGTCGTCCCACACGGCCGCGAACACCGCGGCCGGGACGGGCAGCGACCGCACCATCCAGGACTCGACCCGGTCGTGCACCGCCCGCGCGTGCTCACCGAGCCGGTCGCAGAGGGCGGCGAGCCGTACCGCGGTCGGATCCTTCCTGACGTTGGCGGGCACCTTGGCCAGCACGTGGCCCGCGGCCGTCCGGCAGGCGAGCACCGGCCGCCGCGTCCCCTCGACGGTGAGCTCGTGGCCCGTCGCGATCCCGATCCATCCCATGGCACGCCATTCTTGATCATCCATAGGACATTCGCCGGGGAAAGGGATGATTTGCCCGCAGTGACGAGGGCAGCCGGTAGGGCGTATCGATCTTGTCTTTGTCATCGCGGGCGCCGGCGCGCTGCTCGCGGCGACCCTCCCGGCGTTCGGCCGGAGTACGCTCCAACGAGTACGCCGACTGGAGCGCGCACCTGCTGCCCTGGGAGGAGTGCCAGCCACGGCTGGCGGCGTTCTGCGAGAAGGTCGGGCTGCCCGATACACCTGCCGGTTTCGTCGCCCACCTCAAGGACGCCCATCTGAGCGCGGCCGCGCATCTGGACGCCGGCTACCTCGACAACGCCGACCTGGTCATCGACGAGGGTGGTGTACTCGCTGGCGGTGTTCACCGGCGGCATCAACATCGGCCCGTACGAGGCCGCCAAGCACATCGCCGGCGTCACCGCCCGCGAGCTGTCCATGGTCCGCAACCGGCACATCACCCTGAAGAAGCTGAACGCCGCGATCGCGGATGTGATCAACGCCTTCGTCGAGCTGGACGTGGTCAAGGCCTGGGGCGACGGCAGCACGGTGGCCGTCGACGGCACCCAGGTGGACACCTACATCGACAATTTCCTGCCACCGACGAGCTACGTCATCGGCCGGATCCGTTCGATCCCCTGCTGAAGGAGGTCGACTTCGCCGACGTCGAGCTGGCCGCTTGATTGCCCAGCCGTTGTGCCGTCGGCCCCGACCCGGGCAGGGCAGCCGGGCCCAAGCCGTGCCCGGCTTGCGGAGGGCCGGGGCTTAAGCGGCAACCGAACGGCCAGTCACGTTAAGGAGCCTGGCAGGCTCGTCTTATCGTGACTCACCGGCGGTGCACGGGGCAATGACGGCCACCGCCTCGACCTCGACCAGTTGGTGGGTGTACCCGAGCACGGTCACGCCGAGCAAGGTGCTGGGCACGTCGTGGGCTCCCATGTACTCGCGGTAGACCTGCCAGGCGGTGTCGAGCTCGTCCTGCCGGGAGGAGGCGACGTAAACGGTGGTCTTGGCGATGTCGGTCAGGGAGGCGCCCGCTCCGCGCAGCGCGGTGGCGAGGTTGCGCATCACCTGGTGCGTCTGCCCCGCGTAGTCGCCAACCGCGACCGTCTTGCCGTCGACGTCGAGCGGGCAGGCTCCTGCCACCCAGACGCAGCGCAACGGAGCGTCCGCGACCGAGGCGTAGGCGTACTCGACCGTCTGGGCAAGCTCGATGTCGCGGATCAGTCTGACATTTGCAGTCATCGATTCTCCTGTGGTCATGGGTCAATGGGGCCAGTTCGGAGAACGACCGAGGACGGCCACGATCCGATCGAGGGCCGCTCCGCCGGACCAGGCGATCGCCGGCGCGAAGGCCGCGCCTGGCGCGCGGCGGGCTTCGCCTTGAGGAACGGCCTGCGCCACGATCAACGCGGCGTGGAGCACGTCCGATTCGAATTCCACGGTGAGGCCCAGCGTCTTGGCAACGTCCCAGGAGTGCACGACGTAATCGAGCAGGTGAAAGCCGATCGCCCGCCGCGCGCTGAACGGCCTGGCGCTCACCTCCGGCAGCGGGAACATCCGGTTCATGACGCCGTCGTCGGCGAAGGCGGCCAGGACGCGATGGGCAGAGCTGCGGTAGGCGCCCACCAGGTCGTGGCCGAGTGGCCGGGCCGTCCAGCTCGCCGGATCGTCGTCTCCGGTGGACGCAGCGGCGAACCCGTGGTGTTGGGCGGTCATGTGGGCCAGCAGGCCGTCCAGGCTCCAGTCGGCGCATGGCGTCGGCCGGCTCATGTCGGCGGTGGTGGCCCGCGCGACCACCTCAACGCTGGTGAGCACTGCCTGAGCGTCGAGCGCCACAAGATCGGCCTCGGGCAGGAGCTGGCTGGTGTCGCGCACGGTCGGGGTCACCTCACACCCCTCCATTTAATATGCATGTGCTTATGATTGTGTTCTGCTTATTATCTGTCAACCTGTATCTTGCAAGGCATGGCGGACCGCCCCGACCTTGCCGCAATGCTCCACATCCTGGTCCAATCTCTCGTCGCCGCCGAGCTGCCGGTGCTGGCGAGACACGGAATCTCGATGTGGGGATATGCCGCGCTCGGCGCACTGCGCGACAATCCGGTACGCACGCAGGCCGCGCTCGCCGAGGCGATCGGCGCCGACAAGACCCGCATCATCGGCACGCTCGACAAGCTCCAGGAAGCCGGATTGATCACCCGCGACCCCGACCCCGCCGACCGCCGAGCGCGCCTGCTGTCGCTCACCGAGACGGGCCGCGCCCTGTATCGAGCCGTCCAGGACGAGATCCAGGCCAACGAGAACCGGCTGCTCGCCATGCTCCCCGAAGAGGACCGGAGCACATTCCTGCGTGCCGCTCAGGCGCTGGCGGCACTTCCCCGTGAAGAGATCATCGGCGGCCCGGATCCGGCGACGGCCGTGCGCGCACAACCGTCGCGCGACGCGTAGCAGTCGCCGCCCAGCCATCCGCAGCCCACCTTGACCTTGGGGCCGCTACACGATCGCTTCCTCAGCCCGGCCAGGCGTCTCCGAGCGCCGCAAGCGGCGGCACTCCTTGAGGGCGCGTCTTCTGCGGACTTGGTGGAGGAGGACGGCATCTGAGGTCTGAAGCTTGCACTGATGTCGGGACAGTCATCGTCGCCCCGGAGTGTCGCGGTCGGGGGAGCCGACCGCGTGCAGAGCGTCCGGCGTGCCGGCAAGACCGTGACTCCGGAGGTCGTCTGGATCTGGGCGTGCCCGCTTCCGCCTGTGCGTGCGGCGCGACGACAATGCCCAGGGCCGTCCAACCGGGACGGGGAACTGCTGCCCGCACGCCTGGCGGGGGAGCGCATTGGTGTGGTTGCGGAGTAGGGGGTTGCTATCTGCCGATGTGTGGTGCGCGGGCGGCGGCGGAGCCGTCCCGGATCACCTCGCCGGTGAGGTTGCCGTTGACTCCCGAGCCCAGGAAGACGATGAGGTTGGCCACGTCGTCGGAGGTAGAGCCTGTGGGTAGGCCCGCCGCTCGGGTGACATCAACGGTTGCGGGCGTTGGGCAGGGAGTCTCGCGTTCCTTGTCGGTCAGCTCCATCCCACGTCGGCAGAAACGTGCCAGTCGTGGGCGAGCTGCTGGCTGGCCCTGGCCAGGGCCAGCACGCGCGGGTCGTCGAGTGGGATCTGCGGCAGTGGCACGGCGTGTGCGGACGCGCTGCGGCCGGATGCGCGCTCTGCCACCGGTACAGCTTGCCGGACGCGCACGCCGGAGTGGAATCCGGACGGCGCGTCACCTCACCACAGCACAAGGGTCGCTGATGCGGCGCTAGCCGAGATTCAGAACCTCATCGTCCGCGTGCGTACCGAACTCGGCGACGCGCACCTCCGCGATGTGCTCGTACCGGCTGATCCGGTCGGTCCACTCCGCGTCGACGCCGAACGCCACCTGCGCGAAGCCCACCCGCCTGACGGCCTCGGCCAGGCCCGGATCGCCAGGGGCCAGCAGCCGCACCGGCGCGTCAAGCGCCACGGTGTGCGGCGGCACGAAGTACTCGTCCGGCAAAACGGTGCGCGCATGGACGAGCGCGCCGACAGCGACAACCGCGCCGGCCCCCAACCGTGCGCACTGCAGGACCGTCGCCGCGGTCGCCACATAAGCGCACCTGCCGACCTCGCAGCCCAGCAGCGTGGCATGCGGCCCCACGAAGACGTGGTCGTCGACAAGCACCGGCTGATCGCCGGCGACCGCAGACCCGCGCAACACTGCGTTCTCGCAGATCACCGCCGCCTCCCCGACCTCGATCCGAGACCCCTCGGCATCGAGCACCGCACCGTACATCACCCGCGCCCTCGGCCCCACGCGGACATCACCGACGAGCGTGGCCGTCGGGGCAACGTAGGCGGTGGGATGGACCTGCGGTTCATGCCCGCGGTGCCGGATGCGGATTCCCTGCGCTTCAGCGATCACGAGCGGATTCTCGCCCGACCGACCGCGAGCATGCTGGCGGATTTCAGACGTCGCGTTCGCTGAGACATGTGCCATCCGCGATCTGAGGCTACAGGGCGAATGTTGGCTGATACGGCACTAGGAGTGTCCTGAAGATCTTGGTGGCCTTTTCAGACTGGAATCGGGGATTCACACTCGGGTCATGACGGGCCGTTGGAGGGTTCCGGCCGGGCCTGAGGTGTGGGTCGTGTGCCGAGAGCTGATC
>NZ_JBEFAK010000087.1:0-21294 GCF_040137845.1 Nonomuraea sp. B19D2 | reverse complement strand
TCCACTCGTTCTGCGGTAATATTCCACCGAAGGAGTATGAAGGCGCCTTCTATAAGGCGCAGGAATCTGCTACGTCATTCGCAAGTTCGCAGGAATCGTAGCCTCCAAGATTCCCGGGACGGTCCAGCTCGCGTGACATGGCGAAAGCTGGATTGCCTGAACCCCAATCTCCAGCGGAGACAACCTAGGCTCCACCGGCAAGGCGTCTGAGGCCGGTGTCGTCGTCTACGACGGCTTGATGGAATGGCCGACGTACCTTCCAGACGGCGAAGCGACGCCCAGTCAGGGTGTTGAAGGAGATGAGTGGGGCGCCTACCTCACGCTGTTACGCACGTCAGAGACGAACATGGAATCGCCTACGGGGCGCGAGCCCTATGGCGACGGAGTGCCCGTAGTAGTCGCAGGGGTCACGGCCTGCCGGGGAGAGCGGGAAACCCGCTCGCAGGGCGAAGGGGCACAGGTGATCGGACAACCCGGTCTGGGAGGTATGCGAAATGCAGAGCGCCGAAACGGTGCTGGGTGTCCTGCGTGAACGCGGCAGACGCGGTCTGCCGTGCGAGGAGTTGTATCGGCAGTTGTTCAACCCGCAGCTGTATCTGCTCGCCTACGGGCGGCTTTACGCCAACCACGGGGCGATGACCCCGGGGGCGGACGGTCAGACCGTGGACGGCATGTCACTGGGCACAATCGGGCGAATCATCGAGGCGTTACGCCACGAGCGGTTTCGATGGAGTCCGGTCAAGAGGGTCTACATCCCCAAGAAGAATGGAAAACGCCGCCCGCTAGGCCTTCCCACCTGGACGGACAAGCTGGTGGCCGAGGTGGTGCGTCTCCTGCTGGAGGCGTACTACGAGCCGACCTTCCGTGACAGCTCCCATGGTTTCCGGCCGGGCCGGGGCTGCCATACCGCGCTCGATAAGATCGCGGACATCTGGCAGGGAACCACCTGGTTCATCGAGGGTGACATCGCCGACTGCTTCGGCTCTTTGGACCATCGGGTCATGGAGGAGACGCTGTCGAGGTCCATCCACGATGCCCGGTTCCTGCGGCTGATCAGACACATGTTGCAAGCTGGATATCTGGAAGACTGGATCTACCACGCGACCCTGAGCGGCTCGCCGCAGGGCGGTGTCGCGTCCCCGATCTTGTCGAACATCTATCTGGACCGGTTGGACACCTTCGTCGAAACCGTCCTCATCCCGGAATACACCCGAGGCTCCCGCCGTCGTCCGAGCCGGGAGTATCACAGGACGTACTACGCGATGCGCCGGGCCCGAGAACGCGGCGACATGGCCACGTTTCGGACGCTGCGCCGGCGGCTACGCACACTGCCTAGCTCTGATCCACGCGATCCGGGCTATCGGCGGCTGCGCTATATCCGCTACGCCGACGACACCCTGCTCGGGTTCATCGGACCCAAGGCTGAAGCCGAACAGATCAAGACGCGTCTGGCGGCGTTCCTGCGCGAGGACCTCAAGCTGGAACTGTCTCCAGACAAGACTCTGATCACCCACGCCCGCTCCGGCGCGGCGCGGTTCCTCGGCTATGAGATCACTGTCCAGCACAGCACCACGAAGATCACCAAGAGGCGGCGATCCGTCAACGGCGTGATTCGGTTACGCGTGCCGCTGACGGCGATCCGGGCCTTGTGCTCCCGTTACCTCAAGGGCGGCAAACCCGCTCACCGCTCCGATCTATTCGGTGCCCCCGACCGGGACATCATCAGAATCTACGGAGCCGAGTACCGGGGCATCGTCCAGTACTACCTGCTGGCCAGCGATGTCTTCCGTCTTGACCGCCTGCATTGGGTCATGGAGACCTCACTGCTCAAGACGCTGGCGGGCAAGCACCGCTCGACTGTGTCGACCATGGCCAGAAGGTTTAAGGCCACCATCGACACTCCGGACGGGCCGCGTAAATGCCTGCAAGTCGTCACCGAGCGCCCCGGCAGGAAGCCACTGGTCGCCCGGTTCGGTGGCATTCCGCTGCGACGCAAGCAGAACGCGACGATCGTGGATCTCTCTGCGGTCAGACGTTCCGCCCGGCCGAAAGAGCTGATCTCAAGGCTCCTGGCCGGGCGCTGCGAGCTCTGCCGACACACCAGTGGTGGCGTCGTCCACCACGTCCGCAGCCTCGCCGAACTTGCTCAACGCAGGCAGCCGCGCCCCACGTGGATCAGCATGATGCTGCAAAAACGGCGCAAGACCCTCGTGGTCTGCCGCGACTGCCGCACGCAGATCCACGCCAGCAGCTGATGGACCATCACGAAGATCACTGGAGAGCCGCTTGCGGTGAAAGTCGCACGAGCGGTTCGGGCCGGAGGCCACGGGAAAAGGAACCCGCGCTCCGCGCGGACACCTCGCCGGTGGCCTACCGGTGCCCCGCTGGCCTGCTGGTGCGCCAACACCCAGGAATCGCTGGCGATGCTGCTGCGGAGCGGGAACGCGGGCAGCAACACCGTCGCCGACCACGTGCGCGTGCTGAGCGAGGCCCTGGCTCAGATACCGAACTCCTGCCAGGCCAAGATCCTCGTCCGGGTGGACGGCGCGGGCGCCACCCATGACCTGCTGACCCATCTGGAAGGGTTGAACACCACCCGCCGCACCGTGCGCTACCTGGTCGGCTGGACCATCACCACGCTCGACGAGCAGGCCATCGCCCAGCTGCCCGCCACCGCCTGGCAAGATTCACTCGATCAGAACGGCGGCCTCCAACAGGGCTACCACGTGGCGGAGCTGACCGGCCTGAACCAGCGCAACGGCTGGCCAGAGGGCATGCGGCTGCTGGTGCGCCGGGTCCGCCCCTCGGCCCGCCATCGCAAGAACCTCACCGCGTTCGAGATGCGGACCGGCTGGAAGTACTCGATCATCGCCACCAACATCGGCCGCATGGGGGGCATCGCCGGCTCCCACCATCCGCAGTGGCTGGACGCTGTGGCCCGCGCGCACGCGGTGGTCGAAGACCGGGTGCGCGCTGGCAAGGCGATGGGCCTGCGCAACCTGCCCAGCCAGGACTGGACCGTCAACCAAGGCTGGATCCTGGCCGCCAACCTCGGCCACGACCTGGACTGCTGGCTCCGGCTACTGACCCTGCACGATCAAGACGGCCTGGAGCGCGCCGAACCGGACACCATGCGGTACCGGCTCTACCACCTGCCCGCCCGCCTGGCCGCCCACGCCCGCCGTCGCTACCTGCGGATCGAGCGCACCTGGCCCTGGGCACAGGCGTTCGTCCTGGCCTGGCAGCGCCTCACCGACCTGCCCGACCTCGCCTGAGGGCCGGACCTCGCCACGACGATCAGGAAGGAGCCCCGCCCCGGGCCCGTGGAAACCCGGCGCCCCCGCAGCGACATGCGACGGCCCACCCCAACCGCATCGGGGACATTACGGGCAAACTGCGGAGCCACTCACGCAACACAGCCCGCTGACGAATCGAGGTTAACTGGCAGACGACACCGCCCAGGTCATCGCCGTACGGTTTCGCGTCGAGCCTCTTCGAGCGCGATTGACCACAGATACTTGATGATTATCTGCAATAGTGTCGATGCCGTCCTGGCGGAATGCCCTCGCCCGGCGGGGGGCAGACTCCATGGTTATCTGCGGTAGAGCGCGGAGGCGGTCGTGGGAGTGGTCCACCGGATCGGGGCTGAACGGCAGGCACCGGTGCTCAGGGACGCGGTCGAGGGATTCCTCGCCGGAGTGTCCAACTCCAACACCGCCCGGTCGTGGCCGACCGCACCCGGACCTGCGGAACCGGCGAGCCCGGGTACGGCGCAAGGACGGCGCGGTCGACGTGATCGTATGGCGTGCCGGCACCGCCCGGCTGCTGTCCCGCCTGCTGGAGGGGCGTCGGACGGGGCCGGTGTTCACCACCGACAGGCAGGCGGACCCGGGTGGAACTGCCGCCCGCCGACATAGACGTGGGCAGCGGGAAGGCGCGGCTGCCGTATCGGCGGGCGGCCGAGCTGTTCGAGGCCGCTACCGGCGGCTGGACGCTGGCACCAACTGCGACACTCGGCGCTGACTCGCGCGGCCGAGAACGGCGCCAACACCTCCACGCTGCTCGCATTCTCCGGGCATACCTCGGTCGCCTCCTTCGGCTCGTTCGCTATGACCAGCACGATGCCGTTCGGGGCTGATGACCTATTGCTTTGTTCGTGGCCTTGCCAACGGTGAGGTATGGACCTTGCCCTTGGGTGAAGGCGCAGCATCGTGGTGCCGGTCGTCCTGGCCGGTGCGAGGAGGGTTAAGTGTGGGGCTGCTGACGATCGGGACGTTCGCCCGGGCCGCGCGATTGTCGCCGAAGGCGTTGCGGCTGTACGACGAGCTCGGGTTGCTCCGGCCGGCTGCGGTGGACGGGGAGTCGGGGTACCGCTTCTATGATCCGACGCAGTTGGAGCGGGCCCGGTTGATCGCGTGGTTACGGCGTCTGGGCATGCCGCTGGCCCGCATCCGCCAGGTATGCGACCTGGAGCCGAAAGCGGCGGCCGAGCAGGTCGCCGACTACTGGGCGCAGGTCATGGCCGACACCGCCGTACGCGAACAACTCGCCACTTTCCTCGTCGATTACCTGTCAGGAAGGGGTAGCGCCGTGGAAGACGCAGAAACCATGATCGGGATTCGCCATGCGGCACGGTCGGAGTTGGGGCTGGTTCGCACGAGCAACGACGACGTCGCCTACGCCGGCGCTCGGTTGCTGGCGGTGGCCGATGGAGGCGGGCTGGGCGGGAATCTCGCGAGCGTGGCGGCCATCGACGCGCTGAAGCCGTTGGAGACGAAGGCCATACCTGCCGGCGACCTTCTCGGTGCGCTCGCCGACGCGGTAGGTCAAGCCGACCTGGCGATTCAGGACATAACCGAGCCGGCACCGTCCAGTGAGGCGATCACGACGCTTACCGCGATGCTGTGGTCGGGCTCCCAGCTGGCGCTGGTGCACATCGGTGACACGCGGGCGTATCTGTTGCGCGACGGCGAGATCTTCCAGATCACCCACGACCACACCTATGTGCAGGTGCTGGTCGACCAAGGCCGCCTGAGCGAGGAGGAAGCCGTCTCGCATCCGCAACGCTCATTGCTGGTCCGCGCGCTCACGGGCATGGGCGGGTCCCAGCCGGACCTGTCACTGCATACGGCCGTAGCCGGCGACCGCTACCTGTTGTGCTCCGACGGACTGTCCACCGTCGTTGCGGCAGAGCCCCTGCGCGGCGTACTGAGCGGCACGGGAGACCCTGAGCAGGTCCTCGATGAGCTGGTCAGGCTGGCGTACGACGCGGGCGCCCCGGACAACATCGCTTGCGTGGTGGCTGACGTGGTGACGCTGTGACCGGTCCCTTGTTCAAGCGGCCGAAGCCGCCACTGCAACGGCGGTGGTGGAAGATGAGCGCGTCGGCTGTACGTTCTTTGGGCACGTACACGCTCGACCGGCGCCCCCTGGCCATTCCCGCCTATCGGCGGTTGTGGGTCGCCTCGGCCACGTGCGCGGTCGGTGGCTCGTTCAGCGTGGTTACGGTGCCGACGCAGCTGTTCACGTGGACCGGCTCGTCCGCGGCCGTCGGCGCTGCAGCCGCAGTGTCATTCGGTGCTTTGGTCGTCGCATCGCTGTGGGTCGGAACCCTCGCCGACCTCATGGACCGGCGACGGCTACTGCTGGCCGCTCACTGCGGCCTTGCGTTGACCTACGCGCTGCTGTGGGCGCACGCGTCACTGGGAAGCCGTTCTGTCGCCGTCCTGCTGGCGTTGGTGGCATGCCAAGGGCTGACCTTCGGGGCGATCATGGTGACGATGGGTGCCACGGTGCCCCGCCTCGTACCCGTTGACCTGCTGCCCGCGGCGAACAGTCTCAGCTCGGTCGTCCGCTACACCGGGTCGATCATGGGCCCGATACTGGCAGGCCTGCTGATTCCGGTGGTCGGGCTCGGCACGCTCTACCTGCTCGACGCCGTCGCGCTGCTGATCGTCGTGTGGGCGGTCGCCAAGTTGCCGCCGATCTTGCCCGGCCCTTACCCGGTGCCACGTGACGGATTGCCGGAGGCGATCTCAAAAGCACCATCCGACGATGCGTCGGCACAGCATGAACGGCATCGTTCCGCGCTTGGACAGGTGCTCACCGGGTTCCGCTACCTCCTTGCCAACCGGGTGCTCGTAGCCGTGCTGGCGGTGGACCTCACCGCGATGGTTTTCGGGATGCCGGTAGCGCTTCTTCCGGAGCTGGCGCAACGCACCTATGGCGGGCCTGCGGGAGGAGGTCTGGAGCTGGGCCTGCTTTACGCCGCCTACCCTGCCGGTGTTCTCGCGGCAGGGCTGATGTCGGGGACGTTCACACGCGCCCGTCGCCACGGTGCCCTGATGGCATCGGCTGCCGCTGCCTGGGGAGGAACCGTCGTGATCCTCGGGCTGGCTCGCCAACTCTGGCTCGCCCTGGCGGCGCTCATGCTCGGTGGCGCGGTGAACTTCGTGCTCAGTACCTTCCGCAACGTAATCTCACAGGCGTACACCGACAACGCCATGCGTGGCCGGATCCAGGGCTCACTCACCGTCGTTCTCATCGGAGGCCCACAGCTCGCAAACCTGCTGCATGGGATGGCCGCGGCAGTATACGGCCCGCAAGTGACGATCCGAATTGGCGGATTGCTCACCGTGATAACCGTGGCCATGATCGTGTGGATGGCACCTCAGCTATGGCACTACGCCGCCCCAAGAACAGATCGCTGATAAGAACCGGCCCGGATGCTGCCAGCGCATGAGCACCTCCGGGCAGGTCGGGCAGGGCGAAGGCTCGCTGACCTGACCACGCATCACGTCACCACTGGTACGCCATCGCGCGACCGAGCGCGTCTGGTCCCGAGACGTACCGCTCGACCTGAGTCACCGGGGACGGCGAACTGCTCAGCGATCCGGCGGTGCAGCAGCCGGGCCAGCGCATGCACGGCCCGGCGCGGGCCAGGGCGCGCGATGTCGGCCGGCTACAGCGGCGCGTCGTGCGGACGAACGGCAGCAGAAGCGGACTTGGTGAGTACGTGCTGCGCGGCTCCTGCTCGGGTAAGCCCCTTGTCCTCGCAAACTTTCACACCTTGCGGCTCGACCGAGGCCCGTCCAACCCCCAAGAGATGATCTTGAGGGGGTTGATCGTGATGATCTCCCGGGAGAAATACGGCACTGGCGGCTCGTGGTCGGTCAGGGCCACCGCCGAGCCACGGATCTCGATGCCGCGCACCACCCACGGCTCCACCGAGGCCAGGTCGTCGACGACGAACGACACAGTGCTGCCCTGCTGGACATTCCTGAACTTCTTGGACGCCCCCAGCGCGTGCCCGCCGATGGTGATCGTGCCTGAGGCGGCGTCCACGAAGAACCCCACAGGGTTGTTCTGGACTTGGCCGGTCGGAGAGACAGTGGCCAGGCGGCCAAGGCGCTGTCCGGTCAGATAGTCGAGTTCTGCCTGCGTGAAGATCATGAGGCAAGTGTGCAACCTTGACGCCGACGTCAATCAAACCTGGCCGAGGCGGCAAGGTAGCCGAGGTTCACACAGTCGGGTTGGCCGCCGCAGATCGGCGCATGTCAGCCGCCGTACGCCCGCATCCGGAAACCGGACACCACGAAGTACTCGCCGCCCCGCACGCCGGTGTACGGCAGCGCCGGCCGGGACTTCTCGGAAGTGCACTCCGTTCGGGACTTCCGAGAATCCGGTCCCGGCCGGGTTGCCGTACCCCCGCGACAACTAGCGCGTCAAGACGACACAGCGAGATCCGTGAACCCCTTGAGACGGCTGGTCAGGCGACCTCGGTGGGCAGTGGAGAATCGTCGGGGGCGCGGGTCGCCGCGATGTCTCGGCGTGGCTGGGCCAGTGCGGCGGCGATGGCCACCGCGCCGACCGCGCACACAACGGCTGTTCCGTACAGCGCGATGTGCAAGGCATGGGTGAATCCGGCGGCCAATGTGGCCGGGTCGCCGCCGGACAGGTTTCCCGCGGCAACCTCGGCGGCCAGTTCGGGAGAGCCGACGCGGGTACCGATCAGGCTGACCAGGACCGCACCGAACACCGCGATGACGATGGCCTCGCTGCCAATGCGCATGGTGTTGAGGAACCCGGTGGCCATTCCGGCGCGCTCGGGCTCGACCAGGCTCATCGCCATTCCGTCACCCACGCCGAACGACACCCCGGCGCCCAGGCCGACCAGCAACAGCGGCCCGGCGATGACGGCGATGGGGGTGGCGGGTCCGATCACGGTGAGCCACGCGTTCCCGGCGGCGAACATCGCCAGCGACGCCGTGATCAGCACACGGGCCGACACGCCCCGGTTGACCAGCCCTCCGGCCAGCGGCGGGGCCAGCAGTACCGGTCCGGTCATCAGCAGTAGCACCGTCCCGGCGCGCTGGGCGGACAGGCCGCCCGCGCCGACCAGATAGGTGGGCAGGTAGGTCAGCAGCGTCACGAAGCCGAAGGTCGTCACCACCGGCACCATGCAGAGCGCCAGGAACCGGCGGTTGCGCACCAGCGACAGATCCAGCAGCGGGGCGGCCGACCGCGCCTGCAGGACGACGAAGATCGCCAGCAGCCCCACCCCGGCGGCCAGCAGGGCCAGCACGCCGAGACTCGACCAGCCCCAGTCCGGGCCCTGGACTGCGCCCAGGACCAGCGCGCCCAGCCCGGCGACGAACACCACCGCGCCCATCACGTCAAGCCGGGGACGCTGCTGGGCACGCGACTCGGCGACAAATCCGACACCGGTCAGCGCCACGATCAACAAGACCGCGTGCAACCCGAAGGCGGCGCGCCAGCCCAGTGCGCCGACCAGCCAGCCCGACAGGGTCGGCCCGGCCGCCAGACCGAGACCGGCGGCACTGCCGAGCGCCGCGAACGCGCGGGTGCGCGCGGCGCCGTCAAAGGTGGTGGCCAGGATCGCGCCGCCGCTGGCGAACACCCCGGCCGCGCCGATGCCTGACACGGCACGAGCAATGTCCAGCAGGGCGATGCCGGGGGCGGCTGCCGCGGCCACCGAGCCGATGGCGAACAGCCCCGCGCCGGCCGCGAAGGTTTGGCGGCGTCCCACCAGGTCGGCCGTGGACCCGGTGACCAGCATGAACGAGGCGAACGTCAGGTTGTAGGCGTTCATGACCCATTGCAGCGGAGCGCCTGCGGTGTGCAGGTCCGCGCCGATGTCGGGCAACGCCACGGCTGCTCCGGAGATGGACATCGGCACGGCGGCAAAGGCCAGCAGCACGATCGCCAGCGTGATCGCCGGACGGGAGCGTCCAGTGGGATCGGTCGTCACGAGTTCGGGGGCCCTTCGGAGGATGTTCGACAGCCACAATCGGCCACCAGTGGGACATTGCCACTGAGTGGCATTATCTGTCAAAGCGCAACAGCCTCTGGGTGGTAACCTCGTGATGTGCGTGATGATCTGCGTGACCTGCCGCTACGCGAACGCAAGAAGCTGCGCACTCGCCGAGCCCTGGCCGAGACCGCACTCCGCCTGTTCACCGAACGTGGATACGACGCCACCACGCTGGACGATCTGTGCGATGCCGTGGAGGTGTCCAAGCGCACCTTCTTCCGCAACTACCGTTCCAAGGAGGACGTGGCGCTCGCCGCCGACAGCGACCTGTGGTCGGCCTATCTGGACTACGTGGCCGCCCAGGAGATGAACGGCCCGTTGATCGAGGCTCTCCGCGTGGCGTTGGACACCACCTTGAGCACCATGGACCCCGACTGGGATCGCCGCTTCCTGGCCGCCCGGGAGTTGTCCGAAGCCGTCCCCGCGCTGCAGGCGCACAGTCTGGGCTACTGCCAGGACACCACCCGGGCCCTGGTCAAGGTGGTGAGTGGCCGTTCTGGGACCGACGTCGAGGAGGTGCGCCTCCGTCTGACCGTGGAGATCTTCGTGGCCGCCTGGCGCACGGCTTCCCTGCGCTGGACGGCGCAGGGCGGCCACGGCGGCCGCGACACGTTGACGAAACTGGTCGAGGAAACCTTCGCCGAGATCCCCGCCGCGCTCGCGTCCTCCGCCTAGCGATCCTTCGTCATCACGGCAAGGGCTCCCGACCACACCCGGTCTCAACCCCAAAGACGTACGCCACCGCGACGAGAAGTGGGACGCGACTCGACCTTTGCCACAGACCGATCACATCGGCCAGGAGGTCCACCTGCCGAGGATCGGGATCGTTCCCCATGAAGATCAGCTCATCACAGCCGATCCGATCGAACTCGGCGATCGCGAGCACGCTGGTCAGCAGCCGGATGCGCGAGGTGGCGCCGGCGGCGGCAGCCAGCGTGCTCAGCGGCTCCGGGGTCGACCAGGCCAGGCGGTCGCTGACGCTGAGAGTGGAGAAGCCGCGCGCCTCCGCGCGGCGTGCCCACTCAGGCGTGGCCGGTCGGGCCGGGCTCCAGTAGCCGGTGCAGGTCTGCGACGGGCTGGACTCCGGAGATCGGCGGCCGGCCGTTGATCACCAGGCTGGGGACGCCCGTGACGCCGTGCTCGGCCGCGCGGCGGCGGTCCGCCCGTACCTGTTCGGCGTAGTCGTCACCGGTCAGTACGGCGTGCACCTCATCGGTGTCCAGGCCGGCTTCGCCGCCCAGGCGCTGAAGGACCTGAGGGTCCGCCACGTTCAGCCCCTGGGTGTGGTACGCGTGCAACAGCGGCTCCATCATCTGATCGGCCCGGCCACGGTCGGCGGCCAGTTTGCACAGCCGGTGCGCGTCGAAGGTGTTCACCGGCCGGGCCAGATGCAGGTTCAGCTCCAAGCCCTCCGCAGAGCCCAGCGCCCGGATCCGGGCGATCCGGGCAGGCGCCTGGTCGCCCCACCATCCGGCCATCGCCTCGGCGGCGGTCGGGCCGGGGATCCGGCCTTCCTCCGGTGCGAGCTCGTAACTGCGCCAGACGATCTCTACGCTGTCGCGGTCGGCGTGCATTGCCAGGGCTGCCGCCAGGCGTCTTTTGCCGATGTAGCACCACGGGCACAGCACATCGGCGTATATCTCCAGCTTCATGAAGTCCTTTGAAAGTGATCGTGGTTGTTGCGCCACAGGTGTTCGCCTCAACCCGCATCGCCCACAAGCTCCTCACGCTCGAGTGCGGGGCAGGTCCCGGTTGCTGATCCTGCAATCTCAACTGCGGTTGAGGTCAACCATGGGCCGCCTGGCGACCAGCACCTCGGTCGACAGTTCCTGTTCCCACCGGCCTGCCGGGTGGTCGGCGAGCAGCGCCTGCCGCAGCTTCTTGACGAAGGCGGGCAGCCGGTCGCCGAGCCGGGCGGGTGAGCTGTAGGAGTAGGAGAGCTGGAGCCCGATGAGCCCGTCCACGTCCCAGGTCAGCCGCCGCGTGACAACCCGGGAATCCAGGTGGCCGAACGGCGAGGCGACCAGGACGTCGTGGTGGTGCTCGCCGGTGGCATGGAATGAGTCGGCGGCCGTACGGATGTCGAGGCCGAACTCCTCGCACACCCGCCGCTCGACCGGCTGCCAGGGCTCGCCGGTTTGCCTCGCCGGGCCGATCAGTACGACCGCGCCGCCGCGCGGCAACAACTCGTCCAGCTGCGCCAGGACGGCCCTGCGGTCCATCCAGTGGAACGACCGACCCATCACCACATGATCGAACGCCGGCAGCGCCCGCAGCGCGGTCGAGTCGCCGTGCAACCAGGCGATGTTGGTGACGCCCTTGGCCAGGCGCCTGCCCTCGGCGAGCATCTCCCGCGCCGGGTCCACGGCGAGCACCGCCTTCACCCGCCGGGCCAGCGGGATGGCGATCGTGCCCGGGCCGCAGCCGAGGTCCAGCACCCGGCTGTCCGCCCCGAGCGTTGCCGCCAGGTGCTCGATCACCGCTTGGCCGTAGCCCGGACGGTATCTGGCGTAGTACGGCGCAGCGCCGCCGAACAGGTCCTCCACGGGTGGGACCATAGACGAGCTCGGCAGGGGTGGATGCCCGGCATCCCGTACACCTGTCTCCGTGCGCGTGCGGTGCGTGCTGCCCCGCGGGCCTGCCGAGTCCGCCCTTGGGGCACTCCGTGGCCCAAGGGCGCGGTCTTCGCGGGACCAGGCGTTCGCGCTCGTCGAGGCCGGTGGCACAGTTGTGCCGGTGCCGAGCTGGCCCGCCCAGGACGGTCAGGACGCCCACATCGGCCGGGCTCGGGGGCGCGTACGGGTGCCGGTGCGCGATGCGGCCTACGACCGGCACGTGCGGTTCGTGGGGGAGGGGCACGGCATGATGGCCGAGGGCCGGTGCTGGACAGCGGGCGCTGCACGGGGTGGGGGCGCTGGACAGCGGCTTCATCCAGGTCTTGCGTCACTGTGCCGGTCGCGGGACTTTCGTCTCGTGCAAGCCGGCGGGAAGGATGATCCGTAGCGTCCCGGGACGCGGTGTTGCCCGCGGGCGGAGGAGTTCATGGCAGCGATATCCGACGACGCGCCCATCGACGGACAGGAGCGGGCGGCGTGGCAGGTGCTGGCGCCGCTGATCGATCTGGTCACGCCAATGGCGGTCCGGGCAGCCGCTGCTCTGCGACTTCGCGGGGCAGAGTTTCTTCGATCCACTTCCCGCCGGCGGTGACGTGTACGTGCTCGGCAGCGTGGTGCACGATTGGGCCGATCACGAGGCAGGTCAGCATTGAATGCACCCCCACACCGACCTGCCGTGATGCTGCGGTAACGGCGACCCGTTCATGTTCGACGTGTGTCACGGTGTGCCAGTCGCGGCCCGTGAATGCCGCCACTCGCGGAATATACGCGGAATGATCTCTCCGCCTATGTGGCTCCCTAAGTAGGGGTGCCGAAGTGACGGCGGTGGCTGGCGGGACTGAAGTCCTGTCGCCCCAACTCGGCGTGATCGCCGGCATGCTCGGCCACCAGTTCCCCAAGGTCGAGGCCATACTGCACGAGGCCGCCGACGACATCCTGGCCTGCGCCGCCTTCCCGCCCGCGCATTGGAAGAAGATCTGGTCCACCAACCCGCTCGAGCGGCTGAACAAAGAACCCGAAGCCCTGCTCCGCCTGGCCGGCGCCGTCCTGGTCGAAGCCCACGACGAGTGGCAAGTCGCTGACCGCCGCTATCTATCCGAAAGCTCTATGGCCCTCATCGCCCCATCCAGCACCAACCAGGAGGAGGTGGCGCGGACCGAACTCATGACGGCATAGTCAACCCAGCAGAGCCTCACACGAGAGCCGAACTGCACCACTCCGCGGGACGTGACCGCGCGGTTCCTACCGCCGGGCTCGTCGTAGGGAACGAAGGTTTTGATGGGAATAGCGGGCGTTCACGGACGGTCAGTGACGTATGGTCCCAATGCTTGTCAAGACGCTGATGATATTGCCGGACCGCCCCGTTATAGCCGCCTTGAGCGATCTTGTCACGCTCCAACGCTGGGCGTTTGGATCAAGAGGTGCTCTTCTGCGGTGCGTCACAGGCGGGTTTCGGATGCGCCAACTGTATCGCCGCCTGTCCTGCCCGGCCCGGTCCTTTCGTTGCGGGCAGGTCGTCGGCCCGCGCGGTCCTCCAAGAGAAGGAGTGGTGACCATGACCATGCTGACCTACACCATCCTCACTGACCCGGCGCCCCTGGAGGCGTCCGTGGCCGGGGCGCCGTCCCCGTCCATGGGGACGGTATACCTGGTCGTCGCCAACACCGAGCAGAAGCCGGTGGCCTGGTCCACGATCCAGGTGGATGTGCCTGTCGGCCCTGGAGCCGACCACCTCACCTCGGACATCAACAAGATCAAAACAAACTTCAAGTACGTCCCCAAAGCCGGCGGCACTACCCCGCAGGTGACCTTCCAGCGACAGCAGGGCACCAACGCCTTCCACGCCACTGTCCCGGCCAAGACTTTGTTCAAGCCCGGCGACTACCTGATACTGACGCTGGAGAAGGTCACCGTCGCCCCCGCCGCAGGGGTGGCCGTGCTGATGGTGACCGAGAAGAGCAGCACTCCGGCCGCGAAGCGTATGAGCGACAAGTTCCAGCCAATGGCGCTGGTGAAGACCGCTCCAAAGGAGCTCCCGGCGCCGCGCGACTTTCATCCGGACAAGGCCATGGTGGACGCCGGTGAAAAGCTCACGCTGCGCTGGGAGGGGCCCGCCAGCTTCGGCTACAAGATCATGTACCCGGGCGCGCCGCAGCCCGTCCCCGTCTCCGGGGGCAGCTGGTCAGACGCCCCGAAGCGGGCTACCACCTACATCCTCATCGCCACCGACCCCAACACTCAGCAGCAGCACTTCCTCACCACGACCGTTCAGGTGTCCAATCCCATCCTGGAAGCTCTCACCGCCATCAAGGGCGTCACCACCCCGTGGGTACAGGGGGCGACCGAGGGCGACGGAGCCTTCACTTTCTCCAAGGGCGCGATGCACGTGCGGCGCGAATTCGGCTCCCAGGAAGGCGGGGCACTGTACGCCGGCGGCATCAGAACCGAGTACGTGAGCGGGCCTAATGACGCCGACGGAGACATCACCTTCCTGCCGGGCGAGGTGAAAGTCTGGCGCAATCGCGGCTCCAATGACCGGGGCACCCTGTACGCCGGTAAGGCCGACCTCACCGGCGTCAACACCGAATGGGTGCAGGGAAGAAACAACGACGACGGATGGATCAGCTTCCTCAGGTATGGGGTGCAGGTATACCAGGGCGGGACGAACACCCATGGTGCTGTGTACGCCGACTCCATACGCGCGAAGGATGCCCCCTACGGGCAGGGTGGCGGGTGGATCAACCTCCACGACGAAGGGATAACCGTTTATCTGTCAAAGGACGGGAGTAATGGGCTTGGGAACGTGACGGCTCGCGCCTACAACCGCTGACTTCACCACCGCTCAAGGAAAAACCCCTTGCACGACATGGCCCCGGAGGATGCTCCGGGCCCATGTCGTCGTGGATGTGATGCAGGTAAGGCGCGTTGATCACCAGTGCCCTGGCAAGCGCGTCGCGTCTGTCCCGGTCCAGTGGCTCGTGCACCCCTCACCGTACCCAGGAGGGGAGAACCGCCCCGGCCGCGACCGATGGTGATCGTGGACGTGTGACGCCGTCGGCCAAAAATTGCACCGGCGGCGAGGCCTCCGGAGTTGATACTGGTGAGGTCGCGTATTCAACTGTCGCGGGTTCTCCGATGCTGGGACCCCGCGAAGGACGGGAGCGGTGCGGGGCGCGTTCTAAAAGCTGCCGGACCTCTCGCCGCCCGCGCTGAGGGCGGGGCCCCCAGCCTCTGAGGCGGGAGGGCACCTGCCGGGGCCGCCCACCACCCTGAACGGCGTCATGCCGGCCTCCGGTACAGGCACTCAGTCGCCGACGTCGATGAGGTCTTCGCGGTATCCCATGCTTCTCGGCCTTGGCAAGGAGGTCATCAGAGAGCGGCGTCGGCCCGAATTCGTTGTGGAAGTACAGAAGGTCGACAGCGGCCCAGGCTTCCCACTCGTCGGCCGGGCGCCACGGTCTGCGGTGCGATCGCAGGTGTTCCTTGATGAGCCACCAGAAGCCTTCTTCGTCCACTTCGAAATGGAAGCACCAGTTCCGCGACGTCTTGGGGCGGACTGGCAGGTCAAACACCAACCATCCGTCGCCGTCCGGGATCCGGTAGTAGCCGTGGCTTCCTCCGGCGGGGCTGTTACAGCCGGCACGGCCACTGCCACTGCCGTGGCCGTCTTCCGCCTCCGTCTGAACGTCTCCTGCCGCGCGACCTCGCGGCGTGCGCGACCCTTCTCACCACGATCAACGGCCCTGGCCGAATCCCGTCCCCTCTGAGGCGGTACGGCCTACGTAGCGGCCCCGAGACCCCCGGGTGGCCATTGGCCCTCCTGACCCGCGCTGGAACACCATGCACCCCAGAAGCCGCAGCGGCGGTGGCCCTTTCAACGACGGCCGGCTCCCATCGAGAAGCTCTCCTGCACTAGACAGACCTCACCGACACCAGCCCTACCGCCGGGCTGATCGGGCTCAGCTGAGCCCGGCCTGGTACCGCCTGGCGGGGCTGGCATCCCGGCTGACCTGGCGAAACGTTTGACCGGCTTCGCGGGTGAAACCTACTGTTAACCATGGCAGTGGTGACGCGAAAACGGCCCGCCGGTAACCTCCCCGCCGACGTGACGGGGTTCGTCGGTCGCCGCCAGGAGCTGTCACAGGCCCGGCGGCTGCTGGCGGACACGCGCATGCTGACGTTGATCGGCCTCGGCGGGGTGGGCAAGACCCGGCTGGCGTTGCGCGTGGCAGCCGAGGCCCGGCGGGCCTTCCGCGACGGCGTGTGGCTGGTCGATCTGGCCCCGCTCCAGGACGGAGAGCTGCTCCCGCGTGCCGTGGCCGACGCCCTGGGCCTGCGCGACGAGTCGTCCCAGCGCCCACTGTCGGGCCTGGCGGAGTTCCTGGAGGACAAGCAGTTGCTGCTGGTGCTCGACGGCTGCGAGCACCTGACGTACGCGGCCGCCATGCTCGCCGGCAAGCTGCTGGGCGCCGCCCCCGGGCTGCGGATCCTGGCGACCAGCCGGGAGATCCTGGGCGTCGAAGGTGAGCAGGTGCTGTCCGTGCCTCCGCTGGCCGTTCCGGAGCCGGGCCAGCCGTGGGCGGCCCTGACGCAGTCCGATGCGGTGAGGCTGTTCGCCGAGCGGGGCGCGGCCGTGCTGAACGGCTTCACGGTCACGGAGGCCAATGCGGAGTCGGTGACCGCGCTCTGCCGGCGCCTGGAGGGCATCCCGCTGGCTATCGAGCTGGCCGCGGCCCGGCTGCGGGCGCTGTCGGTGAGGCAGATCCTCGACCGGCTCGACATCCGCACCCCGGCGTACCGCACCTCGGTGCCTCGGCACCAGACGATGCGGGCGGCGATCGGCTGGAGTTACGACCTGTGCACTCCGCAGGAGCGGACCCTGTGGGCCCGGCTGTCGGTCTTCTCCGGCGAGTTCGACCTGGAGGCCGCCGAGCACGTGTGTTCAGGCGACGGCCTGCCGCAGGAGCAGATCTTCGACCTGGTGGCGTCTCTGCTGGACAAGTCGATCCTGGTGCGCGGCGAGTACGTCACGCACGCCCGCTACCGGCTGCTGGAGATCGTCCGCCAGTACGGTAGCAACGTCCTGGTCGAGTCAGGGGAGGAGATGGCGTCGCGCCGCCGGCACCGCGACCACTTCCGCGACCTGGCCGAGCGGGCGGAGGCCGACTGGTTCGGCCCGCGCCAGGCGGAGTGGGTCGCCCGGCTGCGGCATGAGCACACCAACCTTCGGGCCGCGCTGGACTTCTGCCTCCGCGAGCCCGGCGAGGCGCGACACGCCCTGGAGATCGTGGCGGCGTTGTGGAACTACTGGGTGTTCTTCGCCGGTTCCTTCGGCGAGGGCCGCCACTGGCTGGAGCGGGCGCTGGAGCTGGACGCGGAGCCCACCGCCGCCCGGGTCAAGGCGCTGTGGGTGGACGCCTGGTTCGCCCTCAGGCAGGCCGACCTGACCGCGGCCACGCCGCTGCTGGACGAATGCCGCGAGCTGGCGCGACGGCTCGACGACCGGGTCGCCCTCGCGTTCGTCGCGCACTTCTCCGGGCTGACCGCCTACCTGCGGGGTGACACGGCCGGCGCGATCGGGCTCCTGCGCGAGGCGCGGGACCGCCACGCGGCCAACGGCGACCAGGACGGTGTGTGGATGACCCTGTTCCACCTGGTCATCGCCTACTCCAGCGTCGGAGACGATGGCCGCGCGGACTCGCTGGCCGCCGAGTGCCTGGCGATGTGCGAGGCCCGGAGCGCCTACCTGTCGAAGTCCAACGCGCTGTGGGTCGTCGGCCTCGCACGGTGGTTCAGGGGCGAGCAGGACCGGGCCTCCGCCCTGGTCAGGAGCGGCCTGAAGATCATGCGGTCGCTGGACGACCGGTGGGGCGTCGCCGCCTGCCTCGAAGTGCTGGCCTGGGTCGAGGCGGCCGACGGCCGGGACGAGCGCGCGGCCCGGCTGTTCGGCGCCGCCGGCATGGTCTGGCAGGCGATGGGCACGTCGCTGCCGGCGCTTCGGCCGTTCGCCGAGTTCCACAACCTGTGCGAGACGCAGCTGCGCCTGTCCCTGGGCCAGTCCGGCTACAGCGCCGCGTTCCGGCGCGGCGTCGAGCTCACCGCCGATCAGGCCGTGGACTACGCGCTGGAAACCGGGGCGCGGGCTCCCGCACCCCGCCAGGAGGCGGAGCCCGAGGAGGCGGCCGCGCTCACCCCCAGGCAGCGAGAGGTGGCCGCCCTCATCGCCGAAGGGCTGAGCAACAAGGACATCGCCGCGAAGCTGGTCATCGCCCAACGCACCGCCGAAGGTCACGTCGAGAGCATCCTGACCAAGCTGGGCTTCACGTCCAGGGTTCAGATCGCGGCCTGGGTCAGCAGCCACCGCTGAACCCTGCGGATCAGAACACGACAGGGGCGGGCAGGCCAGGTTGTCAACGGACGCATGCCTCGACGGTCAGTGTGCCTGCGTCAGTGTCGAGTACAGCGTTCGTGCCCAGGAGAGCGGCTAGTGGATCAGGCCCATGTCCGAGGTCCAAACCGCCCAGCACCGGCACCCTCAGCTGCGCGAGCCGGTCGCGCAGGACGTCGACGAGATTCCATCGGCGGTCTGTGTAGTCGTCGAACCCGGTGAATCGGCCCAGTGCCACGCCAGCCAGGACGCGCAGCACCCCGGAACGGATGAGGTGGGTCAGCTGCCGGTCAACTTGTCCGAGGCCGACGACTCGCTCGGCTTCCAACAGCAGGATGGCTCCGGCGAGACTTGGCATGTCTGCACCGATGTGACCGACGACGGCGCCGACGAACTCGTCGTCACCACCATCACCCACGGCCACGCCGACCGGGGCCGGTCCTACGAACTGCTCGCCAGCACTGGATCCGGTGAGCGCGGTCAGTCCCCGAAGGCCGAGTGGTGGGCCGCGGCGCAGGCGCACGGAAGGTCCTGCGGCACGATGACACTGCCGGTGACCGTCGTCCGCGGTGCCAGGGGGATCGCCCGCACGCGGGCCGACCGAATCTCGGCGACCTGGTCGGCGGGCAGCACCGTCCAGCCACGCGGATCTGAGCCGACTTCGACGAGGGTGTCCTGGACCGTCCCCGACGGGCGGCCGGGCGGCGGTTCGATCCCGGCCTCGCGCAGCGAGGCGGACACGGAGTCCGGCGACGGGATCCGCAGGTCGCCGCCGACCAGGTCGGCGACGCCCACGGCTGCGCGCCCGGCAGCGGGGTGCCGCGCGGACACGACCGCGAACAGCGGCTCCGTCCAGGTCGGCAGCACCCGCACCCCGGGTGCCGACCGCACACCCCTGGCCAGCGCGAGGTCGACGTCCCCCTGCCGCACGGCGTTCAGGCGCGCGGTCAGCGGCAGGTCTACGAGCACGACGTCGAAGCCCGGGGCCCGCTCGCGCAGCGCGTCGATCCCGCGTTCCAGCCGGGCGGTGAACTGCCCGGTGCCCGTCCCGATGCGCATCACCCTGGCGCGCGCGCTCGCCGTGGCTCGGACCCGGTCGACGGCGGCGAGAGCCTCCCTCGCCGTCTCGAGCACGCGGCGCCCGGCCGCGGTGAGCCGGACCCGGCGCGGTGACCGGTCGAACAGCTGGACCCCCAGCTCGCGTTCCAGCCGGGCGATCGTCCTGCTGACCGCCGGCTGGGCGATGCGCAGCCGGTCGGCGGCTCGGCCGAAGTGCAGCTCCTCGGCGACGGTGACGAAGTATCGCAACGCCCGTAGTTCCACCGGCCCGCTCCTGTCCTGCGACGATGCCTCCAGGCTATCGCTGCGCGTCCGGACCGGGCCTGGTTCGCGGCCGGACGCTCCTGGTGTACTCGCCGCATGAGTATGGATCTCGGACTTCTCGGCGCCCACTTGCGCGAGCACGAAGTGACTCCGGGCTGGGCGGCGGACCTCGAGCGCGCCGGCTACGGCACGCTCTGGCTGGACGCCTCTCCCCCGGCCGACCTCGCTTTGGCGGAGCGGCTGCTGGACGCGACCACCCGGATGGTGGTCGGGACGAGCGTGGTGAACGCGTGGACCGCGGACGCGGAGACCGTCGCCGCCTCGTACCACCGGCTCGAGGCGAAGCACCCGGGCCGGTTCCTGCTCGGGGTCGGGATCGGGCACCGCGAGGTCCACGCCGAGTACGCCTCGCCGTACGCCACCCTAATGTCCTATGTGGAGCGGTTGACGCGGGCCGGCGCGCCCGCCAGCCGGATCGTCCTGGCCGCGCTCGGGCCGCGGATGCTGCGCCTCGCGCGCGACCGCACGGCCGGGACCCTCACGGGCCTGATCAACCCCGAGCACACCCGGCGGGCCCGCGCGGTGCTCGGCGCGGGGAAACTGGTGCTGCCCGGGCATTTCGCGCTCCCGGAACCCGACGCCGATCGGGCTCGCGCGATCGCTCGGTCCGCGCCGCCCGGCACCGCATTGGGCGTGACGAACTACGCGAACAACCTCCGGCGGCTGGGGTACACCGAAGCGGACCTCTCCGGCTCCGGGAGCGACCGCTTGATCGACGAGCTCGTCGCGTACGGCACGCCGGACGCCGTGGCGAAGGATCTGCTCGCGCACCTGGACGCGGGCGCGGATCAGGTCGGGGTGTACCCCCTCGGCAACGACCCGATCGGTGCCCTGCTCGTGGTCGCCGACGCGGTGCGCGCCGCCTGGCGCGGGTGACGGTCAGCCGGTCACGATCCGACGCAAAGCTTCGCGTTCCCGCCGGGTCAGCGGCATGCTCGGCGTGTCCACCGCGGGACGCGGGACCGGCACAGGGCAGATTCGAACGGCGGGACTGGGGGACCAGCACCCATCCGAAGTCGGTGAACGCCCGCCCGAGAGCGTGAACCATGCGCTTCATCGTGCACCCCCATCACCTCCCGACATCGTCGGCACGCGGGCGCTGACCCGGGTGACCTCCTGTTCGCCTGCGGAAGCGGAACGCAGGCGAACAGGAGGTTCAGGCGGCTGGACCAGTTCGTCACCACGATGGAAGCTCAGGTTGAGCTTCCATCGCCGCGCGCTGGAGCACTTCTATGGCGGTCTGGGCTTCACAGAGATCGGCCGCCACCCCGGCGCCTATCGTCTGGCGCCGGGTGACGACCGAGACGAGATTCTCATGGTCTTGACGCCGCTGTGATCTGCGCGGGTGGGGTCACCAACGCTCTCACGCGCATCTCGATGAGCCACAGGCACGGCAGCCGCGGCCGGCCCACTTGCCTTACATGCCTGACAGGCCTTCAAGCGGCTGACTGGACCGTCCCGGGAATCTTGGAGGCTACGATTCCTGCGAACTTGCGAATGACGTAGCAGATTCCTGCGCCTTATAGAAGGCGCCTTCATACTCCTTCGGTGGAATATTACCGCAGAACGAGTGG
>NZ_JBEFAK010000086.1:0-23735 GCF_040137845.1 Nonomuraea sp. B19D2 | reverse complement strand
GCGAAGACTTCACTCTGGGTTGGGATATCGCCCGCCATCGGAAGTGCTAGAGGAATGGTTCGATAACCGGGTCGCGGCGTGATATAGTTTCATTTGGGTCGAGTCCGGAAAATTCGGAGCCCCTCAGGAGGCCATCTGCGCTGTTGGAGTGGAGATGCTGACGGCGGTGCCGTTGCTTGCCCGGGAACTTGGTGCGGGCTCGCTCGGTGAGCGGGAGTGGGACAGGGCCGTGGTGGTCGCGCCTGATCTGGGCGCGGTCAAGCTGGCCGAGCATTACGGCGCCCTGCTGTCGTGCCCCGTGGCGGTGGTGCGCAAGGTCCGGCTGAGCGGGACGAGGGTGGTCGCCGAGGAACTGGTGGGAGACGTCCGTGATCGTCCGGTGGTCATCGTCGACGACATGATCAGCACGGGCGGCACGATCGAGGCCGCGGCGCAGGTCGTCGCCGGCCACGGCGCGGCACCGGAGATCGTCGTGGTCGCGGCTCATGGCTTGTTCGTGGAGGCGGCGGTGGAGCGTCTCAACCGTGCCGGGATCCGTCGGGTGCTGGTCACCGACACGCTCGCCCAGCCGGCCACGCCGGCGATGCCGCTCGGTACGTGCTCGGTCGCTCCGCTGCTGGCCGATGCCATCGGGCGCCTGCATCGTGATGAACCACTGGACGACCTGCTGGCCCGGGTTTGATGGTCCCGTGCCGGCAGGTGCACGACCGAACCGCGAAGAGGGGACGACATCGGGAGGGAACAATGTCGCACTCACGAGTACAGAGCATTGATCACACTGTCCAGACCACCAACCGATGGCTGGCGGACCTGGCTGAGGCGATCGGGACCGAGGACCGGGACTTCGCCCTGCGGGTGTTGAAGGCCTGGTTGCACGCGGTCAGGGATGGTTTGACGGTGGACAGCGCTGCGCACTTGGCCGCGCAACTGCCTGATCTGCTTCGTGGGGTGTACTACAGCGGCTGGGAGCCCAGCCGCGTACCAATCCGCCGGGGCCGGGAGGAGTTCATCGAGTACTTCGCTCGGTCAGCCCGCGTCAGTCTCAGGGATGTGTCCGAGCTCGCCCCTGCGGTCACGGAATTCCTGTGCGGGGAGCTCTCGGAGCCGTCTGTCACGCACGTGCTCGACCGGCTCTCACACGACGTACGCACCGTGCTGCAGCCCACAGGGACGGCCAGGAGGGGATGATTGTATGTCCGAGCCGATCATCGTAGGTGTGGACGGTTCCGGGGGAGCGCTGGCCGCGGTGCTGTGGGCGGCCGACGACGCGGCCCGACGCGGGTGCGATCTGCGGATCGTCCATGTCGAGGAGCCGCTGATCTACGGCGGGCAACTGTACGAGCGCTCAGCTGACGACCCTGTTCGCAAGGAAGGTGAACGGCTGCTGGCAGAGGCCGCCGCGACGGTGGCCGAGTTCCGTAGCAAGGTCCAGGTGAGCACCGAACTGCTCTACGGCCACACCGCGGAGATCTTGCGCGCACAGGCCGGCGAGGCTGCGGCCGTCGTGGTGGGCAGCCGCGGCCTGGGCGGATTCGCCGGGCTCCTGCTGGGCTCGGTGGGGTTGGGCCTTGCCGGGCACGCGGAAGGACCCGTGATCGTGGTCCGCGGCACACCGGCCGTGGCGCAGGGCGAGATCGTCGCCGGGATCCATCCCGAAGACGCCGTGCACCCGGCCATCGATTACGCCTTCGAGGAGGCGCAGGCTCGCGGGGCCCGGCTGCGAATCGTACACGCATGGGATCTGCCGTCGACCAGAGTCGCCGCGCGCATCCCACCGGACCTTGAATTCATCGCCCAAGCACAGCAAAGACATGTCCATGACAAGCTGTCGCCGTGGTTGAAGCGGTACCCCGGCGTGGCGGTGACCGAGTCAGTCTTCCGCGGAAATCCCATCGCGGCGCTGTGCGAGACCTCCGCCCATGCCGACCTGGTCGTCGTGGGATCGCGGGGCCGGGGAGTGCTCCACTCGGCCGTGATCGGCTCGGTCAGCCACGGTGTCCTGCACTACGCATCCTGCCCAGTCGCCGTCGTACGGCCCCGTATCAGAGCCGAATGAAGGGACGTGCCCGCGGCGGTACTGGACCTTCTCGAGGGTCCAGTGCCGCCGACGTCGTGGTCGGTCACTTCTCGATGGCGATCCGCTTGGCCTCCTTCTTGCCGGCCTCGGGCATCGGAACCGTGATGGTCAGGATGCCCTTGTCGTAGGTCGCCTTGACGTCGTCGGCCTCGACGCCTTCGGGCAGGGCCAGGGACCGGGACAGCGAGCCGTAACGAAACTCCGAGCGGTGCGCCTCTTTGCGTTCTTCGCGCCGTTCGGCGTGCAGGCGCAGCATCCCGCCGGAGACGATGATCTCGACGTCCTTGTCGGGGTCCATGCCGGGCAGTTCGGCACGGATGACGTAGTTACTGTTGTCGATGTAGTCCTCGATCCGGATGGCGCCTTCCGGTGTCCGCAGCATGCCCCACGGCGACTCCAGCAGCTCGAACAGGTCAGGGAGCAGGGTGCGTGACCCCCAGCGCTCCAAAGCACCCATCGTGACCTCCTGCGTGTCGGATGTGCCTTCCCTCCCAGCTCACCCCCACCTGATCCGGGGATGAAGAGGCGTAGTTCCCTGCCTGGCGAGGACCTTCGTCCATCTCTTAGTGGGCGTTTCAAACGCCCTCTTAGTTCTATAGGCCTCTGACATGTCAGAGATGCGCATCGACTGGATCGTCACGGACGCACTGCGGTGGTCGCAAGACTGCCTCGTCCATCGAGGACGGGGACGCTCCGGTGAAGGATGGGCCGAAGGTCCTTTTGAGAGGGGGCCTTCGGCTCGCGCGTGTCCGCTGCCGCGAATGATCTGGTGGGGGCATGGACGCAACCATCCAGGCCCAGGCCGGGCTCGCCGACGACGAGGTGGTGCGGCTGCTTGCCGAGCACGGCCGCAACGAGCTGCCCGAGCCGCGGCGGCCGTCTCTGCCGCTGCGGGCCGCGGGCCAGCTGGCCGACCCGCTGTCGATCCTGCTGCTGTTCGCCGGGTTGGTCACGCTGGTGGTGCTGGGTGAGGTGCCCGAGGGGGCGGCCATTCTGGCCATCCTGCTGGTGAACGTGGTCATCGGGGTGAGCCAGGAGGTCAAGGCCGATCAGGCGGTACGGGCGCTGCGGACGCTGACCGCGCCGATGGCCAAGGTCCGTCGCGGAGGTGTGGCGCGGCGGATCCCCGCGGCCGAGGTCGTGCCCGGGGATGTGGTCGAGGTGGCGGCGGGCGATCGGGTTCCCGCCGATGCGCGGGTGGTTGAGGCGTCCTCGCTGGCGGTCAACGAGTCGGTGCTGACGGGCGAGTCCCTGTCGGCGGGCAAACGTGCCGGCGGGCGGGCGGAGGGGCCGCTTGGCGATCGTGATGGCGTGCTGTTCTCCGGGACCATGGTGGTACGCGGGTCGGGTGCGGCTGTGGTAGCGGAAACTGGTGCCCATACGGAGATCGGCCGCATCGCCTCGGCTCTGCGGGGACATGTGAAGGGGCCGCTGGAAGTGGAGTTGGCCCAGGTGTCCAAGCGTATCGGCCTGCTGGCCCTGGCGGCCGGCGTGGTGATGGTGGTCCTCGGGCTGACCAGGGGCGGGATCGAGCCGGTGCAGTTGGTGCTGGCGGGGGTGGCGCTGGCGATCGCGGCCGTACCGGAGAGCATGGCGGCGGCGGTCACGACCGCGCTGGCGCTGGGCTCGCAGCGCATGGCGCGGCTCGGGGTGATCGTACGGCGGCTGTCGGCGATCCAGGCGCTGGGCGCCACCACCGTGATCGCCTCGGACAAGACCGGCACTCTGACCACCGGCCGCCTGGCGGTGGCCGACCACGTGGAGATTGCAGGCGCCGATCTGTGGCGAGCCGCCGTACGCTGCAACGACGCCCGCGACGGGCTGGGCGACGCGGTGGACGTGGCGCTGCTGGCCGCGGCCGCCGACCATGGGATACGGCCGGACGAGCCGCGGCTGGCCACCAGGCCCTTCGACGCCGACACCCGGTCGATGGCCGTGGTCACCGAGGGGCCGGTGCTGACCGTGAAGGGCGCCCCAGAGGTTGTGCTGGCCCGATGCTTGCCGGGAGAGGCCACCGAACGGCTGGCTGATGCCGTGCCGGTACTGGCCAGAGGCGGGCTGCGGGTGCTGGCGCTGGCCGAGGGCGACGCCGATGACCTGGACGCCGTGGGGCTGCGGCCGGTGGGATTGGTCGGGTTGAGCGACGAAATCCGCGCCTCGGCCCGTCAAGCAGTGGCCGACTGCCGGGCAGGCGGCATTCGGGTGGTCATGGTGACTGGCGATCACGCCGAGACCGCGCGTGCTGTCGCCCAGGAGGTCGGCATCGAGCCGGAACCGGTGGTGACAGGACCCTGTCTGGACGGCCAGGATCGTACGGCCCAGCTGTGGAAGGCAGGCGTGCTGGCCCGGGTCGACCCGGCGACCAAGCTGGATCTGGTGCGCGCGCTGCGCGAGGGCGGCGAGGTCGTCGCGATGACCGGCGACGGCGTCAACGACGCCCCCGCCCTGCGCGACGCCGATGTCGGGGTGGCGATGGCAGGGGAGGAGGGCACCGACGTCGCCAGGGAAGCCGCCGCAGTGGTGGTCACCAACGGTGAGCTGGGTACCATCGTGACCGGGATACGTGAGGGCCGCCGCCTGCACCACAACGTCGGTTCCATGATCGGCTACTTGCTGGCGGGGAACCTGGCCGAGATCTTCCTGGTGCTGGTCGGCCTGTTCGCCTGGCCCGACCTGGTCATCCCGCTCCTGCCCGTACAGCTGCTGTGGATCAATCTGGTGCTGGACGGCATCCCCGCCATCGCTCTGGGCATCGACCGGGCACCCGGCGACCCACTGGCGAGCGGCCCTGGCCGGGCCGGGCTGCTGTCCGGGCCGGTGCTATCCCGTATCGGCGTCCGTTCGCTGATCGTCGGTCTGCTGGTGGCCGGCGCTGTGGAGGTTACGCGGCGGCTGGGCTGGGACGATGATCAGGTCAGGACGCAGGCGGTGCTGACCCTGGTGTTCGCCCGGCTCACGCTGGCGTACGTGGCCAGGGCGCGCCGCTGGACGTTCGAGCACGGCTGGTGGCGCGGCCGGGCGGTCATGGTCGCAGTGGTGGGCACGGCGGCCTTGCAGGTGCTGGTGACGCTGGCGCCACCGCTGAGCGAGCTGCTCGCCCTCACCACGATCCCCCCGCTGGGCTGGGCCATGGCACTCGCCGCGGCCATCTTGACCCCGCCGCTGTGCGACCTGACCCGGCGGATCGGCCGGAAGCTGCGATGAGCTGATAGGCCGAAGGTCCTGCCGCAGGTGGGACTGTCGCCTCTAAGCGTTCCCCTACCAGCGACGGACGATGAAGGCATGAGGATAGGGATCAACGGGTTCGGCAGGATTGGCCGTGCCGCCCTGAGGCGCGCCCTGCATACTGACCTGGACATCGTCGCTGTCAACGACATCACCGACGCGGCCGCGCTGGCTCACCTGCTCAAGCACGACTCCACCTACGGCTCGCTCGACCTGCCCGTCACCGCCTCCCCAGGGAGGCTGGAGGTCGACGACAGGGTCATAGCGGTGAGCGCCTGCGCCGACCCGGCCGAGATCGACTGGCGTGCCCACGACGTCGAGCTGGTCATCGACTCCACCGGCCGGTTCAGGACGAGGGATGCCCTGGCCGCGCACCTGAAGGCAGGCGCTCGCAAGGTGTTGCTCTCGGCCCCGGGCAAGGGCCTGGACGCCACCATCGTCCCGGGTGTCAACGACGGCGCCTACGACGCGGACCGGCACGAGATCGTCTCGCTGGCCTCATGTACCACCAACTGCGTCGCGCCGATGGTCAAGGTGCTGCACGAGCGGTTCGGCCTGGTACGCGGCTTCATGACGACCATCCACGCCTACACCGGTGATCAGGTGCTGCTGGACGCCCCGCACAAGGACCCGCGCCGGGCCCGCTCGGCGGCGGTCAACATCGTGCCGACCACCACAGGGGCCGCCCGCATGGTCGGCCAGGTGCTACCCGAGTTGGACGGCCGGCTGGACGGCATCGCCATCCGGGTGCCGGTCGAGGACGGCTCGATCACCGACCTGTCCGCCCAGCTTGCCCGGCCGGTCACCGCGCAGGAGATCAACGACGCCTTCGCCGCGGCTGCCCAAGGGGAGTTGCACGGCATCGTGCATTACAGCACCGACCCGCTGGTATCCCGCGACATCATCGGAAACGCCGCCTCGTGCGTGTTCGACTCCGTCCTCACGCAGGCGAGCGGGGATCTGGTGAAGGTGTTCGGCTGGTACGACAACGAGTGGGGCTACGCCAACCGGCTGGTCGAGATGGCCCAGCGTATGGCGTGACATCGCGGCGGCCGGTGAGGAGCGGCGGGGCGGTCTACGACAAGCGTCGCCACCGCTCGCATGCTTCCTCCCAGGAGGCGTCCCACGCGGCGTACCGAGCTCTGTCCAGCAACCATCTGAAGCTCCGGAAGCCCAGCATCAGCGTGGCGGCCGCTCCGGCGATGACCAGGAGGGTCGTGGTCACAGCGCCCGCCAGTGTGTCCGTGTGAGTCGTGGGCGGTCTGGTCAGCTTGCCCCGGCCGTCGATCCACACCTTCAGGGAAGCACCCGCCTTGGTGCCGGCGGGCACGTTCACCTGGCCCGTCCTTTGCTCGCCTGACGGCGCCACCCAGCGCGCGGCAGCGTGTGATTCTGGCGCCACGCCATTGTCATTGCCCACGACGCCAACGGTGTCCGGCGCGTCCCGCACGAGGGTCGCTGTCACCTGCTGACGGATGCCAGGACCGGCACGCTCGGCCTGCAGGCCGTTCTCGTAGGCCAGCCGCCCCATGGCAAGGGCAGGCCAGACGCTGAACAGCAGCAGAATCAGCGCTACGGCCACACCTGCCGCCTCGAGCCGGTCGGAGCGACGGCGCAATGGGTTCCGCCCCAGCCAGTAGCGGCGTATGCGAAGTACCACCCACCGATTCGAGAGTCCCATGATGCACCTCCCCCCTTCACCCTGCGGCGGGGATGGTGGTGCACGACAGGGACATATGGCCCGGACGCTGTGGGGCCTTGGACCTCTTCTGGAGTGATCGCCTCGGACGAAGAGAGCGTCCGCAGGCCTGCGCTGAGAGCAGGACGACTGCGTGGGGGACGGCCGATGACCACAACGTAGCCTTGAGGGCCTTTGCCGTGGCTTTGCCGCCTTTCGGGCAGGAGGTCCGCAGGGGAGGGCTCTCGGCAGCTAGCGAAAGGCGCAACCATGAACGACGTCATCGTCGTGGGAACTGACGGTTCGCCGGGCGCCGATGCCGCGCTCGCGTGGGCAGCTGCCGACGCGGCACGCAAGGGGCTCCGGCTCGAGCTCGTGCACGTGATCGAACGCGGCACCTACGACCTTCCGCGTTATCCGGTCCCCGGCCTGCTGGAAGCGCTCGGAGAGGCCGCCGAGGTCATGCTGGAGGAGGAGGCCCAGAGTGTCATGGCCGGATGGCCCGGCGTCGAGGTCGCTACCAGAGTGGTGACCGGATCGGCGGTGGCGGACCTGCGGGTGCGGGCGGCGTCGGCCGCCGAGCTGGTGGTCGGCTCGCGCGGCCGGAGCGGGTTCGCGAGCGCGTTGCTCGGCTCGGTGAGCCTGGGCGTGGCGGGCCACGCACACGGCACGGTCGTCGTGGTACGAGAGATGGCGGCCGAACACGGGCAGCTCGTGGTAGGCGTGGATGAGAGCGATTCCTGCGAGCCCGCCCTGGCCCATGCCTTCGCCGAGGCTTCCCTGCGCCGAGCAGCGCTGCGCGCCGTCTATGCCTACGCTGTTCCCGTTCACGCGGTCTCGATCAACTTGGAGCGGCTACAGCGTGCCCAGTACGAATTCCTTCGTGATCGACTCGTCCCTTGGCGGGCCAAGCATCCCAAGGTCAACGTGATCGAGGACATCACCTCCATTCATCCCGTGGCGGCCCTCGCTGAAGCGTCCAAGGGCGCCGATCTGGTCGTGGTCGGAAACCGGGGACACGGCGGTATGGTGTCCGCGGTCCTGGGCTCGGTCAGCCATGGCGTGCTGCACTACGCTCACTGCCCGGTTGCCGTTGTTCGCCGCTGAGGCGCACGAGATGTCTAGTGGCCCATCGCCGGCCTCGCCCCCACAGCGGGGATCGGCAGGTGCTCGCGGATGAGGAACCAACTGGCGGCCAGTACCCACAACGCCGTGAGCACGCCGAGCACGATCGCCGGGACCGGGCCGCCGGGCACCAAGGCGCCGCCCGTGTTGACGACAGTGAACGCGCCCAGGACGCCGACCACGGCCACGACAATGGCGAGCCAGGCCATCCACAGCGGGAATACGTGTGTGCGCATGATGGCGGCGGCCGAGGCCCCGAAGGGCACGGCCATCGCGATCCCGGTGATGGCATCCATCACGGTCAGCGCGGTGTACGGCCCCGCGGCGATGGCCAGCAGAGGCCGATGCGTGGTGATCGCGTAGGTCATCCCGGCGAACACGGATATGCCGATGAATCCGACGGCAGCCAGAACGACGTATCCCGCGAGGACCAGCGCCGGCGCGTCACTCGTCTCGTCCGCACGGCGGAAAGCGGTGGCCAGCGCCACGCCGAACCACAGGAACAGCGCCGTCGCGACGGCGTAGAGCAACGCCGCCGCCAGGACCTGGGCCCGGCGCTCCGCCAGGTATCCCGAGATCGTCATCGCGGAGTCCGTGATCTGCGGAGCGCTCCCCATCACCAGGCGCCCGATGATGGCGAACAGTATGGCGGTGACGCCGGCCAGCCCGCCGCATGTAAGAGGTGACTAAGAGTGCTTGCCCGGCTCGGGCCGATTCCTCCCCACCATTAGTGCCATGGCCCGCGTGGGCCCGGCCTGTCCCACCTTCCACAGGGCCTGCCCCACTCGCCGAACCAGTCGGCCAGGTAGCGGCGCATCTCGAACATCTCGGCATGCTGGGTGTCGCGTACCCTGGCGGCGAAGTCGGCGACTTCGGGATGCTCGGCCCGCCCGGACGCCAGCAACTGCTGCGACATCCTGATCGCCACCATGTGGTGCGGAATCATGTCTTGCAGGAACGTCTCATCGAGCGCGTCGCCGGACAGCCTGGACAGGTCGCGCATCATCGGCCGGTAGCCGCCCGTTCCGGGATGCCCTGGATACCACTTGGCCAGCCACCGCTTCATGGTGGCGATCTCAGCGTTTTGCGTCGTGACGATCGAGGCGCCCAGGGCGCGCATTTGAGGCCGGCTCGAGCGCTGGAGCTGCCGCGCTGCGGCGACTGCCTCTTCGTGGTGAGCCACCATGTGAGTCAGATAGCCGGCCTCGTCACTGACGTACACGTTGCGCATCCAGCCGCACGGCCCCATGGGACCCCAGTCCGTCGGTGGGGCGGTCGGCTGCCAGGTAGCGGCCGGCGGCGGCGTGGTGTCGCTCGCGGCGCCGGCGATGCCGGACACCGCCGCCGCGATGGCCAGCGCTGATCCGGCCGCGATCGCCGCTATTGCCGAACGTTTCATGTCGGCCTCCAGCGTTTTGCGTCGTCTGACCTGTCCCTGCCAGCCTGGGTGCGGCCGGCCTGGCAGGCCAGTGCCATGCGACCCTGACAATCAGGACCAACGTCCATGCTCCACCGCGCGCCGTGCCCGGTCGCGGTGGTGCGTGACTCGTGAAGCGGCACGTACGGAATTTTGCTTGGCCGGACCGTCAGAGATCGTCCTCGTCCCAGGACAGCTTGTCCCGCACGTCCACGACACCGTTGACGCGGGCCGCGGAGTGAGCGATGAGCACGGCCTCGGAGTGGGCGCGGGTGCGCCCGTAGAGCGTGACAACGCCGTTCTTGACCTTGGCCTGGACTCCGGAGGTGTCGACCCACGCGAAGTGGTGGTTGAGGTCGTGCTGGATCTCGTCGGCGAGGTCCTGGTCGGCGCGGACGAAGACTTTGATGAGGTCGTGGCGGCTGAGGACGCCGATGAGGCGACCGTGGTAGTCGACGACGGGCAGGCAGATGATGCCGTGCTCGTCCATCAGCCGTATGGCGTCCACCGCGGTCTGCTGGGGATGGATGGTGATGGCGGGTGCGGTCATGAGGTCGGCCGCAGTGCTCGCGTACATCTTGTCTATGGCTTGGCCCCCGCCGGGCGACAGGTGCCACCGCAGGCGTGTCCGGATATGTGCCTGGTAGCCCTCACGGACGTACTGTTCCTTGAACTCTTCTTTGGGTAGCAGGTCGGCCTCGGACACGATCCCGACCACGCGCTTGTGGTCATCGACCACGGGCACCGCGCTGAGTCCGTGCTGGATGAGCCGCTCGGCGACGTTCTTGAAGGATGTGGCTGGGGTGACGGAAATGGCGTCTCTGGTCATGATCTGCCCCTTGGTCGTCGTGCGGACGCTCCCACACGGCGGAAGCGGCGAGGTCGTGGTGGGCTACGACGGCTCACCGTGCGCGGACATGGCGATGGAATACGCCCTGGCGCAGGCGGCAGTTCGCCATGCGCGCCTTCGTGTGCTGTCCGGCAGGCGATACCCGGTCATGGCTCCGCACCCGGCCGGGTACGGGCCGCTGCCCGTCGACGAAATCACGCCCGTCCCCGAGGCGCAGCCGCTCGCGAATCGGCTCAGGGCCGAAGGCGGAGAACAGCGGGGAGAGCACGCTGAGGTTCTTCAGCGTCCCCAGGACCGTCACGTACAGCTCGGGCATCCTGCCGAGCAGGGTGAACACCCTCTCACCCTTGCCGACTCCCAGGCCGCGCAGCACGTTGGCGAAATAGTTCGTCGCGACATGAAGATCCCGATAGGTCAGCTCGACGACCTGATCGTCTTTGCCCACACATCGGAGCCCCACATGGTCGCGCCGGGCTCCGTCCAGGTGACGGTCGACGGCCTCGTACGCGATGTTCAGCCCCCGGCCGCCCGGCAATCCGCGGAAAGAGGACCGCTGGGCCGCCTCCCAAGAGAATGCTCGGCATTCGTTCTCATAGTCGGCCAGGTTGGGTGGGGCGGCCGCTCGCCCGGTCTTCTGGATGAGATCCCATGTCATCACGGTTCCCTCCTGTCGACAGGACTGACCACTGACACGGCGGGCCTGGAGAACCAGGACCCCGTCCATGCACCGGAATCTTTCAAGTGGGTTGATACCCGCCGGGCTTGCATCGAGTGCGGGCAGCCGACGTGTTGCGGGCGCGACCAGTGTTGGTGCGTCACATGCCGTGGATGCGGCGGCCTGTGATCTGGGCCGGGACGATCCGGATGTAGAGGTGGCGCTCGCCGCCCGCCCACGGCGTGACGCCCGCGTCGGCCACATCGCCCATCTCGTCCGGCGCCACATGGTGGGCGGGCCCCTGCACCAGGACGCTCCACCCCTCGCGGTTGGTCTCGTCGATCTGGTCGATCTCGAAGGCGATCTTGATGTCCACTCCTTCCAGCCCCGTACGGAGGTCCCGGTCCATCGAGCCGCCCGAGGCCGTGCGGAAGACGATCGCGCCGTGGTGCATCTTGTAGTTGACGGGCAGCACCATCGGCCCCTGCGAGCCGTAGAACGCGACCCGCCCGATCCCGCCCGGCTCGATCAGCCGCAGGCACTGCTCCCGGTCCAGCACCTCCAGCGTCGGGTTGGCCATGGCGGGCCCGTGGCCGGGCGGGCGGTCCCGGTCGCCGCCCAGCAGTTCGTGCACCGTGGTCTGCAGGGCGTCGGCCAGGCGGTAGAGGGCTCCGGTGTCGGGCATGTCGGGGTTCTCCTCCAGGTATTGGAGGTAGCCGGGCGACATGTCCGCGTGCTCGGCGACCTGCTCGCGGGTCAGGCCGAGGCGTTCGCGGTAATGGATGATGCGGCGTCCGAGATCCCCTGTGCGGGTCATGATGGCGTCTCCTCGCGTATAGGTACGGCGCGCGGTGCCGTTCACGCGTGCCTCGTGGTGGTCGGCGTCGATGAATATCTGGCGCCCGTGGTAGCAGATCGGCATGGACAGCACGCCGAGCCGGCCGGGCAGCAGGGGATCCAGCCGACAGGCGGTAGCGCAGCCACGTGCGCAGCGGTGCTTCGTAGCCCTCGGCGCAGTAACGCTCGCGGAGCTCCTCCTTGCAGAGCAGGTCCGCCTCGGACACCACGCCGAGCACGTGATTCTCGGCGTCGACCACCGGCACGGCGCTGACGCCATGCGCGATGAGGACCTCAGCGATGTCCTTGAACGGTGTGCTGCCGTTGACCGAGACGACCTCGGTGGTCATGATGTCCTGAACTTTTACTCGCATGGCGTTCCTCCCCTCGAGCCATCCCTGCCCTCATCCAAGTCCGGGACGCTTCCCGCAGGTAGGGGCAGAGGTCCTGCGCAGATGGAGCCGTTCGTCAGACCGGCTGTCGGCCACCCTTGGAAGGCCGCCCCTCGCATTCCAGCTGCGGTGGCGCGTCCCCGTATGACCAGGTCACGACAGGGCTAAAGGATCTAAAGACTCGAACCGAGCAGCCCGGATTCCGGCCTGACTCCCGAGTGTGTGCTTAACCTGAGCTGATGGGGGACTGACGGCGGCAGCCGCCTGGAGGGTCGCCCTGGTCCAGCGATGATTGAGGGACGCGCGAGGTGGCAGCCATGACCATGCCGATCGTGGTCGGTGTCGACGGTTCGGCGCCCTCTCTTCTGGCCGCGAGCTGGGCTGGTAGGGAAGCCGCCATCCGCGGCGCGCCGCTACGCATCGTCCACGCCGCGGTGCGCTGGACCCACGGCGTCCCGCTCGTCCCACAGCCCCCCACCTGGGGATCCGGCGCGGAAGCAGCGGCTCGGGAAATGCTTCGCCAAGCGGCCATCCATGCCCAAGCCGGCAGACCGCATCTGCCGGTGACCACCGAGATCGTGGACGGCGGAGCGCCCGAGGCGCTCGTCGACGCCGCCGAAGGGGCACAGCTGATCGTGGTGGGGAACCGGGGTCGCGGCGGATGGGCTGAGCTGCTGCTGGGGTCGGTGAGCCGCTATGTCGCGTCCCGCGCGCCCTGTCCGGTCGCGGTCATCCGGCGGCCGCACGTCGGCGACCGCGGTGAGATCGTCGTCGGCGTGACCGGGCGTCCTGGCCAGGAGCCACTTCTGGACTTCGCCTTCCGCGAGGCCGCGTTGCGGCCCGCGGTTTTGCGTGCCGTACATGCGTGGGTGGATCCCACCGCGCGAGAGCCCGGGGACATGCAACCTCTCGTCTATGACGTCGAAGCCGTGGGCGAGGAGGAAGCGCTGCTGCTCGCAGAGGCCATCGCCGGGTGGCGCGAGAAGTTTCCCGACGTCACGCTCGTCCAGCAGGTCGTACACGAGCATCCGGCCAAGGCGCTGATCGACGCGTCGACGGACACGGACCTCGTCGTCATCGGGGCGCACGGTGGAGCACGAGCCCTGTTCGGCCTCGGAGGCACCGCTCATGCCGTGCTCCATCATTCGCGCGCGCCCGTCATCGTGGTTCATTTCTGAGTGTCCGAGCTGTCCCTTTCACTGGGACCGCGTCGTGGCCTTGATCGGTCACCGTCTGGGGCTGACGTCATGGTGTTCGACGTGGGCGTCCGGCCCTGGATAGACGAGGGTCTCGTGCTCTTCCTCGAACCATCGGACCACGTAGGGCGGCGTGCCGTCGTCGTGATGCAAGGCGACGATGACGCCGATGCGGCGTGGTTCGCCCTGATGGGCGCCTTCGACCACCAAGCGGTCCCCTATTGCTGCCTTCATGACTCCTCCGTCTCTGTCAGCTCCGGCTCGTCCCGGCTGTGGCGAGCTCGGTTGTCATCGGGGTCCAGCGGCTGGCGAGCCGCTTGGTGAGGACGGTCATGGTGGTGTACTCCAGGTCCTCCAGCGGCAGCCGGTGCGGCTCGAACGGGCCGTGGCGGCGGAAGTAGTCCATGGCCTCATTCGCCTGCTCGCGTGCCCGATCGAAGGCAGGATCGTCGAACAGATCGCGCGGGCCGATCAGCTTGCCGTCGTGGACCTGGAAGCCCAGGGCCACCACGCGCGGTGGGCCGTCGAAACGCGACGGATGCGCCTGGCCGCTGGAGACGGGCATGAGCGGTGCGTGGTGCGAGCCGCGCATGCAGCCGGCGACCCCGTAGGCGAAGGTGAAGGGCTCCAGCACCTCGCCCACGGCGGGCAGTCCTGACTGGCAGCGAACGATCATCACGGGATCGTCCTTGCCGACGTACTTGCCGGCGATGAGCGACAGCCGCTGGGTGCTGGTCGCGGCCGCCGTCTCGTCGAGCGTCTTGGAACGGACGCCGTGGATGACGTAGCGGGCGGGCGCGCCGATGTACATGAGCATCTCGTACAGCTCGGCGGGGCAGTCGAAGAGAATGCGCTTCTCCTCGTAGAGGTCGTAGACCTCGAAGATGAAGCCGGCGTGCATCTTCTGGTCGATGACCAGGCCGGCGGTGTTGAACGGGTCAGCGAAGATCTTGTACAGCGGCAGGTTCCATGCTCCGGGCTCGGTCTTGTCGGCCAGGAAGCAGATCACCGGCTCGGAGGGGCGTTCCTCGAACTCGAGTTCGGCGTAGCCGGGACCCATGCCGCGCAGGTTGCCGGAGAAGGCGTCGGACAGCAGGTCCTGGCCGGCGCCGTACAGGCCGAGCTCCTTGGCGATGTGCGTCGTGGTCTGGAAGGTGTCCCAGGCGAAGGAGTGGATGAGATCCGCGTCGGGGCCGTAGGTGTGGGTCATGATAAGCGAGACGTCGTCGCCGCAACTGGCCACGTGCCCGTCGATGAGAAGGCCTGATTCGATGGCTCTGGTCATTTCGCGGCGGGCCTCGGCCATCATGTCCGGGTGTACAGCCGTGTGGCCGACGAACCCCCCGGTGTCGGCCTTGATGATGCTGAGAGTGACCACCTTGATCGCCTCCTGATGATTCCTTCTCCCAGTCTGGTTTGGGGGTCTTTGTCCCATTAGGGGATTTGGTCCTTTGCGGCGCGGTCTTTCGTACCGTTGTGGGCCCCGGTCCTCCCGGCGAGCGCTGCCTGCACTTGAGTACGGAGCCCGATGAGCAGCGGGCTGTGATGCACCGGGGTCGGCGCAGGCTCGTACAGTGCGCGGGCGAGCTCGGGAAGCCGGGCAAGGTCGGTGGTACATCGCTTCGACACCGCCGTCAGCGGCTCCGCCGGCGAGAGCCGACGTCCTCCGCGCATCACGGGAACGAGCAGCGGCACATGGCCCAGGGGTGGTTTCTCGGAGCGCAGTCCCACAATGTCGGCGTGGGAGCCCCGGAAGACCTGCTTCTTGCCTGGCATGGTGGCCTTGCCGGCCGACAGCTTCATCACCGGGCGATCGCCGTACTCGACCAGCTTGTAAGCGCTGTCCAGGTACGGGGCATCGGCGGCCACTCCTACCTTGGTGCCCACGGCATACGCGTCGATGGGGGCGTTCTGGGCGACCAGGGCGGCGATGGCGTATTCGTCGAGGCCGCCGCTGACGATGATGTGGGCATCCCGCAGACCACTCGCGTCGAGCAACCGCCGGGACTGCCGGGCGAGCTCGCCCAGATCGCCCGAGTCGAGCCGGACACCCACCGTGCCTGGCAGGCGTAGCCGTCTGGTCACCGCGATGGCGGTCCGTACTCCCGTAACAGTGTCGTACGTGTCGACGAGGAACGTGGTCTTGCCGGGGTGGTCGAGGGCGAAGGTCTCGAAGGCGGCCCGCTCATCGGGGAACGCCTCAATGTAGGAGTGAGCCATGGTGCCCACGGCCCGCAGACCGTATCTGCGAGCCGCCTCGACGTTGCTGGTGGCCGAGAAGCCCGCGATGGCGGTCGCCCGGGCCACGGCCATCGCGGCGTCTATTCCCTGCGTGCGGCGGAAGGCGAAGTCGATCAGGTCCGCGCCGTCGGCGGCGAGAACGCAGCGTGCCGCCTTAGCGGCCACGCTGGTCTGGAAGGTCATGTGGTTGAGCAGGACGGTCTCCACCAGCTGGGCTTCGGCGATCGGAGCCGTCACCTCCAGCAACGGCTCACCCGCGTACACCACATGTCCCTCCGGTATCGCCCGCACTTCCCCGGTGAAACGCAACCTCTTGAACGCCTCCAACGTCTCCGGAGGGAACCTCTCGACCTCGGCAAGGTAGGCCAGATCATCGCGGTCGAAGGAGAGCGATTCCAAGAAGTCCAGGCAGTCCGCCAGTCCTGCGGTGACCAGGAATCCACGCCCTGGCGGCAGCTTGCGCGTGAAAAGGCTGAAGGTGGCCTGATCGGTCATGCGGTGGCGCAGGTAGCTCGCGGCCATCTTGAGCTCGTACAGATCCGTCAGCAGTGCACCGCCCATGGCGCAAGTATCTGTCCGGCGATAAGCGCGGACATCGGCCGATCGGCCTGCTGACGTGGGTCGAAAGTCCCAGAAGGACGCTGCGTCTGCCCGGCCATCGGCGACGGGCCACTGCGCTGACCAACGACCGCGGTCACTCGGGACTTCCGGCCCTATGCCCTGCCTTCGCCTGGAGCTGTGATGAGAGCAATGACAAGGAGGAGAGCGGGGGACCGCGCCGGTACCCGCATCCTCGTGCGGAAGCCGGAAAGGAGCTGGCCGGCCATGCGCATGACCGTCGCGGACGTGATGACCAGCAAGGTCGTCTCCGTTACCGCTGCCACCTCGTTCAAGGACATCGCCGAAGCGCTCATCGCCGGAGGCGTAAGCGCCGTCCCGGTGCTCGACGACGACGACCATGTGATCGGCATGGTGTCCGAGGCCGACCTGCTGTGCAAGGAGGAGTTCTACCGCGAGGGCTACCGGCCGCCGCTGCGCGCCCGGCTGCGTCACCCCAAGGGCCGCCGCAAGGCCGAAGGCGACACCGCCGCCGAGCTGATGACCAGCCCCGCGATCACTGTCTTCCCGGATGCGTCGGCGGTCTGGGCCGCTCGGCTCATGGACGCCCACGACGTCAAGCGGCTGGCGGTCGTGGACTACAACGGCCGGCTGCAGGGTATTGTCAGCCGCCGCGACCTGGTCAAGCTGTTCGTGCGAAGCGATGAGGAGATCGCCGCCGACATCCGCGACGACATCCTCGACCGCGCCCTGTGGGTGGATGCTGACGGCGTGCGGGTGGACGTCAGCCAGGGGATCGTCACCCTGTCCGGCTGGATGGACCGCCGCACCGAGGCGGCCATCACAGCCCGGATGACCGCCCGGGTCAACGGCGTGGTTGACGTCATCAGCAAGATCACCTGGAAGATCGACGACTCTAAGCGGGAGGCCAGGTAGCCATGCTCGTGCGCGAGGTCATGAGCAGCCCAGCCGTCACGGTCCGCTGTACCGACCCGGTGCGGCGGGCCATCCGGACCCTCTATGGTCACAACATCACCGCCGCTCCCGTCGTCGACGACAGGGACCGCCTCGTCGGCGTGGTCAGCGAGCTGGACCTGCTGCGCGGGGAGTTCGAGCCTGACCCCCGCGCCACCGTACGTCCCGTGCCCGCGGCGCACGAGCCGCCGCCGCGCCGGGTGATGGACGTGATGACGCCCCATGTCGTCACCGTCACCGATACCACCGACGTCACCACCGCCATCGATTTCATGGTGCGCAAGCACGTCAAGAGCCTGCCCGTGCTCCGCGGCCAAGAGATCGTCGGCATGGTGAGCCGCCGCGACCTGATGGCGATGCTGGCCCGCCCTGACGACGACCTGTGCAAGGCGGTCATCGTCGCGCTGCGCGAGCACTACCCCCTCGGCCCGAGCTGGGAGGTCACCGTCCGCGACGGCGTGGCCGAGCTGTCCGGGCCACCCCACGAGCACGCCGAGCGCATCGCCGACCTGCTCGCTTGCACCGTGCCCGGCATCGTCCGGATCAAGCACATCAGGAGGTCCTCATGAGAACCACTGTTCAGCACGTGATGACCACCGACGTGTCCGCCGTCAACCAGAACGCCTCCTTCCATACCGTCGCCGAGCAGCTCATCAACAGGGGCGTCAGCGGCGTGCCCGTGCTGGACGACGACAACCGCGTCGTGGGCGTGGTGTCCGAGGCCGACCTGCTGGCCAAACAGGAGTTCAAGCAGAGCTACTACGGCGACAGTTACCTCCCGCCGCTGCGTGCCCGCATCCGCCACACCGTCGGCAGCGAGGGCAGCGGCTTCTACAAGGCGCTCGGCGAGACCGCCGGCGAACTGATGACCTCCCCTGCCCACACCACCACCCCTGACACTTCCGTCGTGCTGGCCGCACGGCAGATGGACAAGTACGGCGTCAAGCGCCTGCCCGTGGTCGACTCCGACGGAAGGCTCGTCGGCATCGTCAGCCGCCGCGACCTGATCAAGGTATTCCTCCGACCGGACGCCGACATCGACAACCAGGTCCGAGAGGCCATCCACAACGATGTCCTCAAGCTGGAGGTCACGGTGGCCGACGGCACGGTGACCCTGTCCGGCACGGTGCCTGAGCACAGCCAGGCCATCGCCGCCGTCCGCCTGGCCGAGAGCGTCGACGGCGTCGTGGCCGTACACGACAAGCTCGGCTGGAAACACGACGACGTCGTCGCCAACCTCACCATATGGGGCGGCGCCTGACCGTGTTGCGGTGGTTCCCGACCCGGGGTCTTTCGGCCCTGGTAGCGGAAGACCTTCAAGATCTGGACTAGAGGTGGAGGTGGGCCTCGTGTTCACCCAGATCAAGGAGACGCATGCCGCCGTGGTGTTTCTGCTCGGCGAGCATGCCTACAAGCTGAAGAAGCCCGTCAACCTTGGCTTCCTCGACTTCAGCACCGTACGCGCGAGGCAGGCGGCCTGCCACCGGGAGGTGGAGCTCAACCGCAGGCTGGCCCCAGACGTCTACGAGGGCGTGGCTGACGTGCTCGGCCCGGACGGCGCGGTCTGCGAGCATCTCGTGGTGATGCGCCGCATGCCCGACGAGCGCCGTCTGGCCACCCTCGTGCGCGTGGGCAAGCCCGTGGACGAGTATTTGCGCGCGGTGGCGCGACAGCTCGCCGGGCTGCATGCCAAGGCCCAGCACGGCCCGCAGATCGACCGGGAAGGCAGCCTGGAGGCGCTGCGCGCCCGCTGGACGGACAGTTTCGAGCAGGTACGCGGCCTGCCAGGCGCCACGATCGAGCCCGGCGTGCTGGACGAGATCGAGCACCTCGTGCTGCGCTTCCTGTCCGGCAGGGCGCCCCTTTTCGAGACGCGCATCGCGGAGGGCCGCATCGTCGACGGCCACGGCGATCTGCTGGCCGACGACATCTTCTGCCTGGACGACGGGCCGCGGATCCTTGACTGCTTGGAGTTCGACGAGCGCCTGCGCTTCGTGGACGGGCTTGACGACGCCGCCTTCCTCGCCATGGACCTGGAGTGGCTGGGCGCGCCGCGGCTGGCCGAGCTGTTCCTGCGCTGGTACGTCGAATTCAGCGGCGATCCGGCACCGACGGCGCTGTGGCACCACTACGTCGCCTACCGGGCGTTCGTCCGCGCCACGGTCGCCTGTCTGCGCCACTGGCAAGGCGACATAGACGCCGGATGGGAGGCGCGGCGGCTGGCCGAGCTCGCGCTACGCCATCTGCACGCGGGAGCCGTCACGCTGGTCCTGATCGGCGGCCCACCCGCGAGCGGGAAAACGACGCTCGGCGGCGCGCTGGCCGACCGGCTCGGGTACACGCTGCTGCGCAGTGACCGCATCCGCAAGGAACTGGCCGGTCTCGATCCGGCGCAGTCCGCGAGCGCGCCGTACAGGCAGGGTATCTACGATCCGCGCCACACCGCCCACACCTACGCCGAGCTGCTGTCACGCGCCGAACTATTGCTCGGACAGGGCGAGTCGGTCGTCCTGGACGCATCCTGGAGCGAAGAACGGCATCGCACGATGGCCGCGGACGTGGCCGACCAGACCTCGAGCGACCTGGTCGCGCTCCTGTGCACCGTCCTGCCCCAGATCGCCGCCGCCCGGCTCACCACACGTCGGCCGGAGCTCTCCGATGCGGACGAAACCATCGGCACCGCCATGAGCGCGGCCATGCCGCCGTGGCCGGACGCGATCGAGATCGACACCGGCGCTTCCCCGCAAGAGACGCTGGCGCGTGCGCTCGCCGCCGTCCACCCGCCTGCGCGGAACGTGTCCTGGCGCTTTCAGAGACCTCAGATGGAACCAGACTGACAGGCAAGCCCGCGGTCGGGGCTCACCACGAACGGCTCGGCGCGGGGGAACTGGCGAACTCGGTGATGTCGTGTTGCGCGACGACAGCGAGCTTATCCGCCAGATCGGCCAGCGCCCGTGAAACCGCCAGCTCGTCCCCGATCTCCGATACCGAGGGATCCGCCGGGTTACGGCGAGCACGGCCGGTTCCGGTCAGCCCTGTGCCGTCCCGAGTGGCCAGCACGGCTCGCACGTACGTGTCGTCGCCGTTCTCGTTGAGGTAGATCTGCACTGTTCACTGCTTGGCTTCCATGACCGCGACCTCCTTCACGGCTCAGACCTCCATTCCACCGGAGGCTCGCCACGCCTGGCAGGGGCAAAGGTCCGTGAGCAGGCTGGACCAACGGCCCTACCTGCCAGGAGAGGAAGGCGGCCTCCACAGAGCACGCACGTCAATGCTCCTTGCCCAAGGCTTGGACGTCTGCCGGGTCTCGTCCGACGCCGGCGGGAAAGGCGTTCACCATGTCGGCGGAATCAGAGGCAGAGGCTGCCGTGGCCAGAGCCGCGGAGCGGTCCATCGTCGTCGGCTATGACGAATCGCCCGGCAGTGAGCAGGCGTTGCGCTGGGCCGTGGAGGAAGCGCGACTGCGTCAGTCGCCTCTGGTGGTATGCCATGCCTGGCATTGGCCCTATCCCCGGCGCCCCGTTGTCGGTGAGGTCCTGACGCAGCTGGAGGGCATCGGCAGCGCTGTGGTGGCGGAAGGTGTGCGCCATGCGCGAGAGCTTGCTCCGACGGTCGACGTCCGGCCGCTGCTGGTGAGGGGTGTGGCCTCGGCGGTTCTCCTGGCGGCATTGCGCAATGCTGAGCTGGCGGTGCTCGGGTCCCGAGGGCAGGGCGGGTTCGAGGAACTCCGGGTGGGATCGGCGGCCGTGCAGGTTCCGGCACACAGTGTCAGGCCCGTCGTCATCGTCGGGCACGATGGCGTGGCGGCGCGGGAGGGCATGGCACGGATCGTGGTCGGCGCGGACGGGTCTCCCGCCGGACAGGCAGCACTGGAGTTCGCCTTCGAAGAGGCCGAGTTGCGCGGCGGGGCGGTGAGGGCCGTGTGCTGCTGGCTGGATGTCGGCGATCTGACCGGACAGGACGGGCTGCCCTTCGTGGATCGCAGGAAGATTCGAGCCGATGCGGAGGCCGGCTTCAGGGAGGCGGTCTCGGCGCTGATGCGCCGGCGCCCGGCTGTCCCGGTCACGATCGAGTTCATCGCCGAACGCCCCGAACGGGCCATTATCGACGCGGCACGGGACGCGACGCTGCTCGTGCTCGGCAGCCGCGGCGTCGGCTCAACGCCCACGATGCTGGTGGGACCGGTCACCCAGGCGGCGCTGTCGGAGGCCGCGTGCCCCGTCGCCGTGACGCCGCCGCTGGGCTGACCCAGCCATCGCTCAGGTCGTGGGTTCGAAGCAGATCTTGGCTCCCCTTCCCGATCACCACCGCACTCGTTCCTGCCAAGGACGCCTACCGCGACGCCTTGCGCGCAGGACTGGAACATGCGATCGCCGCGGACGCAGCGCGGATCGTGGCGGCCGAAGCAGCCTCGACGAACCGCAGGATCCGCGCCCTCAAGGACCGCCTCCTTCCCCTGCTGGAGGAGGCCCTGGCCGCCATCGAACTGTCGCTGGACGAGATGGAGAGGGCCGACATCGACGGCGTGCGCCGCGTCATCGGCTCCAGACCACAGCCACCAACCGGTTGAATCACGCTGCCCGAAGGAGGTCGGGGAACGTTGTTAAGTCGGCCACGCGGTGGCCGGACACCTGCTCGGCCTCGACCACGATGTAGTGGTCCCGGTTGCCGGGCACCGAGGCCGTCAACGGCAGCGCCGCCAGCCGGTCGAGCTCGGCCGGGTCGGTCACGGCTCGCGAATATCCCACCGCGGTGACAGACCAGCCGGTACGCAGCTCGGGGTCGAATTGATCGGCCTCGAAGGCCACCACGGCGCCTCGGGTGGCGGCCGCCAGCTTGGACCCGATCGAGGTGCGGATCACGATGGACCGGCCGTCAAGACAGAAGTTGACTGCCTGCACGGCTGGCAGGGCGTGATCAGTGAACACGATCCGCCCGATCGGTGCCGTGGACAGCAAATCCAGGCACTCCGCTCGGGAGAGCACCTGAAGTCCAGACGAATCGAGCTGCATACCCTCAACGTGCTTGTTCAGGGCTTATCTGCATTAGAGGCGAAAGTCCCGTCCTTCCTGCCGTTCATCCCCGTTCGGATGTATTGGCGGGCGCCCTGATAGGAGCGGTTTCCACGGTCGAGGGCCGACGGCCCTGGCGGATCAGGACCTTTGGCCCTGACCGAAACAGTCCCGCGCGTGATGCGCTGGTGCATGGTCCCGTGGAGGTGGTGGTCATGGCCGTTCTTTCGGCGAAACATGCACTCGATGCCGCGGTGGAGGCCGCGCGATGGGCGCCGTCCATTCACAACACGCAGCCCTGGACCTTCTCGATATCCAGGGAGGAGATCAGCCTGCGGGCCGACACGGACAGGAAGCTGCGCGTGGGCGACGTCTCGGGCCGTGAGCTGCTGATCAGTTGCGGTGCTGCCCTGTTCACCATGCGTACGGCGATGCGGTGCGAGGGCTTCGAGCCTGAGGTGCGTACCCTGCCGGACCCGGACCGCCCGTCGTTGCTCGCCACGCTTAAACCGGGTACCGAAGTGCGGCCCGACGAATCCGTCAAGGCCCTGGGGGGCGAGATCAAGTGCCGCCGTACCCACCGGGCAGGCTTCGCCGACGTGCCGGTACCGGACAGGCTCATCGAGCGGCTGGTCCATGCGGCCATGGAGGAGGACGCCAAGCTGACACCCGTCCGCTCTCCGGAGGCGGTCAGGATCATCGCCTCGCTCACCCAGGCCGCGCAGGGCGTGCAGGCTCAGGATCAGCGCTTCAGCCTGGAGTTGATCCGCTGGGCACAGCCACCTGGCAGCAGCCGCAAGGATGGAGTACCGGCCCAGGGCTACCCGCGCCAGGCTGTACGCACCGACCCAGAGTTCCCGCAGCGTGATTACTCCTGGCAGCACGATTGGGGCACCCAGACCGATCAGCGAGCCGCGACGTCTGCCGGGGTCGTGGCGCTCCTCACCACGCCGGGCGACAGCCGTCAGGAGTGGATCGATGCTGGGCAGGCGCTGCAGCACGTCCTGCTGCACGCCGCCGCCTACGGTGTCAGCGCAGCCTTCCATACCCAGGCACTGGAGATGGATCTTCTACGCGAGTTCCTCCGGCACGAGCTCTGCTCGGACGAGTACCCGCAGATGATCATGCGACTCGGTGTCACGTTTGACGACAAGGACTCGGTCCGCCGTCCCCTGTCCGAGGTCATGGATTGAGCGGGGAATCTCCTAAGCACATTGCCATTTCACGCGCCGATGAAATAAGGCCCTCTAGGAAGCAAGAGTGTCTCTTTCCTCGTTACTCTGATCAACTGTTTTCGCAAGTTGGACGCAAGCCGGGCAGGCTCTGTCCACGGTGGCCGAGAAGGTCAGAGACCACTCGCAGATTGGCAACTGAGGGGCTCCGAATTTTCCGGACTCGACCCAAATGAAACTATATCACGCCGCGACCCGGTTATCGAACCATTCCTCTAGCACTTCCGATGGCGGGCGATATCCCAACCCAGAGTGAAGTCTTCGC
>NZ_JBEFAK010000085.1:0-24049 GCF_040137845.1 Nonomuraea sp. B19D2 | reverse complement strand
CACAGTTCCTGTCCTCCGTCGGCACCCTGACGCTGCCGGTGCAGATCTACAACTCCCTGATGTTCGACATCGATCCCAGCGTGACCGCGGTCAGCGCGCTACTGATCGCCTTCGCAGTCCTCGCCCTAGTGCTGGTCGGGCTGGTGCGCTGGCTCGGCTCCGGCCGACAGAACGCGCTGCTGTCGGTCGAGACCGCCACGGCCCTCGGCACTCCGGGCAAGGAGACGCCGTGAACGCCACGCGGACAGCCGAGCGGCACCTGCTGCTCAACATGACCGCCAACGGCTCACTCGGCGCGGCCGGCGAGGAGTTGTTCGTGGTGACCCACGGCGACGGACCGTACGTGCACGACTCGGCCGGCCACCGCTACATCGACGGCCTGTCCGGGCTCTACTGCGCCCAGCTCGGCTACGGCTACGCCGAGGAGATCGCCGAAGCGGCCCGCCAGCAGCTGCGCGAGCTGTCCTACAGCCCCCTGTGGTCGGCCTCCGCGCACCCGGCCGCCCTGAAACTGGCCCGGCGGCTCGCCGGCCTCGCCCCCGACGGGATCGAGCACACGTTCTTCAGCAGCGGCGGCGCCGAAGCCGTCGAAACCGCCTGGAAGATCGTGCGCCGCTACCACGTGCTGCGCGGCGAGCCCGGCCGGACCAAGGCGCTGGCCAGGCGCGGCGCCTACCACGGGCTCACTCTGGGCGCCCTGTCGTTCACCGACGACCCCGGCCTGAAGGAGCCGTACGGCACGCCCGCCGTGCCGACCAGGTTCGTCGCCAACACCAACCGGTCCCTGCTGCCCGAGCCGCTCGACGACGCCGCGTTCACCGCCCACCTGCTGGCCGACGTGGAGGCCGCGGTGCTGGCGGAGGGCCCGGAGACCGTCGCGATGCTCATCGCCGAGCCGGTGCAGAACCGCGGCGGCTGCATCACCCCGCCCGAGGGCTACTGGGAGGGGCTGCGCCGCCTGGCCGACCGGTACGGGTTCCTGCTCGTCGTCGACGAGGTGATCACCGGGTTCGGCCGGCTCGGCGAGTGGTTCGGCGGCGACCGCTACGGCGCCCGGCCCGACCTCATCACCCTGGCCAAGGGCCTCACCGCCGGATACGCCCCGATGGGCGCCACCATGGTCGGCGCCCGCGTCGCCGAGGTGCTGAACCGGCCCGGCGAGGTGCTCAACCACGGCTACACCTTCTCCGGGCACCCGCTGTGCGCGGCCATCGCGCTGCGCACCATCGAGATCATGGAACGCGACGACGTCCGGGGCAACGTCCGCGCCCACCAGGAGCACCTGGCCAAGCGCATGGTCGCGCTGGGCGCCCTGCCGATCGTGGCCGACGTACGCGGCGCGGGCTACTTCTACGCCGTCGAGCTGGCCGGCGACGGGGAGAACGGCGCGTTCAGCGAGGCCGCGCGGGCCGCGCTCGTCCGCGACCTCATCCCACGCCGGCTGCGCGAGGCCGGCCTGCTGGCCCGCGTCTACGACAGGGCCGCCCCCCTGCTGCAGATCGCTCCGCCCCTGATCGCCGACGGCGACCTGCTCGACCGGATCGCCGACATCATCGCCGCCACGCTCGACGAGGCGTCGGAGCGGCTCGTCTCCCCCGAAAGGCAGAACCCATGACCTACACCATCGGCACTCTCAGCTGCGCGCCCGGCGAGCGGGCCCAGGGGCTGATCCAGGTCGGCGTCAGCACCTACGGCGTCGAGCTCGGCATCCCCCTGATCATCGTCAACGGCGCCCAGGACGGCCCGGTCCTGTGTGTGGACGCGGGCGTGCACGGCGACGAGTACGACGGCCAGGAGGCCGTCCGCCGTGTCCTCGCCGAGACCGACCCGGCCACACTGCGCGGCACGCTCGTCGGCATCCCCTGCATGAACACCCCGGCCTTCGAGGCCGCCGCCCGCGCCAGCGGCATCGACCACCTCAACCTCAACCGCATCTTCCCGGGCGACGCCGACGGCTCCTACTCCCAGCGCCTGGCCGCCACCTTCGTCGAGCAGGTCATCCCGGCCGTGGACGCTCTGGTCGACCTGCACACCGGCGGCGCCTACGGCGAGATCGCCCCGCTCGTCATCCTCCAGGGCGGCTACGAGGACCTGGCCACGGACCTCGCCCTCGCCGCCGGGCACGTGCTGGTCTGGAAGGGCGGCAAGTGGGGCGGCACCGTCCGCCACCCCGCTCTCGCGGCCGGCAAGCCCGCCATCACCATCGAGGCCGGCGGCGGCACCTACCGCGAGGAGACGGTCACCCAGCACGTGCGCTCGGTCCGCAACGTCATGCGGCACCTCGGCATGATCGACGGCGAGGCGGAGCTGCTCGGCTCGTACACGGAGGTCAGCGGCACCTTCGCCCGCTCGGCCGCCGGCGGCTTCTTCCTCGCCCATGCCGAGCCCGGCGAGGAGTGCAAGCAGGGCGACCTCATCGCCCGGATCGTCGACCACTACGGCGCCCCCCTGGAGGAGGTCCGCGCCCCGCAGGACGGCATCGTGCTGTGGGTGCGCCGCATCCGCACCGTCCGCCCCGGCGACGAGGTCGTCATCTTCGGCGCGATCGAAGGGGAGATCCGGCCATGACCAACGCTTCCGTGCGTGAGCTGCTGATCGACGGCAAGACCGTCCCCGCCTGTGACGGGGCGACCTTCACCGTCGTCGACCCGGCTCGCGGCACCCCCATCGCCGACGTGTCCCACGGCGGCTCCGCCGACATCGACAGCGCGGTCGCCGCCGCGGGCGCCGCGCTCGCCTCCCCCGGCTGGGCGTGCCTGCGGCCCGCCGAGCGGGGCCGGCTGCTCACCCGCATCGCCCAGGAGATCCGCCGCCAAGCCGGCGACCTGGCGCGGCTGGAGAGCCTGGACGTTGGCAAGCCGCTGCGCCAGGCCCGCGCCGACGTCGAGGCGGCGGCCCGCTACTTCGAGTTCTATGCCGGCATCGCCGACAAGCTGGGCGGCGCCACCATCCCGCTCGGCCGCGGCCTGCTCGACTACACCGTCCGCGAGCCGATCGGCGTGTCGGGGCAGATCATCCCGTTCAACTACCCGCTGCAGAACACCGCCCGCGGCGCCGCCCCTGCCCTCGCGGCGGGCTGCACCGTCGTGCTCAAGCCGTCGCCGGAGGCGCCTCTGACGCCGCTGGAGATCGGGCGGATCGCGCTGGAATGCGGGCTGCCGCCCGGCGTGCTCAACGTGGTGCCAGGAGACGGCGTGACCGGCGCGGCCCTGGCCGGCCATGCCGGAATCGACCAGGTGACGTTCACCGGCTCGGTGCCGACCGGCATCAAGGTCGCGCAGGCCGCCGCCGCCAACGTGGTGCCCTCCGTGGTGGAGCTGGGCGGCAAGTCGCCCGCCATCGTCTTCGCCGACGCCGACTTCGACCAGGCGCTCGCCGGCGTGGCGGCCTCGGCGTTCGGCAATGCCGGACAGACCTGCTCCGCCGGCACCCGGCTGTTGCTCCAGCGCGGCGCCGAGGAGTTCCTGGACCGGCTCGTCGCGCACGCGGCCTCCCTGCAGCTCGGGCCGGGCCTGGACGACCCCGACATGGGGCCGCTGGTGTCGGCGCGGCAACGCGACCGCGTGGAGACATACCTGGAGCTGGCCCGTCAGGAGGGCGCCACCGTCCGCACGGGCGGCGGACGGCCCGCGGACCCGGCGCTCGCCGACGGCTACTTCATCGAGCCGACCGTCCTGACCGGGCTGACCAACGCCGCGCGGTGTGCGCGGGAGGAGATCTTCGGGCCCGTCCTCACGGTCATCGAGTTCGGCGACGCGGATGAGGCCCTCGCCATCGCCAACGACAGCCCGTACGGACTGTCGTCGTACGTGTGGACCCGTGACATGACCACCGCGATGCGGCTGGCCGAAGGCATCAGGGCCGGCCAGGTGTACGTCAACGCCACCGGCGTCGGCACCGGCGTCGAGCTGCCCTTCGGCGGCTACAAGCACAGCGGCTGGGGCCGCGAGAAGGGCCTGGAGGCGCTGAACGGCTACACCCAGCTCAAGAACGTCTGCCTCGGATTCGGGACACCCCGATGAGCGGCATGCGCTACCGCAGGCTGGGCCGCGACGGCCCGATGGTGTCCGTGGTGGGCGTCGGCGGCAACAACTTCGGCTCCCGCCTGGACGAGGACGGCACCAGGGCCGTCGTCCGCGCCGCGCTCGACGCGGGCATCACCCTGTTCGACACCGCCGACACCTACGGCGCGTACGGCGGCGGCGACGTCGGAGACAGCGAGCGCATGCTCGGAGCCGTGCTCAAGGGGCACAGGGACGAGGTGGTGCTGGCCACCAAGTTCGGCATGAGCATGGGCGCCGCCTACGGAGAGCTCGGCCCCCGCGGCGCCCGCCGCTACCTCCGCCACGCCGTGGAGGAGTCGCTGCGCCGGCTCGGCACCGACCGCATCGACCTGTACCAGTACCACGAGCCCGACGGCGTGACCCCACTCGCCGACACGCTCGAAGCGCTGAGCGAGCTGGTCGCCGAGGGCAAGGTGCGCTACGTCGGCTGCTCCAACCTGCCCGCCTGGATGCTGGCCGACGCCGCCTGGCAGGCCCGCTGGGACCGGCGCGCGCCGTTCGTCAGCACCCAGGCGCGCTACCACCTGCTCGACCGGGGCGCCGAGCAGGAGCTGATCCCCGCCTGCGCCAAGTTCGGCATCGGACTGCTGCCGTACTACCCGCTCGCCAACGGCCTGCTCAGCGGCAAGTACCGGCGCGGCGAGCCGCCTCCGCCCGGCAGCAGGCTGTCCTGGCGGCACGGTTGGCTCACCGAACAGGCGCTCGACCGGGTCGAGGCCCTCACCGCCTACGCCGCCGAACGCGGGCTGACCCTGCTGCAGGTCGCCGTCGGCGGCCTGGCGGCGCTGCCCCAAGTCGGCTCCGTCATCTGCGGGGCGATGACCCCGGAACAGGTCACCGCCAACGCGGCGGCGGCTGGCTGGAAACCGGACGCGGCCGACCTGGCCGCGCTCGATCACATCGTGCCGCCCGGCGAACGGGTGGTCTGAACACCATGAGGTTGGATGACATGCGACAGGTAGTCACCTTCGACGCCTACGGAACCCTGATCGACTTCCAGCTCGGGCCCACCACGCTCAAGGTCCTCGCCGACCGGCTGGACCTCGACGGGCTCAACGTGGAGGAGTTCCTCGACGACTTCCGCGTCATGCGCTTCCAGGCCGTGCTGGAGGCCTACCGCCCCTACCACGAGGTGCTGCACTCCAGCCTGCGCAACGCCATGCGCCTGCACGGCCTCGAGTACCGCACCTCCGACGGGGACGCCCTGGTGGAAGCGGTGCCCACGTTCGGCCCGTTCCCCGAGGTGCCCGACGCGCTGCGCGCGCTCAAGAGCAAGTACGAGATCGCGATCATCTCCAACTCCGACGACGACCTCATCAAGCACAACGTCGCCAACATCGGCGTCGAGTTCGACCACGTCATCACCGCCGAGCAGGCCAGGGCGTACAAGCCGTCCCAGGAGACATTCGAGCACGCCTTCAACGTGATGGACGTCGAACCGTCCCAGGTGATCCACACCGCCCAGGGCTGGGAGTACGACCTCATCCCCACCCGCGACCTCGGCCTCAAGCGGCGCGTCTGGATCAACCGGTACCGCCGCCCCGGCAGCGCCGACTACCAGCCCTACGACGAACTGAACAACCTGTCGGGCCTGCCCGCACTGCTCGGCTGCTGAGAACGGGCCCCACGATGAAGCAGATCCCGTACTGGCTCGACACCGCTCCCCCACTGCCCGACCGCTCCGGCAGGCCACTGCCGGACCAGGCCGACGTCGTGGTCATCGGCGGCGGGCTGACCGGCTTGTCCACCGCCCTGCACACCGCCCGCAAGGGCGCCCGGGTCGTCCTCGTCGAGAAGGACAAGGTCGGATCGGGCGCCTCCGGGCGCAACGGCAGCATGTGCACCCAGGGCATCACGATCACCACCGGCCAGGCACGCGAACGCTACGGCCAGGAGCGCGCCCGCGAACTGTACGACTCCTTCCGCCACGCCGTCGACCTCGTCGAGGAGCTGACGCTCAAGGAGGGCATCGACTGCGACTTCCGCCGCTCCGGCCGCTTGGGTGTCGCCTTCAAACCGGCCCACTTCGAGCGGATGCGTGCCAAGCAACGCGATCTCGCCGAGAACTTCGGCCACGAGACCACCCTCATCGGCCCCGGCGAGCTGCGCACCGAACTGGGCTCGGACTACTACCACGGCGCGCTGCTCGACCCGCTCAGCGCGGGCCTGCACGTCGGCAAGTACGTGCACGGTCTGGCCGAGGCCGCCGAACGCGCTGGCGCGGAGATCCACGAGCGCAACGCCGCCACCGCGCTGCGACGCATGCCCGGGGGCGGGTTCGAGGTCGAAACGCTGAACGGCCTCGTCCGGGCCAGGCAGGTCGTCGCGGCGACCGACGCCTACAGCGACGGCGCGCTGTCGTGGTTGCGTAAGCGGCTCATCTGCGTGGGCAGCTTCATCATCGTCACCGAGCCGCTGGGCGAGGAGCTGGCCCGCGAGCTCATCCCGAACGCGCGTCTGGTGGTCGACTCCAAGAACATCGGCCACTACATCAGGCTCACCCCGGACAACCGGCTCGCCTTCGGCGGCCGCGCCCGCTTCGCCCCGTCCGACCCGGCCTCCGACCGCAAGAGCGGCGCGGTGCTCAAGCGGGAGATGGCCGAGATCTTCCCCCAGCTGGCCAACGTCAAGATCGACTATGTGTGGGGCGGCAGCGTCGGCTTCAGCTACGACCGCATCCCGCACGCCGGAGAGAACGACGGCCTGTACTACTCGGGAGGTTATTGCGGCCATGGCGTACAGATGGCCACATACATGGGCCGCGCGCTCGCCGAAATGATGGACGGCCGTCCAGAGGCGAATCCCTGGCGCGGGCTCGGCTTTCCCAAGGTGCCCGTGCCGTTCTACAACGGCACGGCCTGGTTCCTGCCGTTCGCCGGCGCCTACTACAAGGTCAAGGACCGCCTCTACTGACGCGTGCCGACTGTTCCCCGCGAACCGGCGTCCTCCGGTCGGCGGCCTGGGCCGTCCGGCCGCGGGGATTCATAAGCGCCACATCGGTCACGCCCCGGACGGTGTCGCCGTCCGGAGCGCGCGCTCACGCGGGGAGGCCGGGACTCCACCGAAACGGCTCAGTCCCTCGGCGGTGCTGTGCTCTCGCGGACCGTGAGGGTTGTCGCGATCTCCAGTCCCACCTGGGGAACCGGCTCCCCACGGCCGATGGCCAGCGCCAGTTCCGTGGCGGCGTCCGCCATCTCGCTCAGCGGCTGGTGAACCGTGGTCAGAGGCGGGTCGACCCAGGCCACGACCGGAACATCGTCGAAGCCCACCACGCTCAGGTCCCTGGGGATGGACAGCCCGAGCTCGCGAGCGGCCTGGTAGACGCCGAGCGCTTGCATGTCGTTCGCGGTGAAGATCGCGGTCGGCCGTACCCGCTCGGCCGGAGAGTCCAGGTCCATGAGCGGCGCGGCGCGGAGCGCGACCCAGGCACCCGATAGGTCACGCATGCGGGCGCAGGCTGTATGCGTGACCGAACCGGACAGCGTGGCGGCCACTGCCTGCAACGCGATGCCGAGCCAGCCGGAGCGCGCCGCCTGCCAGGCTTGCAGCCACTCGCGCGCGGCCGGCGTGGCCGCCTTGAACTCCCCGCCGGCACCGAGCACGATCATCACCGGACCGCCGGACCCGCCGCCGGGGCCGGGCATCCGGATCAGAATGCCGGCGCAGCTTGCCCCTGCCGCGGTCCCTGACTGCGTGCCTTGAGCAGCGCGTCCTGTAGGCGGTTGTGGGTCATGGCCAGGCAGGCGTGCACCGCGCCGCGTGCTACCGAGAGTCCCAGAACCTGCGAGACGGTCGTGATCTGGGGGATAGCCGGCAAGTTCTGTGCGAGTCGCTTGCGTACCTCGGGGAGCACCTCGTCCACCAAGGGGTGCAACCGGCCGACGAAGTAGACGGACTCGGGATCGAGTGTCACGGCGACGATGCTCACGGCGGTCGTCACCGCCGTCGTGAACGCCTTGAGTATCTCGGCACGGGCTCGATGGTCCTGAGGTGCCAGCCACAGGTCCTCGACGCGTTCGAGGTCCAGTCCGTGTTCGCGAGCGAACTTCACCAGCCCTGCGGTGCTCAGCAGCCCGTTGAGGGTGCGGTCGTCGATGCCCGAGGAGAGGGAACCGATGTCGCCGAACGCAGGAGTACGTCCCCGAGCCAGTTCCCGGTCCATGCAGGTGGCGAAATTCAGGGTGCTGCTGACGCTGAACAGGGCAGCGTTATGGATACTCGCGTCGTCCGTGAGCACCTGGAGCAAGGACGCGTTCGCGTCACTGTCGAAGGTCACTGGAGCACCGACGAGCTTTTCAACGGTTCGGTGGAGGTCTCTGCCGGAGAAGATTTTCATCGGATCGGCAGGCCGGAAGACCTCGGCACCGTCGCGGACATAGGCGGGCAGTGCCGCGACGACCTGGCGCAGTGGCCCTCGTGCGGATGCGCTGGTCTGCGCGATCAGGTCGACCAGCCACCGGCCGGCAGCGGGGACGTCGTGGTGTTCGACCGTCGGAACGATCAGGTGTCCGATCTCCCGGCCGCGTAGGTCGGTCACCAGCACGCCCGTGGTCAGGGCGCCGAAGCCGACCCCCACGACGTGTCCGGCCGTCTCGGGCACATCGAGGTACGTCGACGGACGGCCACGCCCGACGACGGCGTCGACTCCCCCGTCCACGACGAACCCGTCAGAGCGCAGTTCCTCGACGGCCCGCGACACCGTCGCCTTGCTCAACCCCGTGAGCTCGATGAGCCTGTTCCGGGTCAACGGCGCATGGGAGAGAACCACGTCAAGGACACTTGCCTTGTTGTAGTCGCGTGGTGTGGGGTTGATGCTGCTCACCTCATGACCTTAGCGAGACCATACGCAGCCCGAACCAGTAGTCTCTGCCGGACTTGCTGAGCTGCCCGTGGGCGTCAGCGAAACTGCTGATCCTTGGCCCGCCTGCGCTTCTGTTGAACCCCGCATGTTCCCCTCAGAGGGGAGAACCTCGTGGCCGTCTCCTGCTGGAGGCGGGGTCGCAGCGCTCGGCTCTGTGTTCTCTGTCCTGTGTCGCCTTGGGTCAGCAGCCGAGCAGCTTCGGCAGTCCCGACAGGTCGGGCAGCTCGTCGTACGGCTGGTAGTCGGCGCTGCCGGGGCGGCCGTAACGGTTGATCCACACACGGCGCTTCAGGCCGAGGTCGCGGGTCGGGATGAGGTCGTACTCCCAGCCCTGGGCGGTGTGGATGACCTGCGACGGCTCGACGCCCATGGTCCTGAAGGCGTGCTCGAAGGTCTGCCGGTCCGGCTTGTAGGCACCGGCCTGCTGTGCGGTGATGACGTAGTCGAACTCGACGCCGATGTTCTCGACGTTCCGCGCGATCAGGTTGTCGTCGGAGTTGGAGATGATGGCGATCTCGTACTTGCTCTTCAGAGCGCGCAGGGCGTCCGGACCTCCGGGAAGGGACCGAAGGTGGGCACGGCCTCGACGAGGGCGTCGCCGTCGGACGTGCGGTACTCCAGGCCGTGCAGGCGCATGGCCATCCGCAGGCTGGAGCGCAGGACCTCGTGGTAGGGGCGGTACGCCTCGAGGACCGCCTGGAAACGCATGACCCGGAAGTCGTCGAGGAACTCGTCGACTTCCAGGTTGTCCAGGTCCAGCCGGTCGGCCAGGACCTTCAGGGTGGTGGGGCCGAGCTGGAAGTCCACCAGGGTGGCGTAGGCGTCGAAGGTGACGATCTCTCGCATGGGTTCAGCCTCAATTCTCGGTGGTGGTGGGAAAGTTGGGTTTCAGACAATGCGGCCGCCGGGGATGACGATCTCGTCGAGTGCGGCCAGGTCTGCCCTGTCGGATGCCGACGAGTGCTGCCGCAGTCGCGCCGCCTCAAGGCGTGTCATGGCGGGTGCTCAGCAAGCGGGCCACGACCTCCTCCATGGCGACGGCCATGGCCCGCTCCACGTTGACCCAGTCGTCTCTGGCGTGCTCGAGCAGGTAGTCGCGACGCTCCGGCACTCGTTCCGCGCGCCAATGGGTGACCAGCGCGCGAAGTGTCAGGCGTGCCAGCGCGGCAACAGGCAGGAGCGGGAGTTCGGTGTCCTTGATCGGCCGGGCCCGCTCGTATCCCACGACGAAGCTGCATGCCTCACGCCAGGGATCCCACGGCGTCCGGCCGAGAAGGTTCGCGAGAGACACAGCAGGATCGAAGATCAAAGCACTGCGCACACTGTCACCGAAGTCGATTACTCCTGTGACGAAGCTGTCTGTCCGCGGATCCACCAGGACGTTGTAGGGGCTGTAGTCACCATGGATCACTTGGGTCTCGAGATCACCCAGCCTCGGAACAACGGCCTCGTGGAAAAGACGGAACACTTCTTGTGCCAGCTGACGGTGCGCGGCGCTGGGCGTGTACTCGATGACCTCCCGCAGCTGGTCGAAGTGTCGAAGGTCCCACACAAGGCGCCGCTCGTCCGCTGGATGCCTGAATGACCGCAGAGCCAGATCCACTCGCCCGAGCATCTGCCCGACTTTCGCAAGCTGCTGGGGATCGGGGTTCGTCCGCGCCAGGACGGCACCTTCGACGAAGTCGAAGACCCGCAGGACTCGAACCCCGCCGTCTTTCGTCTCGATCGGTACGTTGTCGCTGCCTTCGGTGGTCTCCTTGACCCGCTGGAGAGGGAGATGAGGAGCTTCGGCTTCGAGGTGGCGCATCACAGCCGTCTGCAGAGCAACGACAGCTACCGCCTCGTCAGGCGGGGAAACCTTGACGAGATGGTCAGCCGTGCTGGTCCGCAGCCGGAACGTGTCGTCCTTCTCGGTTGCCAGCCGCTCGAGATGTCCGCTCAGCTGGTAGTACCGGGCGAGGAGGGCGTCTACCACGTTCGTCTCGATCGACTCGTGGGACGATGCCAGGCCGCTCTCCTCGAACAACTGCTGGGCGATACGCGCGGGGGGCGAGGTGCTCACCGTTCGGTCCCTTCGGCTTTCGGCCTGCTACAGGCGCATCTCGGCGATCTCTGCGAAGGTCTCGAGGAATCGCGTCACGTCCGCCGAGTCGAAGGCCAGCGGCGGTCGGATCTTGAGCACATTGGCTGCTTCCCCGGTGCCGCTGATGAGGACGCGACGCTCACGCATGTCGTTGATGACGTGCTCAGCGCGGACACGATCGGGCTCCGGCGACTCCCGGTCCTTCACGAGTTCGACGCCCACGTACAGACCACTGCCGCGGACCTCTGCGACGTAGGGAGACTCGCGAGTGATCTCCTCAAGGCCGGCTCGAAGCGCCCTGCCGTTGTCGAGAACTCGCCGCTGCACGTTCTCCGCTTCGAAGACGTCCAGAACCGCGGCACCGGCGGCAACCGCGATCGAACTGCCCGCAAAGGTGTTGAAGTAACGGACATTCTGTCCGAACTCATCGCACACCTCGGGCCTGAACACCACGCCGGAGATCGGCATGCCGTTGCCCATGGGCTTGCCCATCGTGACGATGTCCGGAAGCACCCCATGGCGGCTGAGCCCCCACATCGACTCTCCGAGCCGGGCGAATCCCGACTGGACCTCGTCGGCGATGTACACCCCGCCCGCGGCGTGCACCTCCTCGACCATGTCACGCAGGTAACCGACAGGATCGGTGAAGATGCCATCACTGGAGTGCGCGCAGTCGGTGATCAGCGCCGCAAGCCTGTAGCCGTGGCGCTCGAGGTCGTTGATCGCGCCGCGCACCTGGCTTCGCATGTAGTCGGGAAGCGATGAACCGGGCGGGACGAGTCGCGGATCAGGAGCATCGATGAGCCGCACATTCGGCCCGAGCGGTGACCCCGCGCCGAGCGTCGGCGAGAAGCTCGCAACCTCGCGAGTGAGACCGTGGTAAGCCCAGCGAGTCACTATGATTCCCTCGCCGTCCGTGTGGAAGCGAGCCACGCGCATGGCCAGGTCGTTCGCCTCCGACCCGCTGCAAGCGAAGCTGACCCTCGAGAGCGCTTCAGGCATAGAGGCGAGAAGGCGCTCGGCGTAGTCGACGAGTGATTCCTGCACATAGCGCGTGTTGGTGTTGACCGCCGCCATCTGGCGGGACACGGCCTCGACAACGTGCGGGTGTGCGTGACCCACGCACGGCACATTGTTGTAGGCGTCAAGGTAGTCGTTGCCATCCCGGTCGAACAGGTGAGCGCCTCGACCGGAGACGAACTCGACCGGCTCCCGGTAGTTCAGCGTGTAACCAGGGCCCAGCACGTTGTTTCGCCGCTGGACGGTGGACCGCAATCGCTCAGGCAGTTCACCGAGCACTGCGGGGTCGAACCTGTTGGGGTAGTTGACCAGCGCTCGACTCAGCGTGGAAGTCATCAGCAGATCCCCTCCTTCGTGGCTTGCCTCTCGTTGCGGCTGCTTGAGCGGCAGCCTAGCATATTCGTTTCAGTTCCAGCCTGAAACGAATCTCTCGCGCGCGGCTGTGGCCTCGGCAGCCGTCTCGCTGGCGATCAACCGGGAGGTGCCTCGGGAACCGGCCGTGCTGCGTGTAGAACTTCAACAAGATCGCGAAGCCGAGTCGCGTGGCGTCCCGTTTCCCGGCTCGGCACCAGACCGGCCTCGTCCCCGAGCCGCTGATCTACCTGTACACCGACCACGCCGTGCACGGCGGCGGGTCGGGGGCGGTCGGTCCCGGCGTCCTGCCCGAGCACCGGCTCGTCGACGACGACGCGTGGCGCGGCCGTCGACCTGTCCGGCGCGATCCGCGTCGAGGCCGAGGTCGCCGGTGTGGGTCCAGGACAGCTGGAGTTCCTGGCAGGTGACCGGCTGCTGGCGGAGATGTCGGTGCCGGTCACGGGAAGCCCCTACGCATGGATGACCGTCGCCGGCGACCTACGACATCGCCAGAAGGCCTCCACGACCTGCAGGTGAACCCGCACGGCGGCATCCGGCTCGCCGCGTTCCGCTTCAGCTCGACTCCCGCGACCACCGCCTGAAACGAGCGATCGGCCCCGGTTCCCACGTCTGGCACGGGACCGGGGCCTCTTCACGTCCCGGCACAAAGTGCCCGAGGCGCGGCGCCAAGTTCGCGGCGACAGGACTTGTTGAACGCCTGGAGATCCGGGAGTCCGACGGCGGCGATCGTGGCCACAGGAAGGGTGGACTGGTGGAGCAGATACAGGGCCCGCCGCATGCGACGGTGCCGAATATGGGCGACGACAGTGCGGCCGGCCCCCACACCCTGAACGGGAACGCACATGTCTCAACACCGGTCCCGGCGGGCACGCCGAGCCGCTCTCGTCTGCGTATGTTCAGGCGACGATTTTGGGCGGATCGATGATCGGATCTGGGACGGCGCGTAGTGGAGCCCGCCTGAGCCAGGGTTTGATGGGCTCGGTGCTCGTTGTAGAAGTGTTCGTACTCGCGCAGGGCATGCCGTAGGTGGTGTTCGTTCCAGAGCAGGCAGCGGTCCAGGAACTCTCGGCGGCAGGACTGCCCCCATCCCTGCCGAAAACCACATCCATGCACGCCAATCAGGCTCTGCAGCACTTTCGAAGCGACTGCAAGTTCTGCCGGCAAGCAGACGCACATCGCCTACCGATGGCTGCTCGGCGGTTGCTCGTACGCGTTCGATCTGCCGCGGGGCTGGGGCCTCGTCCCAAAATCCTGACCCTGCACAGCGGTGTCGAGATACCACAGGTCTTTCACAGTCGACCCGGAGCGCGGCACTGGCCTCACCACCAGCCCGCTTCTCCGAGTCGTCTCCCGAACCCCGGGCACCGCCAAGCGCACTGGGCTCTCCACAAGCCCTGCGGGGTTCGTGTCTGCCTCATGCAGTGCTCGGCCACGGTGCTGGGAGCGTGTTCATTGCTGAGCCTCATTTCCCTCAGGAGGGTCGTGCCGTGCCGGGGATGTGAGGTACTGACCAACTCGAGCCACAAGCATCTCCAACTCGTAGGCGATCAGGCCGATGTCGCTGTCCTGCAGGCAGAGCACCGCGAGCCGCGCCCCCTCCCCCGCGACGGTGGTGACCAGGAAACCTGATTTCCACTCCACCACGGTCTGCCGGACCGCCCCACCATCAATGCGAGAACTGATCCCTGTGGCCAGGCTCTGCAAGCCCGCAGCCCCCGCCGCCAAGTGCTCGGCATCGGCGCCCGCCAGCTGTTTCGACGAGGCCACTAACAGCCCATCACCGGAGAGCAGGATTGCATGCTCGATCTCCTTCACCCGCCCAACCAAATCATCAAGCAGCCAGTCCAAGTCCGCCGCGGCCCCTACGTGCGCCACGGAGCTTCGCCCGCCGCCTTCACCCAACGCGCCGCCTGCCACTCTTGCTGCCCCCCATTGATCCGTAGGAGATGAACCACCGAACTCGCCGGCCACCGAACCCGTAGCACAGTAACGTGCCGCATGTGCACCGTGACTCGCGAGGTGAATGATCTTCACTCTACAGGTGAAGATCATTCACCCTGGTGCATGTTTTCTCTCCGAGATTGAGGTCGTGACCCCGCTCGATATGCACCTGACACTCCTCGGCCGCCCGATCGGTGACCCGGCCAGGCGCAGCTCGTCGTCGCCGATGTCGCGCGCCGTCGCCACATCGTGCGTGATGAACAGGGCGCTCATCAGGAACCGCTCGCACAGGTCCTTCAGCAGTGTCAGGATGCCGAGCCCGCAGCGACACGTCGATCATGGACACGGCCCCGCGTTGACCAATGACGCGATCATGCCGGACCTGAGCCCGCCGGTTCACCTTCCCGTGGTCCGCTGCGCCATCTGGTGTGCGACGTTTTCGAGCCTCGCGAGGTCGGGCACCACATGAATCTGATCGCAGTACTCGGCGTATCCAGGCAGGTCGCATCTGCCGAGCCGCCAGGAATACCGGGGTTCTGGAGTGAGCCAGATGGTCTGCCGTGCTCGCCTGGTGAGCTCCTCGAAGGCGTCCAGCTTCGGATCGTGGCCGTTCCCCCGGCCGTCTCCGAGCATCAGCAGGGTCGTCTTCCTGGTCAGCGCCGAGCGGTGCTCTGCGAGCATCAGTTCGAAGGTGCGGCCGTAGTCCGAGTCGGCATCGACGTTGAGCAGGCCGCCGGCCGCGCCGAACACCAGATCGGGCACCTGCTCCAGCGGGTGTTCTGCGAACAGTTTGGTAATTTCCTGGGGTTCGTCGACGAAGGCGAACGAGCGCACCTGTCCGAACAGCGACTGGAGGCCGTGCACCAGGTGCAGGGTGAAGCGGGCGGTGGCTCGTACCGAGAGCGAGACGTCGGCGAGGACGACGAGCCGGGGGGCGTCCTCGGCGCGGGTCGTCGTCACCGGCCGGAAGGGGACTCCGTCGTAGCGCATGTTCTGCCGCATGGTGCGTGCCGGGTGCGCCCGGCCGCGCGGGCTGTTGCGCCGGGATGCGGTCAGCGCACCGGAGAGCGTACGGGCCAGCCGGCGTAGCGACGCTTCCAGCTCCCGACGGCTCTGCTCGTCCATCGCCTCCGTACGCGCCCGTTCGACGGCTCTCGACTCGACGGCGGCGGTGAGCTCGGCCAACGTAGCGAGGTGGCGTACCAGCAGTTCAGCAAAACCGTCGGCCACATGTGCCCGGTCGCGTGGGATGGCGGGCTCCGGCCCGTCCGGCTCGAGTGCGGATGCGCCGTTTGGATATCCTGTGACGGTCATCTCCGTACCCGCGCGGAGGGTGTTGCCTCGGGACAGCCGGCCTGGCATCCCGGCATTGTGCAGTCTTTCGGCCTCCAGCTCCAGGCTCGCGACGACGGTGGCATCTGTGGACCGCTGCCGGTCCTGCGAAAGGACGATCTCCTGGGTCAGCGCGGACAGGTCGATCTTGTTCGCCTCCTGGTGCGGGTTGTACCGCTGGGCGAGATCCTGCGGGTCGAAGTAGTCGCGGATGTCATGGGGTGGGCCGTGGTCGTGACCGGGCTGCGGGATTTGAGCGGGCTCCTCGGAAATGGTGAACGACGTGGCCGCAGCAGTGTCGGAGAGGTCGTCGTGCCCGTGGCCGTGGCCGTGCCGGTTCTCGGCGGGGTTCGGCGGTGCGAGGGTGAAGACGGCGGTGAACACTTCGTCGAAGACCGCGTCGTCGCGCCGGTCCTTGATCAGGACCGGTCGCAGGGCCTCACGCAGCGTCTCCCGGTCGCCCAGGATGCCCGGCTGCGCCGCGGCCCTCATCGCGTCGATCGTCTCGGAGACCGAGACCCGCACGCCCGACAGGCGAAGCAGCCGGACGAAGCGGTGGATGCTTGCTTCCATGGCGGCCCCTGCGCTCGCGCCACTCAGCGCGCCCGGCGTCGCCGGGCCGCGGAGAACGCGCGCTGCCCCTGGCCGGCACCGTTGCCAGACTGCCCGTTGCCCCCGTGCTCATGGCCGGGGTGCCCCACCGCGCCGTTGCCGGAGGACTCGGTCGCGCTGAGGCTCGACGGCAGTCGGTAGCCGATTTCGTGCCGGCCCAGCTGGTCCATCGCGGCCCGGACGGCGCGGCCGTCCGGTTCGTCGCCAAGTGACGCGTGATCGAACGCACTGTCGCCGCCGCCCGGGATGGGCCGCTGAACATGGCCGTGGCCATGACCCGTGTGAGCCGGCGAGGTGGTCCCGCCCTGGCACCCGGGGACGAGGCGGGGCAGCACCTCAAGCGCCCGGTTCAGGTCGCGTTCGTATTTCAGCACCACGTTGGCGGTTTCCATGAGCAGATGCGCGTCCAGGTCCTCGGCCCCCAGCACGGCCAGGGCGCGGGCCCAGTCGATCGTCTCCGAGATGCCGGGACTCTTCCGCAGCCGCAGACCGCGCAGTTCGCGTACCACGCCGACCAGCTGCACGGCCAGCGCATCGGGCAGCCCGGTGTGCTTGGAACGGACGATCTCCAGCTCCCGCTCGGCGTCCGGGTAGTCCAGGAACATGTGCAGGCACCGCCGTTTGAGGGCGGCCGACAAGTCCCTGGTGTTGTTCGAGGTCAGCACGACGCATGGCGGGGTCGACGCGATGAAGGTACCGATCTCGGGCACCGAGACCTGGTACTCGTCCAGGCACTCCAGCAGCACAGCCTCCAGCGCTTCGTCGGCGCGGTCGATCTCGTCGATGAGCAGGACCGTCGGCTCGGGGCTGCGGATGGCCTCGAGGACCGGCCGGGGTGACAGGAAGCGGTCGGAGAAGAAGACGCTGTCCTGATCGCCGATGCGCTCCACGGCGGCGGCGAGGTCCGGCGCGTCCGCGACGATCTCGCTGATCTTCTCACGCAGCAGCTGCGTGTACAGGAGCTGCTTTCCGTAGTCCCATTCGTACAGCGCCCTCGACTCGTCCTGTCCTTCATAACATTGCAGGCGCAGCAGCCGGCGTCCGGTGACCGCGGCCAGGACCTTCGCCAGTTCCGTCTTGCCGACCCCGGCCGGGCCTTCCAGCAGGACCGGCTTACCCAGGCGGAACAGCAGGTACACGGTGGTGGCCATGCGGCGGTCGGCGATGTACCCGTGCGCGGCGAACTTCTCAACCACATCCGTGACCGACTCGAACGCATCGGATACGGCCATGCCGTCGGGGTGCGGGATGTCGGTCACTTTTCCTCCGTTCATATGACGGGCAGCCGCCTCAGGTGAGCAGGTCGTCCAGGTCGCCGTTCATGCAGTGCTCGACGAGCGGACGGACTGTCTCGTAGGTGGACTCCTTGGGGTTGGTCGGGACGCAGGAGTCGCCGAGAGTGTGACGGGTGATCCGGTCGACGTCGGCGTCGTCCCCGACGATCTCCCTCGATCGCTGATAGAACGCGGTCGGGCCCTGCCCGAGCCGGTTCTTGGCGTACGTGTCCTGCTTCACGTCGGTGAGCTTCTCCGGCATTCCGAGGTCGCGCACCAGGCGAATGAGCTCCTCGACCGCAGCGTCGGCCGCGTGCACCGCGCTCATGCCAGTGGTGTCCACGCCCATGGCACGGGCGATGTCGGCGAACCGCCGGTAGGCGACCGGCAGGTTGAAGGCCCAGACCCGGGGCAACAGCACGGCGTTGTTGAGCCCGTGATGCAGGTCGTAGTAGGCGCTGATCGCGTGCGAGATCGAGTGGGCCAGGCCCAGCCCGCCGGAGTTGAACGCCTGGGCCGCGATGTACTCGCCGTACATCATGGCCTCGCGGGCGGCCAGGTTGCGGCCGTCCCAGGTGGCGGTGCGCAGGTATTGCGCGGCGATCTCGACGGCCTGCAGGGCCTGACCGAGCGCGGGCGTGAAGTCCAGCCGTGACACATAGGCCTCGGAGGCGTGGGTGAGCACGTCGATTCCGCACTGCGCGGTGAAGTCGGTCGGGCATTCGTAGAAGAGCACCGGGTCGTCGATGGCCAGCGTCACGCGCGCCGAGCGGTCGAATGCCGCGTATTTGTGTGGATTGTCGGGATCGGTCGTGGTGTCGGTGATGACGAACAGCGACGTGGTCTCAGAGCCCGTGCCGGCGGTGGTGTTCACCGCTATGTGTGGCGGGTTGTCCGGGTTCTCCGTCTTGTGGTAACCCTCGAACTCGTTGATGTTGCGGCCGTCGTGCGCGAGGGATATCCGGGCGCCCTTGCAGGCGTCGTGCGATGAGCCGCCGCCGATGGAGACGAAGGAGTCGCACTTGTTCTCCCTGAACGCCTCCGCGGCGTCCATGCAGTTGTAGTCCTTGGGATTGGACTCGACCTTGTCGTAGACGACGAAGTCCACGCCGTGGAATTTCCCCTGGTCGACGATCCGCTGCACGATGTCCGTACCCCGTAGGCCCGAGGTGACGACCAGCGTGCGATGGAAGCCCAGCTTCCTGGCCTCCGGGCCGACGAGCTCATGCGTTCCAGGCCCCAGCAGCGCCCGGGGCAGCGGCGTGAACTCCTTGACCGGGGACGGTCTGTAGAGCGCTTCAAGCTGCATGATCACTAGTCCTCTCCATGTGGTGAAGGACAGGGCTTGGCAGGTTCTGTTCGGTCCAGATGACCTTCCCATTCGCGGTGTATCGGGTGCCCCAGCGCGAGGTGAGCTGAGCGACCAGGAAGAGCCCGCGCCCGCCCTCGTCGGTGCTCGTGGCGCGGCGCATCCTGGGTGAGGTACTGCTGCCGTCGGACACCTCGCAGATGAGAGTGCTGTCACGGAGCAGGCGCACCTCGATGGGCCCCCTCGCGTAGCGGATCGCGTTGGTGACCAGCTCGCTGACCACCAGCTCCGTGGTGAACTCCAGCTCCTCCAGGCCCCAGCGGCCCAGCTGCTCCGTCACCGCGCCGCGCAGCTTGGAGACGTTCTCCGGGTCGGCGGGCAGCTCCCAGGTGGCCACATGGTCGGTATCCAGCGCGTGCATGCGGGCGACGAGCAGGGCGACGTCGTCTCTGGGGCGGCCGGGTAGCAGGGTTTCGATGACCGCCTTGCACGTCTCCTCGGGCGGGCGGCTGGGGTGCGTCAGGGCGCGCCGCAGCAGCGCGAGCCCCACGTCGATGTCGCGGCTGCGCTCCTCGATGAGGCCGTCCGTGTAGAGGACGAGTTCACTGCCCTCGGGGATCTCCAGATCGACCGTCTCGAAGGGCAGACCTCCCAGGCCCAAAGGCGGGCCCGCCGGCACGTCCGGGAATTCGACGGTTCCATCCGGAAGAACGAGGGCGGGCAGCGGGTGCCCGGCACGGGCCAGGGTGCAGTTCCTGGACACCGGGTCGTACACCGCGTACAAGCAGGTGGCGCCCGTGATCCCGGCGCCGCCGCTCTGGTCGTCGTCGAGCCGGTCGACGAGCTCGTCCAGGCATGCGAGCAGATCCTCGGCGGGCAGGTCGAGGACGGCGAAGTTCTGCATGGCGGTACGCAGGCGGCCCATCGTGGCGGCTGCATGCAGGCCGTGCCCTACGACGTCGCCGACCGCCAGCGCCACCCGGCCGCCGGACAGCGGGATGACGTCGTACCAGTCGCCGCTCACCCCGCCGTAGGCGGGCAGGTAGCGGTGCGCGACCTCGACCGCGCTCTGCGAGGGCAGGCCTCGGGGAAGCAGGCTGCGCTGCAGGGCGAGCGCCATGTTGTGCTCGTGGGTGAAGCGGCGGGCGTTGTCGATGGACAGCGCCGCGCGGCCGACCAGCTCCTCAGCGAGGCGAAGGTCGTCCTCTTCGAACGCACGCTGCTCCGAGCGGTAGAAGCTGACCACGCCCAGGTTTGCGCCGCGGGCGAACATGGGCACCGCGATCAACGAGTGGATCCCGAATCCGAGGATCTTCTCCGTGCGCACAGGGTCTATGGCCTTCCACCCGTGGGCCTCCGCCAGATTCGCTTCCAGCACGGCCTCCCTCGCGGCCAGGCACCGGCCCTGAGGGGTGGATGGGACAAACTTGACCAATTCCCCCACCTCAGCAAGGTGGGAGTCCTCCAGGACGGCGCCCAACGCAACCCGGCGGAGCACGCCCGTGTCGCAGGCTGCCTCGTCCCCGCGTAGAACGGCGTCCGACAGGTCGACGGTGACGAAGTCCGCGAAACGCGGGACGACCACGTCGGCCAGCTCTTCTGCCGTATGGGTCACGTCAAGGGTGGTCCCGATGCGGACGCTGGCGTCGTAGAGGAGGTCCAGGCGCTGCCGTGCCCGCAGGGCGAGCTGCCCCACGCCCAGTTCGCCGACGAGGAGAAGCCATCCCTCGCTGGCGCCGGGCTCCGGAGTGGTTTCCTCGGCTATGGACGCGACCGCCGTCACCGGTTCACATGGGGGCGCCACGCGGGGCGCGGGGACCGCGTCGGGCGGCACCGGCGGCTTGACGGTCTTCGCAGCGGTCGGGATCACCAGAGCGTCCGAGTGGGGCGGCACCGCAGTGGGAGCGGTAACCGACATGCGGCGTACCCGTCTGGCCTCGTCGGGGAGGCTCGCCTCCACCGCGATGCCCGCCTCTCCCGACGGCCCGATGACCGGCCGGCGCGTGAGGGTGGCGACCTGGCCGTCGAAGAGCTCCACCTGGATCATGAGCCGGTGCGGAGAGGAGATCAGCTCCGCCGCCTTCTCCCGCAGCAGGGCCTGCTCGGCGCCGCCCAGCACCTCGTTGATCGAGGGGAGCACTCCTTCCTGCCCGCCACCCGGCGGCCCGCCGGGCACGGCGACGGCGTGGCGGGTGCGCAAGAAAGCCCCGAGCAGGTCCCGCTCCCGCTGTGTGGCCTGCTCCAGCAGCCGCTGCTCGATGGCGCGGGCGGCGTTGCGGACGACTTTCAGCATGGCCGGATCCGCGTCGGACCGCCGGCAGGTGAGGTCGAGAATCCCCTCGACCTGCCCGCTCAACGGATCGCGGATGGGGGCGCCGGCACAGGCAAACGGGTGCATGCATGCGGCAAAATGCTCGCTACCGACCACGTAACTGGGTTTTCTGTTCGCCAGCGTCGTGCCGATGCCGTTGGTACCGGCGATCTGCTCCGCGAAGGCGAATCCGACGGCGAGACAGACGCCGTCGAGACTCCTGTTGAGCTCAGGGTCGCCGCCCCGGCGCTGAAGCACCCTGGCCTTCTCGTCGCAGAGGATCACGCTCACACGCGTTCCGGTGAGTTCGACCTCCATCCTGTCGAGCACGGGGGTGGCTGCGCGGATGAGGCGGCCATACAGGTCCAGGTCCTCCTGGTAGGGGATCTCCAATTGGTCGGGGACCAAGCCGAGCAGCCGACAGCGCTGCCAGGACGTCAAGATGGAACTCCTGACACTTCCCTCGACCCCGCGCCCGTCACAGAACCTCTCATGGGCGCTTGTCAGACTCGCTATGTCATCCCAGGCAACTGCCACATCTAACCGCCCCCTCATACGGCGAGAGACATGTGGCCTTCCACCCACTATTCCACATAAAATTACATCTGTGGTCAAATGTCCGAATCGCCCCACCGTGGCAGACCACCCGGCCCCGAGGGCGAGAACTAGCGAAATCGATACCCAGCCATTGCTGCTGAATCAGGACTGCTTGACGGCCCCGTGGCCGAGAGTTGACCAAGGTTGCCTTTGCACCTGCCGATAACGTAATCCGTCGAACCGCGCACGCCAGTGGCGGTCCGCGTCGCGGAGGTCGATACTGAGCGATCCGCGCCCTCTGGGGGGTGACAACCCCGTGAGGTGGGACCCGGCTCGCTAGGCCATCCGCACGATGCAGTACGCGGCCGCCACGCAGAACATCTCGCTCTTCCGCTGCAGTACTAAGTAAGCAAAGAGAGCAAGCGGGTCTGCGGGCTCGCGCGGGTCCATGGACTCGTAGCGGCCCCGCGACCTGGTGCGGGTCTGCGACCTGTGAGTCCACGGGCCGTGCCTCCTGTGGATGGAGTCCTAAAGGGCCAGGCTGACCTGCCGAGTCGCTTATGTGAGGCTGAGCGGGGCCGGTTCCACATCGAGCTCCCTCATCGCCTCGGCATAGAGCCGGTAGCGTCTACGAGCCTCACCATGGCGGCGAGCCCCGGTCAACGTTCGAACCAGGTCCAGGTGGGCCGCCTCGTCGTAAGCATCCCGCTCGAGCAATCGAAGCAGGTAGCGAACCGCTCTGTCGGGGTCATCGGCCTTCTCCGCGAGTGAGGCCAGTTCTCGAAGCAGGGCCTGGTGTACGGCACGGGCCTCTTCACGAAGAGGCTCCAGCCACTCGGCATAAGGAGAGTCCTCGCAGACATCCCCGGTGTAGCGAGCTTCAGCCGCGACAAGGAGATCCTCATCTTGAGAGGCGAGCGCCTCAGCGGCAGCGGAGAGGAACTCCTCTACATCGGTACGGAGTCCGACCAGCTGGATGCTGTACTTGTCGGCGCGAATGAACTCCCCAGGGCCGAACTTCCGTTGCGGATCCAGGACCGAGCGCACAGTGGACAGAGCGACCGAAAGCCGGTTGGAGCAGGACGCGGGTTCCTCGCCCGGCCAAAGGATCTCCATCGCCGCTTCCCGGGCGACAGGGCGGCCGCGCTGGCACGCCAGCCAGGTCAGCAGGTCACGCGCCTTACGGGACTGCCATTCGACAGCGCTGCCGCGGCGGCTGAGCCGTACTCCACCCAGCATGCAGAACCGCACAGCGCCATGGTCGAGGAGCGTGATCGCGCGGAGCAGGCCGGCGCCGGAGCTGTGCGGCCCGCGGATGCCGACGCGGCGGAGCTCCTGCTCCGCCTCGTGAAGGCCGGAGCCGTTGAGCCGCGCCCGGGCGAAAGCGTTACGTGCGATGGACACAGGGCTGCCGATTTGCGCCCAGATCTCGGCTGCGGACGCTAGCAGGTCTGCTCGCTCGCCAGGGGATTCGGCCACAGTGAAGGCCGATAATTCCAAGGCTTCCGCCATCATGGCCCGGTCGCGGCGGCCGACAGCCGCCTCGCGGGCGGATTGGGCGTAGGCGCCGGCTTTGGTCCGGTCGCCGGTCTCTGCCCAGACCCAGCCGGCGGCCAGGAGCGCGTCCACCCGACTGGAGCCGCCGCCTGCCGCGACCGCGCGTTCGGCCAGCTGTACGGCTAGCGCCGGATCGTCAACCGCGTGGACACGAGCCAGTCCTGCCAGGGCTGTCTGGGTTAGATGGGCGTTCTGGAGTTGTTCGGCGTGCTTCAGGGAGTTTTCGAAGCTGATTCGTGCATGCATCAGCTCCCCGCGCTCCAGATAGACCTTGCCGAGCCCGGCCAGTGGGTGGCCGAGCTTGTCGCTGCCTACTCGGCTGAAGATGTCGCGTGCCCGTTGGAAGTCGGCCAGGGCTTCGTCGAGTCTGCCCAGGCCCATGAGTGCCTCGGCGCGGTTGTGCAGGGCGATCGCGGCGTTGACGGGGGCTCCGACCAGGTCCGCTCGCCGTACCGAGAGGTCTGAGTCGGCGATGGCCTCTTCATAGCGGGCCTCCTCCGCGCGGTTCGCGGCGCGGTTGGCCAGGACGCGGGCGGACAGCAACAGGTCTCCTGAGCTCTCCGCGGCGGCGAGAGCGAGGGCGCTGTGCCGTTCGCTTCCGGCCCCGTCGCCGACGTCGTGGGTGACCATGGCCAGCGCGGTGTGGCGGTAGGTGTCAAGTCAAGTGCGACAGGGACTCTGCCGAGGTGATCGCTAGGCGGCCTCCTGGGTGGGTTGGGATGCGCCGTTCTGGTCTTCTTCGGGCTGGTTGATGTAGGCGACCGTTGGGATCT
>NZ_JBEFAK010000084.1:0-25576 GCF_040137845.1 Nonomuraea sp. B19D2 | reverse complement strand
CCCCCCCCCCCCCCCCCCGCCGCGGTGAATCAGCTCCTCGCCTGCCGCCGAGAGCGCGCGGCCGCCGCCAGGACGTCAAGCAAGCGCTCAGTCTCGTCCCAGCCGACGCAGGCGTCGGTGATGCTCTGCCCGTAGGTCAGGCCCTCGCGAGGTCCGGGCTCCTGCCGGCCCGGAACGAGGAAGCTCTCCACCATCAACCCGGCGATGCCTTCCTCACCCTCCGCGACCCGAGCGGCCAGTTCCCGGACCACAGCGGCTTGACGCACATGGTCCTTACCGCTGTTGCCGTGGCTGGCGTCCACGATCAACCGCTCCGGTCGCTGAGCCTTCCGCAGCAGGGCGAGGGCGTCGCCGGCGGAGTCCACGTCGTAATTGGGGCCGCCGCGACCGCCGCGAAGAATGATGTGGCAGTCCGGATTGCCCTTCGTGCTCACCACCGCGGCCCGCCCCTCATCGTCGATGCCGAAGAAGACCTGCGGGTGGGCGGCGGCGTGCACGCCGTCGATCGCCACCTGCACATCGCCGTCCGTGGCGTTCTTGAAACCGACCGGCATGGACAGGCCGGAGGCGAGCTGCCGGTGCACCTGGCTCTCCGGCGTACGCGCGCCGATCGCGCCCCACGTGACGGCGTCCGCGATGTACTGCGGGCTGGTGGGCTCCAGGAATTCGCAGCCGACGGGCAGTCCCGTGCCGAGCACGTCGAGAAGCACGGTGCGGGCGAGGTGCAGGCCCCGCTGCACGTCATGGCCGCCGTCGATGTCCGGGTCGTTGATCAGGCCTTTCCAGCCGATGGTCGTTCGCGGCTTCTCGAAGTAGACGCGCATGACGACGCACAGGGCGTCCTCCATGCCGCGCGTGGCTTCGGCGAGGCGGCGGGCGTAGTCGAGTGCCGCCTCCGGATCGTGCACGGAGCACGGTCCGATGACGAGCAGCAGCCGATCGTCGTCGCCGGCGAGAATGTCGCGGACGGCACGACGGCTGGCCGCGACGAATGCCTCTTTGTCCGCTCCTAGCGGTAGTTCCGCGCGAAGCTCCGCGGGTGTGGACAGGGCTTCGAACGAGGTGATGCGTAGATCCCTGGTGACAGTCATGGGGCGGGGCCTGCTCTCTGCGCTCTGTGGCGATACGGCCCACGCCCGAGGGTCCGGAGCCGACCGCCTAAATGACGAAAAGGCAGAGACGAATCTCTCTGCCTTTGGCTCCGGATGAACAGTTGATCAGCGCATGTGACCCTCGGCCCCACCCGGAGCCCGCACATAGCGCGAAAATCGACTGATCAGCGGCATGTCGTGAACGGTACCAGCGAGACGTCCACGGTTTCAAATCGCGCGGCCGGGCGTGAGCGGACATCCGCCCTTCCGCAATCCCTCACTCCCTGTTTCCTGGCGGTTACTCGAGTGCTGGCTAGGGTGCGTGATCTGTGAGCAGCGCAGCCGTCACCGCCGAGCCCGTCACCGCCAGGGATCCGTTCTTCGACAACGCCAAATACCTGGCCATCGTGCTGGTCGTGTGCGGTCACCTCATCGAGGACCAGCGGGGCGCGGCCATCCCGCACGCGCTCTACTTCTACGTCTACCTCTTCCACATGCCGCTGTTCATCGTGCTGAGCGGCTATCTGTCGCGCCGGTTCACGTTCTCGGCGGGCAAGGCGCGCAAGCTCATCTCGACGCTGGCGGTGCCGTACCTGATCTTCGAGTTCGCGTACTCGCTGCCCAGGCTGCTCCTGTACGGGAAGTTCGAGCTGAGCCTGCTGGACCCGTACTACCTGACCTGGTTCCTGCTCTCGCTGTTCCTGGGGCGGCTGTCGACGCCGGTGTGGCAGCAGCTCAGGTGGCCACTGGGGATCGCGGTCGCGCTTTCGCTGCTGACCGGGATGAGCGCGCTACCCGACGAGCTGGCCATGAACCGGACGTTCGCCGTGCTGCCCTTCTACCGAAATGCGGGCCAGTGCTCCCGCCTTCGGGCGGGATGGTGAAGGCCCGCGCGTGAGTACCCTCTGGGGCGCGAGCGTGCAGTTTACCGCAACTCCTTGCGACTTCGCGGTCACGTACGGTATGGTTCTTGCGGTCGAACAGGCAAGCGATAACCAAGCTGGCTGAGAGATCACTTCCTTGATTCATTGGTATAACGATGCCGCCGGACGGGCGGTGACAGGATGTGGAGACTCGCCGTTGGGCGGGTCGATGAAGCGTCAAGCGTCCCGTTCCATAGATCGTGCCGTGTAGCGGCATGAACTGCTGCGTGAGCAGCACGGGAATCTCTGCCGTTCACGGCGGAGAGCACGTCAAGTGCTGGGGCTGATGCTCAAGCTGGCGCACTTCACCTGGCTGCGCAGGCCGTGACACCGTTTAAAGCCCAGCAGATAGCCGCGATCCGACGTCGGAGGCCGCCCATCGGCCTTCACGTCCGGCCGCCTGCCCCCGACAGTCCGGCGAGCCCCTGGGCACCAGGCGCCGGGCCTCCGGCTCCGGCCGGTGGACGAGATAGCGTCGCAGCACCGGGCGCCAGCGGTTGGCGGAAAGGTGGCGGAGTGCGGCGACCGCGAGACAGTACTTGCTCACGCTCACCGGCCGCGCGCCCAGCCCGCGCAGGACCTTGTCCACCCACGCCCTCCCGTCCGCCGACTTCGACTCCAGCAGCACCAGGTCCCGGCGGGCCGACGCGCTGGCCTGACCGTCACGGCAGCTCAGGCCCGTGTCGCAGGTGAGCCGCGCGGCGCCGGATGGGTCGATGAAGGTCACGCGTCTGTAGTCGGTGGACAGCACCGGTCCCAGCGTCTCTGGGGCGATGAGGTGTAGCTCGGTGAGGAGGGTGTCGCGTACGAAGTCCATGGCCTCCGGGGTGAGCGTCTGTCCCGGAGCGTCGTCGTACGGGATGCGGTGTTTGTCGGTGCTGCCCCGCGCGCCGTTGAGCTTGAGCTCGAGCCACTGGCCGCCCCCGTCCAGGTAGGTACGGGTGCGGACCTTGAACCTGCGCCGCCGATCCTGCCGGTGCTGGCGGAAAGTGAGCAGGTCGGGCGTGTCGAAGTAGGTGGAGCTGTAGCGGAACTGCCGCCGCGCGCCGATCTTCAGCACGGCGAACCGGTCGCCCAGCTCGGCGGCGAGGGCGGCCATGGTCGGGCCCGTCACGATGTATTTGCGGTCGACCCGGCTCATCAGCTCCGGCACCTCCTCCAGCCCGATCGGCGACATCGCGGCCGCGACCCCGGCAAGCAGCACATCCGCATCCAGTTCAGCCGCCATCACCACGCCCCCCAACAGTCAAGAACGCCCCGTCGCCGCAGGCCCCACGCCGCCTGCCCGCCGCTCAGCACACCTCCCGGCCACGAGCTGGTCAACGCGCGCCGGCGCGACGGTGCGGTGGGACCACGAAGCGGACGTCGACCACCGTCACGTCGCGGACGTAGTCGATCTGGGTGACCACGTAGTGGAGGACGTGCGCCCGCAGCCGGCTCTCCAGGTCGACGCGCAGCAGGTCCGGGTCGGCATGCACCACGTCCAGCGTGACCAGCTGGTGGCGGGTGCGTCCGAGCAGGCCGGGGTGGTCGGCGACGAACATCACCGCCAGCAGCACCCCGTCCAGCAGGAGGGCGGTCAGCGGCCACCGCCCCGCGATGCCGTTGACCAGGCCCAGGACGATGGCGACGAAGTAGTAGGCGATCTCCTGCTGCGTGATCTCGCTGGACCTGAGCCGGATGATCGAGAGCACGCCGAACAGGCCGAAGCCGACCGCGATGTCGACTCGCTGGACGAGGAGGAGCGAGACGACCGCGAAGATGCCCACGTTGAGGGCGACGTAGGCGAAGAGCAGGTCGCGCCGGTGGTGTCGTCGGTAGTAGAGGCCGTAGGCCAGGACGACGATCGACGCGAGATCCATGACGAGTCCGGCTGTCACGACCGCTCCCTCCGTGGTGCTGCTGATGAACAGCTTGGCTGCGTGGGGTGAGGCGACGGTGAGGTGATGATTAGGCGACTCTCATGCGGTAACCGGCGCCGCGCACGGTCTCGATCCGGTCCGCGCCGATCTTGCGGCGAAGGTAGCGCACGTAGACGTCCACCACGTTGGACCCGGGATCGAAGTCGAAGCCCCAGACGTGGCTGAGCAGTTGCTCGCGCGTCAGCACCTGGTCGGGGTGGCGGCAGAAGATCTCCGCCAGTGCGAACTCCCTGGCCGACAGATCGACCGCGCGATCCCCGACGTACGCCCGCCTCGTACGCAGATCCAGCGACAGGCCCGACACGCGCAGCACGGTCACCTCCAGCGTGTGTTCGGCCCGCAAGCGCAGCCGCACCCTGGCCAGGAGCTCCTCGAAGGCGAACGGCTTGGCGATGTAGTCGTCCGCGCCGCCCTCCAGCCCCGCCACCGTGTCACTCACGCTGTCGCGCGCCGTCAGGATGATCACCGGCATGGTCACCCTGGACTGCCGCAGCCGCCGCAGCACCGTGAACCCGTCGCTCAACGGCAGCCCGATGTCCAGGATCAGCAGGTCGAACCCGCCCGCGCAGGCAAGGTCGTAGGCCGCGACCCCATCTCCGACCACGGCGGTCGCGAAGCCGTTGGCCCGCAGCCCCTTCTCGACGAAGGACGCGATCCTGGCTTCGTCCTCGGCGATCAGAATGCGATTCATCCGTTCCTCTCCCACACCTGGCATGAACAGACTTCCGCCCTCGACGATCACACCCCGCCGGTTCCGGCATCTCCCCCACGACCACGCGGGGCGCGCCCGAGGCGATCACGTCCGGCTCATCCCGGCCACCACAGCTCCCACACCGGGATGGTCATGACAAAACAGGCCCCGCCACCTGGGGCATCCGTCACCCTCACGTTGCCGCCATGGGCCTCGGCGATCGATCGGACGATGGCCAGGCCCAGACCGGCCCCCTCGTACATCACGGTGCGGCCCGTGCCGCGGACGAACCGTCCGAAGATCCGCTCGCGCTCCGCGGGCGCCACGCCGGGCCCGCTGTCGCGTACCCACAGCTCGATCTGCCCGTCGCGGACGGCCGAGCCGACGGCGATCAGATCGTCGTCAGTGGTGTGGCGGACGGCGTTGGCCACGAGCTGCATGAGCGCCTGCGTGAGCCGCTGGCGGTCGGCGGGCACACGGGCCTCGGCCACCTCGTCGACCCGCCAGCGCCGGTTGCCGAGCGCGCGGGCCTTGGCGACCACGCTGACCGTTAGGTCGGCCACCTCGACGTCGTGCAGGTCGAGGAAGCCGGGCTGCTCCGCCTTGGCAAGGGTGAGGAGGTCTTCGACGATGCGGTTCATGCGGTCGAGCTCGTCGGTGACCAGGGCAAGGGTCTCCGTGCGTTCGCTGGGGTCGTCGCCCATGAGCTCCAGGTGGCCGCGGATGACGGTGATCGGGGTGCGCAGCTCGTGGCCGGCGTCGTCCATGAAGTGCCGTTGCACGACGAAAGCGCGCTCGAGCCGGTCGAGCATGTGGTTGAACGTCGCCGCCAGCGCGGCCACGTCGTCGTCGCCCGGCACGACGAGCCTGCGCGTGAGATCGGTGGAGTCGCTGATCTGCTCCGCGGTCTGGCTGACCAGCCGGACCGGCGCCAGCACCCGCCCGGCCACGAACCACCCGGCCGCTCCCGCCAGCGCCGTCGCCGCCAGCGCGGACAGCCCGAGAACCCGTACCGCGTCCACGATCTCGTCGCGGTGCCGGTCGTAGAGGATCGCCACGACGAAGTGGCCCGGCCGCGGATCTGACTTCACCGTCACCGGGATGACCGCGTAATGGACCGTTCCCACGGCGCTCTCGACCTCGCCGTAATCGGGCCGGATGGCCCCGGCCATCCGCGTGACCAGCGCGTCGTCGGTGTCGATGCGTACGGGTGGCGGGATCGCGGTGATCCTGCTGGCCCGGCCGTCGACGATGCTGAAGAAGGTCTCCCACCTGTCGGGCGCGTTGAGCGCCAGGTATCCGGTCAGCAGGTGCTCGACGTCGGTGATCGTGCGCCCGGTCTCCGGATCCAGCGCGGTCGCGGCGTAGCGCCGCAGCTTCTCCGCCTCATTGCTGAGCTCGAGGCTCATCCGGTCGTCGAGACGGGCCAGCAGGATGGTCCAGGTCGCGAAGATCGAGACCGACAAGGCGAGGCCGACGACGGCGAGCATCCAGCCCACGATCCGGGCACGGGCGCTCATCCGCATGCGGTCACCTGGTCAGTCATCGTCGCCACCGTCGTCCCTACCGCGGTCGTCGTCGCCACCGTCATCCCCACCGCGGTCCTCGTCGCCACCGGCATCCCCACCGCGGTCCTCCTCGCCACCGTCATCCCCACCGCGGTCGTCGTCGTCATCCCCACCGCGGTCATCATCGCCACCGGCATCCCCACCGCGGTCGTCGTCATCGTCATCGTCCACCGGCCTGGGCGACGGCGGCCGGACCGGCTGCGCCCCGGTCGTGCGCGGCACGGGCGGAGCCTCGGTATCGCCCGGCACGGGCCGCACCCCGGCCTCTCGCGCCGTGGACCCGTCGTCCCCGCCCTGCGCGGGGCTCCTGACGGGCTGGGGCGCGGCGCTCTTGGCCGGTCTCGGCTCGGCACTCGGCCTGGACCCGGGCTTGGCGCTCGCCGTGGGCCTCGACTTCGTGCTGATGGCGGGCTGTGGCGCCAGTCTCGTCGAAGGCGTGGGGCTCGCGACCGTGGTGGGCGTGCTCGGGCCGGACCCCAGCTCTCCACCCCCCATGGGGCCTGAGCCCAACGTGGGCGTGGGCGACACCACGACCGGGTCACCGAGCTCGGGCTCGTCGTGGGCCGCCCGCACCAGCCCCACCGACATGAACCCGGCCATCGCCGCACCAAGGGCGAACAGGATCAACGTTCCCCGGTGATTCATGACCTTGACTTTGACGCCCTTCGAGGAGACCACGCTGAAGCCGAGATGAGAAACCTCTCATCTGATCACGCTCAGCAGCATGATTATCACGCTCCGCTCGCCATGTCTCCCCGGGCGACCGCGGGTCTAAGCGGTGTCGAGCAGGATCTTCAGCAGCTCCTGAGGAGCGTCGCGCATGAGGTTGTGCGAGCTGTCCAGCGCGTGCGTGGTCCAGGAAGGGTCGCGACGCAGCCGCTCGTACACGGCAGTGAACGGCGACTCGCTGCCCCAGCTCGCCGCGTACACGTAATCTCTGCGGCGGATGTGCGCGAGGTCGCCCGCGAGCCGGAGCGGCTGGAGCACCGAGGCGAGCGGGTGAGCCGTGGCGCGCGGGTCGAAGAACGGCAGCGGCCGGGTCGCGTAGCCGCTCTCCTCCACGTCCACGTACCACCACCGTTCCCGCTCGGAGACCAGACTCCAGCAGGAGTCGCCGTGCCCGGGCACCACGGCATCCAAATACACCAGGCTGCCCACCCGCTCGGGCGCGCGGTCGGCGGCTCCGGTGATCACCATCCCGCCGTAGCTGTGGCCGACCAGGACGGCGTCCGTGACGTTCTCGGCGGCCAGCACCCCGGTCACGTCCTGGATGTGCGTGTCGAGGTTCACCCCGCCGTGGAGCAGGTGGCTGCGCTCGCCGACCCCGGTCAACGTCAGCGGGTACGCCCGGTGCCCGTGGCTTCGTAGCCGCTCGGCGAGCTCGTCGAAGCACCAGCCGCCATGACACATACCGGGGATCAGGACAAATGTCGTCACAGCCCGGATACTAGCAGGGATCGAACCGATCGGTACGATGTATGCCGCATGGCCTGAAGGGTTCTGGCCTGAGGGGCGACCGTTCTGACGGCGGTCGCTGCAGTCGGCCGGTCAGCGAGCGAGGACGCGGGCCAGAGCGTGCAGGGTCTCCAGTGGCGTGCCGGGTGGCGGGGAGACGCGGAGCACTGGTTCGCGCAGGTCCAGCGGGGCCCGGGCCGTCGGCACGACGCTGACCAGCAGGGACGCGTCGGCGGCCCGGGCGGCGGCGGCCTCCGCCGGGTCACCGGGCGGGGGCCTGAGCGTGACGAGGGCGGACGGCTCGTCGAGCGGCTCGGCCACCCGCCACCCGCCCGCCCCGTCGAGCACGCCGCGCGCCGTACGGCCGAGGTCGGCCAGGTGCGCGTGGACCGCGGGCGCGCCCAGCGCGTGCTGCTCGAGCACGGCCACGCCGAGCCCGATCTGCGCCGCGACCGCCGCCTCCGCGCTCTCGTACCGCACCGCGCCGGGCACCGGCGCCGGGTCGTCGGCCGGTGCGGTCCAGAGGTGGCCGCGGAGGGTCGGGACCGCGGCGTCCATGGCCGGTGTGAGGCCGGGGACGATCAGGAAACCGACGCCGCGCGGGCCGGCGAGCCACTTGCGGGAGGTGCCCACGTACGCGGCCGCGTCGGCCCCGCGTACCTCCACGTGCCCGAGCGACTGGCAGACGTCGAGCACGAGCGGGACCCCCGCCGCGCGGCAGCGCGCCCCGATCTCCACCACCGGCTGCACGACGCCGCGATGGGAGGCGATGTGCGAGACGATCACCAGGTCGAGCCCCGCCCCCAGCTCCGACGGGTCCAGGCGGCCGTCACCGTCCACCGGCAGCTCGACCGGTTTCCAGCCGCGCAGGGCGGCCAGGCGGTGCAGCAGCATCAGCGTGCTGCCGTACTCGGTGCGGGGGTAGCCGACGCGGCTGCCCGGCGCGAGCCGCCATCCGCCCAGGAGGGCCGCCATCGCCGCCGTGCCGCTCTCCAGGAACGCCACATCCCCCGGATCGGCTCCGACCAGCGCGGCCAGGGCGGACTTCGCCGGAGTGAGGTCGGGTACGGCCGCGTAGCCGCCGCGCTCCCGTTCCAGCCGCAGGTGCGCCACGACCGCGTCGAGCACCCGGTCGCTGGGCACGTTGCAGCCGGCCGCGTCGAGATGCCCGGGCGGCACCACGCTGCGCGCGCCCCGCCAGGACTCGGCGATCGAAGCGTCCCACCCGACCCCGGCGATCACGCCTGCGCCAGGATCAGGGTGAAGTCACCTGCCGGATCGGTGTAACCGCGGCGGATCTGGAAACCCGCCGCCACCAGCTCCTGGCGCAGCCCTTCCGGCCGGAACTTGGCGCTGATCTCGGTACGCACCTCCTCCCCTTCGGCGAAGTCCACCACCATCCCGAGGCTTTCGATCCGCACCCGCATGTCCCGGCCGGCCCGCAGCCGCATCTCGATCCACTCGTGCCGCTCGTCGTACAGCGCCACGTGCTCGAACGCCGCCGGCTCGAAGTCCGCTCGCAGCTCCCGGTTGATCACCCGCAGCACGTTCCGGTTGAAGGCGGCCGTCACCCCCGCCGCGTCGTCGTACGCGGCCACCAGCCGCCCGGTGTCCTTCACCAGGTCGGCCCCGAGCAGGAACGTGTCCCCGCGCCGGAGCGTGGCCCGCAACTCCTTCATGAACATCCTGCGGGCGGCGGGTTCGAGGTTCCCTATCGTGCCGCCGAGGAAGGCCACCATCCGCCGCCCGGTACGCGGCAGCAGCCCCAGATGGCGCTCGAAGTCGGCGCACACCGCCCGCACCTCCAGCCCGGCGAAGCGCCCGGCCAGCCGCCGCGCCGCCGCCTCGAGGGTGACGGCGTCCACGTCCACCGGCGTGTACGTGCGCAACGTGCCCGCCGCGGCGAGCGCCTCCAGCAGCAGCTCGGTCTTCTCGCTGGTGCCCGAGCCCAGCTCCACCAGCGTGTCCGCGTGGGAGGCCGCCGCCAGGTCCGCGGCCCGCGCCCGCAGGATCGCCAGCTCGCGCCGGGTCGGATAGTACTCGGGCAACCGCGTGATGCGGGAGAACAGGTCGCTGCCCGCGGCGTCGTAGAACCACTTGGGCGGCAACCACTTGGGCGTCGCGGTCAGGCCGGTCCTGACGTCGCGTTCGAGCGCCTGTCGCAGATAGTCACGGTCAAGATGGTCGATCACATGCACGATGGACTGGCTGACGGCCATGGGGCCCTCCTTGGATCACAACGGCTGCAAGCTCACGCGGTCGCGGGTGACGGTCATCAGGCTGCGCTCGGGAACGGCCTGCCAGCCCGGCAGGTCGTCGAGCGGCTCGCTGGCCACGAGCACGCCGTCGTCGTGCTGGCGGTAGAAGAGCGTGTCGCCCCAGACGGTCGCGGCGACCGACACGCCGTCGCAGGCGAGCAGGTTGAGGCGGGCGCCGGGGTCCTTCTTCCCGGCGTGGACGACGACCTCGGCCAGCGCCGCGCCCAGGCCCAGCCCGGTGCGCCCGCGCAGGAACACGGCGGCCGCGACCCAGGCGGCGTCGCACGCGCTCTCCGCGCGATCGGCCAGGTCGTCGGCGAGATCGCGCAGCGCGTCCCTGGTGACGCGCCCGTTGTGGCTGAGCAGCCACCCTCCGTCGGCGAACGGCGCGGTGGCGCTCTCCTCGATCGGCATGCCCGTGGTGGCCGAGCGCACGGCCGCGAGCAGGCACGTCGAGCGGGCGGTCTGCGCGAGCCCGGACAGGTTGGCGTCGGCCCAGATCGGCACGGTACGGCGGTACCGCACAGGCTCGGCGCTGGCCGGGTCGTACCAGCCCATGCCGTAGCCGTCGGCGTTGATCATGCCATGGCGCTGCCGCCGTGGCGCGTACGACTGCCTGAGCAGGCCGTGCTCGGGCTCGTGGATGAGCCAGGTGAGCGGACGGGCGGCGCCCAGCCAGGCCGCGTGCCTGCACACTCAGACCAGCTCCGAGCGCGCGCACCGGAACCCGGTGAAGATCTGCCGACGGATCGGATAGTCCCAGTTCCTGAACGTGGTGCGCACCGCCGCCGGGTCGGCCGCCCACGAGCCGCCGCGCAGCACCCGGTAGTCGTGGCCGAAGAACACCTCGCTGTACTCCTTGTACGGGAAGCTGCGGAATCCGGGGTAGGGCTGGAACCAGGAATCGGTCCACTCCCAGACGTCTCCCACCATCTGCTCGGCCCCGTACGCGCTGGCCCCGGCCGGATAGGCGCCCAGCGGCGCGGGGTGGGCGGCGCGGTGGCCGAGGTTCGCCCGGTGGGGGCCCGGGTCGTCCTCGCCCCACGGATACCGGCGTGCCCGCCGGGCCTCCGGGTCCCAGCCGCAGGCCTTCTCCCACTCGGCCTCGGTGGGCAGCCGCTTGCCCGCCCAGCGGGCGTAGGCGTCGGCTTCGTACCAGCTCACGTGCTGGACCGGCTCGTCCATCGGGACGGGCTCGGTCCGGCCGAAGCGGGTGCGCCACCAGGTGTCGCCGTCCCTGACCCAGAACAGCGGGGCCACGACGCCGCGGCGCTGCCGCCAGTGCCAGCCCTCCGCGGTCCACCAGCGCGGATCGTCGTAGCCGCCGTCCTCGATGAACGCCGCGTAGGCGCGGTTGCCGACGGGGAGCCGGTCGATCCAGTAGGCGGCGAGTTCGACCTGGTGGGCGGGGCGTTCGTTGTCGTAGGCCCAGGGCAACGTGTCGGTGCCCATGGCGAACGGGCCCGCGGGCACGTACACCTCCTCGGGGCCGCTGCGCCGGCCCGGCGGCAGCTCCCCCTCGCGCACCAGGCCCGGCTGCCCGGACAGCTGCAGCGTGGCCAGCATGGTCTCGTCGTGCTGGTGCTCGTGCTGGATCACCAGGCCGAACACGAAACCGTCGCGGTGCAGCGGGGCCGGTCCGTCCAGGTCGACCGCGTCGAGGACGTCGAGCACGCGCCCGCGTACGCCCTCGATGTAGCGGCGGGCCTCGGCCGGGCCCAGGAGCGGCAGGGTGGGACGGTCTTTTCGCGGGTGTTTGAACGCGTCGTAGATGTCGTCGATCTCGGGGCGGAGCGGGTCGATGCCCCCGGCCTCGCGCAGCACCCAGAGCTCCTCGTAGTTGCCCACGTGCGCGAGATCCCACACCAGCGGCGACATCAGCGGCGAGTGCTGGCGCACCAGCAGGTCGTCGTCCGCCGCCGTGTAGGCGAGTGACCGGTCGCGCACGGCGAGGAGCTCGGCCGCGATGCGTTCCTTGAAGTCGTTCATTCCCGTCCTTCCCCGTTGAGCCAGGCCGGGACGCGCCGTCCCGGCACCGCATCCATCAGGTCGGCCGCCGGTGAGCGGCCCGTGGTCACGTGCCGGTCGGCGAACGCCGCCACCTCACCGACCAGTCCGGGGCCAGCGCCCAGGCGGGGCAGCGCCTCCAGGGCGGCGCGGAAACACGCCTCGGCGGCCCGGCTCAGGCGCGGATCGGCCAGCCCGCACCGCGCCGCCGTCTCCCACCACTTCCGGTACGGCTCCGCGGCGGCGAGCGCGGCGTCGGCGGCCCGGTCGTCGGTGACGAGGGCGTGGGTCACGGCCGCGCACACCGGCCAGGCCGCCGGATGCTGGGCGTCGAGGTAGCGGATCTCCAGCCAGCCCCGGGGCCGCACCGGGGGGAAGAGCGTCGTGGCGTGGTAGGCCAGGTCGTCGGCGGTGGGCCGGCGCTCGCCTCCGCCGTTCAGCCAGTCGCGGAACGTCGAGCCGTCGCGGACCGGGCGGCAGTGCTCCTCGCCCTCGCGTACCAGCATGAGCCGGGCGTCCAGCAGGTACTCGGCCCAGTCGGCGGCGGGGTCGCCCGAGGCGGGCACGGGCGCGGTGCGGGTGCGGTCGAGGTGTTCCCACACGGCCTGACGGCCGGACATCCAGCCGCACGGGCGGCCGCCGCTCAGCGGCGAGTTGGCGAAGGCCGCCAGCAGCACGGGGCCGAGCGCGTGCGCCCGCTCCCAGCGCGCCGCCGGCCGCTCCCCCAGGTCCAGGTTGACCTGGACGGACGCGGTCGAGCACATCATCAGCGGCCCGTACGGCTCGCCGAGGAACTCGGCCATGGCCTCATATCGGGGCAGGCGCAGCTGGCGGCGGGCCGGCCGAACCGGGTCGAGGCCCACTCCGGCCAGGACCAGCCCCTCCTCGTGCAGGGCGGCGCGCACGGCGGCCAGGTCCGCGGCCAGGCAGCCGAGCGCGTCCGGCAGCGAGGCCGCCGGACCGGACAGCTCGAGCTGGCCGCCGGGCTCGAACGTCACCCTGCTGCCGCCCGGCAGCGCGGGGATGGCACGCTCCGCCCTGGCCAGCGGTACGTACGCGGCCGGCGTCTTACGGTCGAAAACCAGGAACTCCAGCTCGACGCCCACCCGGTCCGTGGCACTCAGGTCCGGCTGGAAGCAGCGGCGTGCGAAGTCCGCCACCTCGGAGGCGTCCCGCAGCGGCGTGCCCTCGGACGTCAGGCCGATCATCGTCTACCCTTCGCGTGGCGCACGGGTCTACAGACCCGCGAGACGCGCCAGCGTTACAGGTAATTTTTGGGCAATGAACGAGGGCCGGGCTCACCGGCCTCGTGACCGCCTGCCTCCGGTTATAGCGCCTGCCTCCGGCTATAAGCGCCGCCGCTCGCGGAAGGCCGACATGAGCCGCGAGCGCACGTCGGCGGGCAGCTCCTCCGGAGGCGGGTCGCCGAGGGCGCCTATGGTCGCGCGGAACTGCTCGAAGTAGCGCTCACACCCCTCGCAGCAGGCCAGATGCGCCCGCACGCCGTCGCGTGCCGGCCGGTCGAGGGCGTCTTCAAGGTAGGCGGTGATAACTTCCGCCAGTTCGTCGCAGGTGAACCGCTTCACGACGTCGACCGCCCTTTTCTCTGGATATGAACCGCTTCACTAATTGTGCCGCCGCATCGGCCGGAAGGAGCCTGCGAGCTATTCTGGCTGCTTCACCGACTCGAAGTAGTCGGCGAGCCAGCCGCGCACGGCCGTGCGGGCGCGATGCAACAGCACCCGCTGGTTGGCCGGGGAGATCTCCAGGATTTCGCACACCTCCTCAGAAGTGCACCCCTCCACGTCGCGCAGGGTGATCACGATCCGCTGCCGGGAAGGCAGTCTGGCCAGCCCTTCGGCGATCAGCCCACGCACCTCCGCGGCGAGCGCCTCACTCTCGGGCGTCGGCCAGGCCGCCGAGGGCTCCTTCCAGCCGCCCGGCAGCACGGCGTCGAGGCCCTTGTCCGTCGCGCCGTCCTGCTCGAAGGAGCTCCACGGCAGCGTGCGGCTCTCGCGGGCGTTCCGCTTCTTCGCGGTGTTGACCAGGATGCGATAGATCCACGTCTTGACCGACGAGCGGCTCTCGAAGGCGTCGATCCCGCCGATCACCGCCAGCCACGTGTCCTGGACGACCTCCTCCGCGGAGTGGTCGGTGGACACGTAGGACCTGGCCACCCGCAACATGCCCCCGGACCAGGTGTCCAGCAGCGCCGCGAACATCGCCTCATCCCCGGCTCGCAGGGCCGTGACGACGACGTCGTCCGGGGGCAGCCCACCGCCCGCGAAAGACCCCACGATCGCCCCCTCCGGTCGAACGCTGAGACATCCATGACGTCGAGGCCGGACCTCGGCCCCTGTGCCTTGGGACTAACCCGCCCCACGCTAATCATTCCCACTGACGTTCTTCCGTCCCGGCGGTGTCTCCGCGTAGTGCAGTTCAGGAAGGCCGAGGTGAGCGCGGCGCCCCGCCGGATCGTCGGTGGCCAGGCCCACGTGGTCGATGCCAAGGATCACAGGCGCTCCAGTCGGGTGAATCGCAGGTACAGCAGGGCCGCTCCGGTCACCGCCACCGGCCACAGCAGGTAGACGCCGGACATGAGCAGCAGCGCAACCACCGCGATGAGCGCCGGCATCGCCGCGGCCCGCCCCATGCTGCGCCGGGGCAGGAGCTTGATTGCCGCGGCGACCCCGAACGCGTACACCGCCACGAACGAACCGGTGGTGAGCAGTACCAGCGGCTCGGGCCCCACCCCGACCGCGACGACCACGGCCAGCGCGGCGAACGACAGTGCCGAGTTGACGGCCAGGCTGCGCCGCGGCACCTCGCCCGCCACGCTTCCCCGGGCCAGCACGCCGGGCAGCGCCCCGTCCCGGCCAAGTGCGGCGCCGAGCTTGGCGGCGCCGGCGTAATAGGCGTTCATGGCGCCCAGCGTCAGCAACAGCGCGGCCCCGGCGGCCAGCCAGCGGGCGCTGCCGCCCAGCCCGCGAGCCATCAGCTCGCCCAACGGCGCGTCCGTCGTTGCCGCGCCGGCCCCCAGAACGGTGAGGGTGGCGAAGGCCACCAGCAGATAGAGCACGCCGACGATGGCCACCGCGGCCCCCGTCGCCCTCGGCACGTCGCGCCGCGGGTGGCGGAACTCGGCGACGAGATGCGTGATCGCCTCCCAGCCCGCGAAACTCCACACCAGCAGCGCCGCCGCCGATCCGATCGCGCCCCAGCCGTGCGGGGCGAACGGCCGCAGGTTGTCCAGGTCGGCGTGCGGCAAGGACAGCGCGACCGACACGAGCAGCAGCGCGACGAGCAGACCCGCCAGCGCGAACTGCAGCCTGCTGCTCACCTGCAGGCCGAAGGCGTTGGCCGCCGTGACCACGGCCATCAGCACGAACGCCGTGACGGTGGTGGCGGTCGTCCCGCCGCCGAGCGCGGCCGCGACATAGGCGCCGCCGAACAGCGCCGCCGCGGCGGCGCCCGGGGGCACGGCGAAATAGAAGCACCAGCCGACGATCGCCGCCGCACGCTCGCCGAAGGCCAGGCGGGCGTAGGTGGACACGCCGCCCGCGTCGGGGTAGCGGGCGCCGAGCGCGGCGAAGGTTCCGGCCAGCGGCACCGACAGCAGGACCAGCGCCAGCCACGCCAGTAACGAGGCCGGTCCGGCCGCGTCGGCGGCCAGCGCAGGCAGCGCGATCACACCGGTGCCCAGCACCGCGCCCACGTACATCGCGGTGCCGTGGCGGAGCGTCATGCCCCCTGTCTTGGTCACGTGACTCATGCCGATCAGCATCAAGGGCATGGCGCGTCAGGGCCATCGGCAGAAACGACATTATGCGTTAAATTCCAGCCATGGGCAGACATGTGGTCGGCCTCGCGGTCACTGACGGCACCCCCGTGCTGGAGCTGGCCGTGCCGTGCGAGGTATTCGGCATCGACCGGAGCGACCTGGTCGATCCGTGGTACGAGCTACGGCTGTGCGCCGCTCAGCCCGGTCCGCTGCGCACCACCGCCGGCCTGACGATCGACACCGCGTACGGGCTGGACGACCTGGTCCTGGCCGACACCGTCGTGGTGGGTGCCGTCGCCCGCGCCGTCCAGCTCGATCCTCCATCCGAGCTGGTGGACGCGGTGCGCACCGCCCACAGCTCGGGCAGGCGCATCATGTCGATCTGCTCAGGCGCGTACGTGCTGGCCGCCGCCGGGCTGCTGGACGGCCGGCGCGCCACCACGCACTGGATGAACGGCGCTGACTTCGCCCACCGCTTCCCCGAGATCGACTACGACCCCGCACCGCTCTACATCGACCACGGCGACGTCATCACGTCGGCCGGCACGGGGTCGGCCATCGACGCCTGCCTGCATCTGGTGCGCCAGGACCATGGCGCGGCGGTCGCCAACGAAATCGCCCGCCGCATGGTGGTACCACCGCATCGGGAGGGCGGCCAGGCGCAGTACACCCGTCCGGTCCTCCAGTCCGGCAAGAACGGCTCCCTGACCCCGGTGCTGGAGTGGGCCCGCAGCCACCTGCACGAGCCGCTGACCGTTCCGCGGCTCGCCCAGGTGGCGCACTTGAGCGAGCGCACCTTCGCCCGGCGCTTCCGCGACACCCTGGGCATCACCCCGCTCCAGTGGCTGCTCCAGCAGAGGGTACGGCTGGCGCAGGAGCTCCTGGAGACCACGGACGAGTCCATCGAGGACATCGCCCGCCAGGCCGGCTTCGCCACCGCCGCGACGTTCCGTTACCACTTCGGCCGGGTCGCCGGCGTCCCCCCGCAGACCTACCGTCAGATCTTCCGTTACCGCGCGGGCAAACCCGAGCAGGGAGCGGCGAAAAGGCGGGCCGACCGAAATCGGCAGACGGTTGAGTCTGCCGTCGAGGCATGAGCCGGACCTGAGCGGCCGGCCACGCCGGTCAAGAAGCGCCGAGCACTTCGATCAGTTGCTTGGCGAATTCCTCGGGCGCGTCGGTGAAACCGCTGTGCGCGCCCGGGAACTCGACCAGCTCGATCCCGAGCCGCTCAGCCATCACGGCGGCGGGCCGGTACGGCAGATGCCCCCTGCTCTCCCGCCCGGCCGCGAGGACCAGCCGGTCGGAGACCTGGCCAAGAGCGGCCAGGTCAGGCACATAGGAGGTGAACTGCCGCAACTCGTGCTCCATCATGATCGGAGCGTTGCGCAGCAGCCGGGCCATCATCTCAGCGGCCCGAGGCGGCAACGAAGCAGGGTCCGGCATGGCCTTCATGGTGCCGCCTATGCCCTCCATGAACCGAGCTGACGCGGCTGCGAGCCCCTGCGTGCGCAAGAGCCGGTACACCTCCTCGACCATGGCCAACTGCGCGGAGGCGTCGGGCAACAGGGCGAAGCACGGCGGCTCATGGGCGACCAGGCGACGCACCCGGGAAGGATGCCGGGCGAGCAGGTCAAGACCGACGATGGCGCCGCTGCTGCCGCCGAAGACGTAGGCGGGCCGGTCCGGGCTCACCACGTCGAGCAACCGGAAGGCGTCGTCACTCTGCACGTCGACCCGCTGATCCACGGGGACCGGGCTGTCGAGACGGCTGCGCGAGTAGCCGCGCGGGTCGAGGGTGACGAGCGTGAAGTGCTCGGCGAGCGGCCCGGCCACCACGTCGAACACGGCCGCGTCACCGCCGCCGCCCGGCAGCATGAGGAGCACCGGCCCGCTGCCGCTGACCTCGTAATAGAGGCGGGCACCCGGCACGGACAGCACAGTCATGATCTTCCTCCATTGCTCACAGCGGAAGCAGGCGCCTCCGGTTACCTAGAGGGCTTAGCTTATTTCCTAATCATCCTAGGTTGTGGAGATAACCGACCCCCGCGGCGAGCAGCGACGCGCCCCAGACCTGCATACGTGAACGTGGCCGAAGGCGTTGATCGCCTTCGGCCACAGGGTGGTTCGTTCACTTGAAGCGGCGTAGCCGCAGGCTGTTGCTCACCACAAAGACGCTGGAGAACGCCATCGCGGCTCCGGCGATCATCGGGTTGAGCAGGCCGAGCGCGGCCAGCGGGAGGGCGGCGACGTTGTAGGCGAAGGCCCAGAACAGGTTGCCCTTGATCGTGGACAGCGTGCGGCGGGACAGCCGGAGCGCGTCCGCGGCCACCCGCAGGTCGCCGCGGACCAGGGTGAGGTCGGAGGCCTCGATGGCGGCGTCGGTGCCGGTGCCCATCGCCAGCCCCAGGTCGGCCTGGGCCAGTGCGGCGGCGTCGTTGACCCCGTCGCCCACCATGGCCACCACCTTGCCCTCGGCCTGCAGCTTCTTCACCGCATCGACCTTGTCGGCGGGCAGCACCTCGGCGATCACCTCGTCGATGCCCACCTCGGCCGCCACGGTCCTGGCCACGGCCTCGTTGTCGCCGGTCAGCAGCACCGGGGTCAGGCCCAGCGCCCGCAGATCGGCGATCGCCTGCCGGCTGGTCGGCTTGACCACATCGGCCACCACCAGCACCGCACGCGCCTGACCGTCCCAGCCGACCGCCACCGCGGTGCGGCCCGCCGCCTGCTCCTCGGCCAGCTTGCGTTCGAGGTCGGCGGGCAGGTGCTGAGACCATTCGGCCAGCAGCCGGGGCCGCCCGACCAGCACCGCGTGGCCGTCCACGATGCCCTGTACGCCGAGTCCTTCCACGTTGGCGAAGTCCTCGACGGTCGCATCGGAGTCGGCTTCGCGGGCGATGGCCTGAGCGATCGGGTGCTCGGAGGCGTGCTCCAACGCGCCCGCCAGCCTGAGCACCTCCTCGCGGCTCTCGCCCTCGGCCAGGTGCACGGCGACCAGCGTCATCTTGCCCTCGGTCACCGTGCCGGTCTTGTCCAGCACGATCGTGTCCACCGTACGGGTCGACTCCAGCACCTCCGGACCCTTGATCAGGATGCCCAGCTGCGCGCCCCGCCCGGTACCGACCAGCAGCGCCGTTGGCGTGGCCAGGCCCAGCGCGCACGGGCAGGCGATGATCAGCACCGCCACCGCCGCAGTGAACGCCGCCGCCGCACCGTTGCCGGTGCCGAGCCAGAACCCGAGCGTGGCGACGGCCAGCGCGATCACGATCGGCACGAAGATGCCGGAGATGCGGTCGGCCAGCCGCTGCACAGCCGCCTTGCCGGTCTGCGCCTCTTCCACCAGCTTGGCCATCTGGGCGAGCTGGGTGTCGGCGCCGACCCGCGTGGCGCGGACGATGAGACGGCCGCCCGCGTTCACAGTGGCCCCCGTGACCGCGTCGCCGGGGCGGACCTCCACGGGCACGGACTCGCCGGTCAGCATCGAGGCGTCCACCGCGGAGGAGCCCTCAAGGATCACACCGTCGGTGGCGATCTTCTCGCCCGGCCGCACGACGAAGGTGTCGCCGGCCTTGAGCTGGTCGGTGGGAATGCGGCGGCCGTCGGCCAGTTCCACGTCCTTGGCGCCCAGCTCCAGCAACGCCCGCAACGCCGCACCCGCGCGCCGCTTGGAGCGGGCCTCGAAATAGCGCCCGGCCAGGATGAACGCGGTCACCGCCGCCGCGGTCTCGAGGTAGATGTTGCCCGAGCCGTCGGTCCGCTCGATGGCGAAGGCGAACGGGTGCGTCATCCCGGGCGTGCCCGCGGTGCCGAAGAACAGCGCCCATAGTGACCAGCCGAAGGCGGCCAGCGTGCCGACCGAGATGAGGGTGTCCATCGTGGCCGCGCCGTGCCGCAGGTTGGTCCAGGCCGCCTTGTGGAACGGCCACCCCGCGTACACCACCACCGGCGCCGTCAGCACCAGCGACAACCACTGCCAGTTCGTGAACTGCAACGCCGGAACCATCGCCATCGCCACCACCGGCACGCTCAACACGACCGCGGTGACCAACCGCTCGCGCAGCGGCCTCAGCTCGTCCGCCGGCTCCTCGTCGGCTTCGGCTGCGGGCGGGGCGGGCAGCGCGGCGGTGTAACCCGCCTTCTCCACCTCGGCGATCAACTGCTGCGGATCCACGCTCTCGGGGAAGGTGACCTTCGCCTTCTCCGTCGCGTAGTTGACGGTCGCGCTCACGCCCTCGAGCTTGTTGAGCTTGCGCTCGATCCGGTTCGCGCAGGACGCGCACGTCATACCGCCAATGGCAAGCTCGACGGATCTGTCCTCAGTCAGGGAAGACATCACCCCTCCTTTCCCGATCAGTGCGTGTGTTCATCGTGGGACGGGCCGGTGCCCGGCTCGGCCGTCGGCTTGGGCTGTCCGGCCCCGGCCCGGGCGGTGAAGTCCGCGGTGCGGACCTTGCCGTCGTGCTTGAAGTCCAGGAACAAACGGTAGTCACCGGCGCTGGGAGCCTCCGCGTAGAAGGTGACCTCCGGCCCGGCCTTGCCACTGTCTTCCGGATGCACATGAAGATAAGCCAGGTCACCTGCCCGCAACGCCACCAGATGTCCGTACGCTCCCAGATACGGCTGCAGATCCGTGACCGGTTCGCCGTCCTTGCTCACGCTCAGCGTGAGTTTGGCGGCCTGGCCAGGCACCAGATCACCGTCCAGCGAGACCTGGTAACCGTCCACCTCAGCCGTCCGAGCCACCTCGGGCAGGGGGTCCGGCTTGTAGTCGCCCGCGACCAGCAGGTCCGCGCCCAGGGTCAGGCCACTCCCACCGGTGGGGGCGAAGTCGGCGAAGGCGCGGTAGGCGCCCGGGTCGTCCAGCGTCAGCCTCACCGACCACACGCCGCCGGCGGCCATGTCCGGATGCAGATGCTGGAACGTCCCGAGGTCCCGCGAGACCACGATGAAGTGCAGCTTCTTGTCATGTTCGACCTGGTAGCCGGTCACCGGCCGGCCATCCGGCCCCGTCACGGTGAACCGGAAATCGGTGGCCTCGCCGGCCTTGACGGTGGTCAACGGGTTGAGGGTGTAGCCGTCCTGGGACACTTGGAGCCCCCCGGGGGTATCGTCTTGCGCTGGTGCGGTGGTCTGCTCATGGCCGCCATGACTGTCCGCGGCGGGAGTCGAATGGGCGGTCCCGTGTTCCGGCTTGGCCGGTGCCGGACCGACGTCTCCCACCGCGCTCCCGACGCCCAGGGCGCCACCGAAGACGACGGCCAGCCCCAGCACGTAAACACCCAGCTTGGTCGCCGCATTCATGCCGGATTCACCACCTCGTAGCCCGCTTCCTCCACGGCCGCCACGATCTGCGCCGCCGCCACAGGACTGTCGCTCTCGACCGTCAGCAGCCCGCTGGCCAGATCCACCTCCACCGAGGTGACACCGGCGACCTCGCCGACCTCCTCCTTCACCGAACTCACGCAGTGGCCGCAGGTCATGCCCTTGACGGTGTAGGTAGCAGTTGCCATGTCGATCAACCCTTCCTCGATGGTCATGTCAGGAACGCACGAGCCGTGCGATCGCGTCGGAAGCCTCTTTCACCTTCGCCTGCGCCTCAGGCCCGCCCTGCGCGGCGGCGTCGGCCACACAGTGCGCCAGGTGATCCTCCAGCAAAGAGATCGCGACCGACTGCAGGGCGCTGGTGGCCGCCGACACCTGCGTCAGGATGTCGATGCAGTACTTGTCGTCCTCGACCATCCGCTGCAACCCGCGCACCTGACCCTCGATCCGGCGCAGCCGACGCAGCTGGTCCTGCTTGTGATCGCCGTAGCCAACCATGACTCCCCCTTCCGACTCCTTCAACGTACCATACCCCCCTACCGTATTTCAAAGACCCAGGCGGGAATCGAGGTACCGCGGGTGACGATCGAGGAGGTCTCAGGGGCACAGACGACGTGTGTGCGCATCTGCCCGCAGGCGGATGGCCGATGTCTGCCCGGCGGCGTATCGCGCATGCGTGACAAGGATGAGGCGGGCGCGGGACGAGGGCCGTAACGTCGTGTCATGCCCCGGCGTTTTCTGGAGTGGTGGAACCGTCATCAGCGTCTGGCCGACGCGCTCCTCGCCACGGTCGCCTGCGTGTACCTGCTGATAGAAGTGCCCTATTACGAGCAGCCCATCGCGGACCTCGACCGCGTCCCCCTCTCGTTCTGGGGCGATCTGCTGGCGTACGCCAGCCTGGCGTGGCGGCGCAGGAACACGGTGGCGGTCCTGGCCCTGGTGTGGGCGCTGTGGCTGCTGAGCGGGCGCTGGGACATCTGGACGGAGTGGAACGCCTCCTGGGCGGAGCTGAGCACGCCGACGGCGCTGATGTTCATGTCCTACACCGCGGGACGGTGGAGCTCTTCCCGCTGGGCCGGGCTGTTCATCATCGCGACGCTGCTGCCCGTGGCACCGGTCACCGTCCAGCAGGTCTTCGGACCGGACACGCTGCCGTTCCCCTTGCCCGCCGTGCCCACCCCCCTGCTGGTGACGTCGTTCGCGCTGTGCTCAGGCGCGTGGGGGCTGGGCAGGTTGCGACGTTCGGAATCCGAGGCGATCACCCGTGGCGAGGAGAGCCGCGTCCAGGCCGTTCTGGCGGAGGAACGCATACGCATCGCGCGTGAGCTGCACGACATCGTGGCGCACAACGTCAGCGCCATGGTGATCCACTCGGACGGTGCCGCCGCCGCGCTGCTCGACCAGGACCTGGACGAGGCGGGCCAGGCCGTTGACGCCATCGGGGCGTCAGGCAGGGCCACGCTGCGGGAGCTGCGGCTGCTGCTGGGCCTCTTGCGGGACGCGCCCATGGCGCCGCAGCCGAGCATCGATGCGATCAAGGATCTGGCCGAACGGCTGCCGATGGAGGTACGGTTACACGTCAGTGGACAGGTCCGCGAGGCCCCGCCGGCCTTGGGTCTGGCCGCCTACCGGATCGTGCAGGAGGCTCTGACCAACACGCTCAAGCATGCCGGAAAGGGTGCCAAGGCTGACGTGTCACTGCGCTACGCCGAGGACGGGCTGCACATCCAGATCACCGATGACGGGGGTGGGAGAATTCGTCGCAGAGCCGGCTCCTTAAGCTGGTCGGGTTCCGGCCAAGGGCTGGTCGGCATGCGGGAGCGCGCCGCCATGCTGGGCGGCACGGTGCAGGTCACTTCGCCGCCACCTGGCGGGTTCCAGGTCGAGGCCACCTTGCCGTGGACCTGATCCGTGTGCTGCTGGCCGACGACCAGCAACTCGTCCGTACCGGGGTGCGGCTGGTGCTCCGCCGCGAGCAGGGGATCGAGGTCGTCGGGGAGGCCGCGGACGGCGAGGAGATCCTGGAGCTGGTGGAGCAGGTGCCCGCCGACGTGGTGGTCATGGACGTACGGATGCCCCGCATGGATGGCATCGAGGCCACCCGGCGCATCTGCGAGCGGGCCGCGCGGCCCCGGGTGCTCGTCCTCACCACCTTCGACCTCGACGAGTACGTCTTCGGCGCGATCAAGGCCGGGGCCAGCGGTTTTCTGCTCAAGGACAGCGGCCCGCGGTTCTTCGCCGAGGCGATCCGGGTGGTGCACGACGGCGAGGTCATCATCGCGCCGTCCACCACCAAGCGGCTCATCTCCCACTTCATGCAGCGCGTCCCGGAGCCGGGCAAGACCCCTGACCAGCGGGCCGCCCTGCTCAGCCGCCGGGAAAGGGAAGTGCTCGCGGCGATCGCCACAGGGCTCTCCAACACCGAGATCGCGGCGCGGATGTACCTGTCGGAGGGTACCGTGCGCACGCATGTGAGCCACATCCTCGCCAAGCTCGGCTTGCGCGACCGGGTGCAGGCCGTCGTCTTCGCCTTCGAGAACGGGCTGATCGACGCCACCTGACCCCGGCCCCATATCACGATCACGGATGAACCGCCATACACGCGACGCTGAATCGTGAAATCCCTCGCTCAGGCGGCGCAGGAAGCTCCGCCCGATGACGGCCTCGCCTCCTTCTCTCCCGTTCAGGTCGAGTACGCCTTACCGCGTAGGGCCATACTCGCGACGGCCGACAGCAGGTTCCGCCGCAGGACAGATGTGCCGCGACGTCGCCGACCTGCACTCTCGGATGACAGCACGGTCCGACAACGAGAACCAGGGAGGCAGCATGAAGCTGAGGACACCCGCGTCGGCATTGCTCGCCGCGGTGGGCCTAAGAGGGTGTCTTTGACCCCAAATCGTTCGCCCCAAGAACGCAATTGTTTGCCCGCCTGAGCAGGGGTGCCGAACAATTCGAGCGCCACGATCCTGGTGGCACAGGCCTCGGGGCAAGCGGTCAAGGAGATCGCTTGCTACCGGAGGACGTGAAGACAGGACGGGGCCTCGGCATGAAACGCATTCAAAGATCGGTGCGGCACTCGCCGCCACTACATTCATCCCCCTGGGGTCGCTGGTCATGCCCACGCCCGCTCAGGCCGCCGCGCCCGGTCTGTCGGCGTCGGTCCAGGCCCAGGGTCGCTGGATCAACCTCGGCCATCGGCGCCGAGCTTGGCACCGGCGAGGCCTCCGCCGTCACTGACATCGCATGTCGCAGACCACTGACCACTTCACGGATCCTGAACAAATCCTCAACAAGGCGCGGCCTAGCTTCTTGTAACCCGCTCGACACGAGCGGATTCACGAGCGAAGGAGACGACATGAAGGCCATCACGAAGATCAGCACCGCAGTCGCGGCGGGTGCGTTCCACTGGTGCTCGCGGGTGGGACAGCGGAGTCGGCAACCCAGGCCATGACCCCCGCAGCGACATCCAGCGCCGTCGGGTCCATAGGCAGGCCAACCCCACCATCAAGTGGCTCTGCAACAAGCCGATCGTAAAGAAGTTCATCCCCGCCTGCTCCCACGGCGACAGATGGGAACCAACGACGATCAAGAAGATGCGGTGCCTGCAAGGGCACTACATAGGCTGGACGGGCCCTGCGAAGCCCACGTGGTGGGCGCACAAGTGCTTCGAGAACCGCGAGTGGCAGAACAGCCGCAACATCACGCGAGAGTCAGAGGGAAACCTCGAGCACGCCCTGGCGGCGCTCCGCGCCGGCGAGTAGAGCCCGTTCAACCCGCGCGACTGGTGGAGATCCACCCGGCTCCGCCGCAATGATCCGAGCGATGGTCACTACGGGCCGTCGCCGATCCGATCAGCAAGGGAGAACATCTCAATGCGCACCAACCTCGCGACCCGGGCCGGGCTGCTGGGCGTCGCCTCGGCGGCGGCCCTGTCCCTGGCCTCGGCCCCCGCCCAGGCGGCCCCCGCCACCGCGCCGCAGACCGCCGTTCGGACCGCCATCGCGCCTACCACCGCCCAAGGGGCCGCCGCGGCCGAGGCGGTCTTCGGCCAGGCGGCCGCCAAAAGCGCCAAGTGGGTCACGCTCAAGCACGAGTCGGGCTGGCACGGCTACTGGGGTCCCTCGTGGAACCGCAAGTACGGCCACCGGGTGATGCAGGTCAAGGCCCGCTGCTGGGGCAAGGGCCAAACCATGATCGTCAAGTTCATGTACCGGAACCAGTACCTGGACTGGAAGACCATGAAGAAGGCCAAGTGGCCCTGCGACGGCACTCCCCGCTACCTGCGCGTCACCAACGCCGGGCACAAGAAGTACGGCGCGATCTTCATCCCCTCGCAGCAGAAGACCATCGAGTACTGGGCACAGTCCTACGGCTGACCGTCAGCACCGCCGTTCCCGTGGGGTCATGATCCCCCGTTGCGACGGTCAATACGGGCCGTCGCCGATCCGATCAGCAAGGGAGAACATCTCAATGCGCACCAACCTCGCGACCCGGGCCGGGCTGCTGGGCGTCGCCTCGGCGGCGGCCCTGTCCCTGGCCTCGGCCCCCGCCCAGG